>NZ_JAUZVW010000003.1:0-394495 GCF_033441575.1 Flagellimonas baculiformis
TACTCATCTGACAAATCTAATTTAAGGGTTAAACTAATTTATAAAGATTGTCAGATTAAGTCTTAACTATTACAAATAAATAAATGAATAAATAGTTAGCTCAACAATTTGACCAGAAAAAGGTATTTCAAATTCCTTTTTTTCATAATCCTCAATAACACTTTTTGTAAGATGATAGATGAATTTCGATTGCATAATTATTTTATCTTTCTGCAATCTATATTTGTCTTGTTGCTTTCTAAACCTCCTAACTAATTTTGGATATTTTTTATCCAGTTCTTTCAAATCTTTTCTTGTCTCGCTTGCTAACTCCTGTAGTACTTGGTCTTTATGTTTTGTAAATTCAATTTCTTTTTGCCATCTGTTAGAAAACGATTGAAGTGTTTTGAAGTCTTTGATTTGTTCTTTTTGTGAAACTTGTACAATTTTTCCTTTTTTGGCTTTATAAAAAGGCCCGGAAAGATTGTTATGAAAATAGGTCAGATACAATTCTCTAAATATAAAATCATCACAAAATCCATAGTCTTCAGGTTTTCCGTCTGCTTCTAAATAGGATATTTTTAGACCGACACATAAAAATCTTTTCTCTCTTTCTAGAAGTGATTTCCCATCTAATGCTCGTTGTTTTAATTCTTCAAAAATCTTTCTAGTCCTAACTTGTTCAGCAAAGGAGTCTTCTTTAAACTCAAGTTCTTCCGGCGAAAAATGTTGCATACATTCTTAAAATTTGGTATATAAGATATTATTGGAAATCTCCTAGCGCTAAAGATGTCATTCCTTTCAAACAAATGATATCGACCGACACTGAAATCAAGTTCAGTACAAACATGTAAAGTTAATGATAATCAGAATACTATATCCAAGAAATGCATTCTCGACACCTTCCTTTGCCAGCAGGCAGGCAATTTTTCTAAAGAAAAACACTCGAGCTGACATTTCTTCAACCTGCTAAATCCCTAAAGAACACCTCAAACACAAATTAAATCCTTTCTAAATTGGGGGACAGGGTTAAGTTCCTATCTTTAGGTACGACACAAGACCCATAATCCTTCTTTCATGGAGCACATTGTCATCATTGGAAATGGAATAGCGGGGGTGACCGCGGCCCGGCACATCCGAAAGCTTTCCAACAAAAAAATCACCATCGTTTCCGCCGAGACGGATTATTTTTTCTCTCGAACCGCGCTGATGTACGTCTATATGGGCCACATGAAGTTTGAGCACACCCAACCCTACGAAAACGCTTTTTGGAGAAAAAACAAGATCAACCTTGTCCGTGCAAGGGCCGAAACTATCGATACCCAAAACAAGAAGATCCATGTGAAGGGTCGCCCCACTAAATTTTACAACAAAAACATCCATGTCCCGACAGTGGATGGGGAGTGGATCTCGTACGACAAGCTTGTCATTGCCACAGGATCCAAGCCCAACAAGTTTGGATGGCCGGGCCAGGATCTGGAGGGTGTCCAAGGATTGTATTCCAAGCAGGACCTTGACCTTTTGGAGCAAAATGCGCCGAACAACGACCGTTGCAAAAGGGCGGTGATCGTGGGTGGTGGGCTCATCGGTATCGAGTTGGCCGAAATGCTTCGGACACGTGACATCCCCGTCACTTTTTTGGTACGGGAAAGCAGCTTTTGGAACGGTGTTTTGCCCAAGGGCGATTCCCAAATGATCAATGAGCACATTCGGGAGCACCACATCGACCTTCGGTTGAATGCCTCTTTGAAGGAAATTGTTTCCGATGGGAACGGGAAGGTCAAATCGGTGATCTTGGAAGAAACCGAAGAAGAAATCCCTTGTAATGTGGTGGGATTGACGGCAGGTGTGACGCCAAATATCGATTTTTTGAAAGGTTCTGGGATTGAACTGGGTCGTGGTGTAAAGGTGAACCGCTTTTTGGAAACCAACATAGCGAACGTGTACGCCATTGGCGATTGCGCGGAACAGCACGAGGCCATTGGCAACCGAAAACCCGTGGAAGCCGTTTGGTACACGGGCAGGATGATGGGCGAGGTACTGGCACAGACCCTTTGCGGCAACCGAATGGAGTACCGCCCGGGCCATTGGTTCAATTCGGCCAAATTTCTGGACATTGAGTACCAAACCTATGGTTGGGTGTTCCCCGAACGGAAGAAAACGGACTCGGAAATCCATTTTCATTGGCGACATCCCCAGGAAAAAATCTGCATCACCATAGCTTTCGACAGGGGTTCCGAAACCTTTTTGGGCATCAATACCTTTGGTATCCGGATGCGGCATCAGGTCATCGACCATTGGTTGAACGAGAAAAGGGATATCGATTTTGTGATGGCCCATTTGGTGGATGCCAACTTCGACCCTGAATTCTACAAAGGATTTGAATCTGAAATCGTTTCAAAATACAATGCCGATTTCGGAAAATCCATCACCTTGAAAAAGAAAAGTCTCATCAGAATATTTCAATAGGAAAAACAACCCATGAACAGTCAAACCCACAACCCGAGCATGGCCCTGACCGGGGAACCTCCAAAAAGCCTGAGCACAGGCCAAAAAATGGCGACCCTTTTGGGAATGGCAGGACTTGGAATCCTGCTGTTGGCTGTGTTCAATGTCAATTTCCCGAACCAAACCTTGTGGTTGATCGTTTCGCTTTCCGCGATCAGCATCGGGACCCTTTGGTTTTCCTGGGATGCCTATTCCCAAAAATTGCCGGGCATCAAAAATGACGGGGTGTGGTTCAAATCCATTTCCAGTCGGGGTTTTTGGGCCTGGGTCGTCGGGTTGGCACTCACCGGCTTTTACATCGTGCTTTATTTTTATCCCGAATATCTCGGATTGGTGAGCGGCGGGGAAAACCGGGGCGTCATTGCGCTTTTTGACCCTTTGAGCAAATTGCTGAGCGGCAATCCCGCCAGTCAGTGGTTTGTCTATGGCACTTTATATACCGTCGCCATTTTGATTTTTGGGGCAAAGTTCCTTTGGAAATACCGACATAGCCGTTACCAACGATTTCGCACTTTCAGTGTGATGTTCTTTCAATTGGCCTTTGCCTTCACCATACCCGAATTGATGGCCCGGCTTAACGGCCACAAGATCCTGGATGGGGGAAGCCTGCCCTACTACGACCTCAAAAACGTCTGGCCCCTCAACTATTATAACTTTGAAAGTTACCGCATCAAAGGATTTTTAAGTTCGGGGGATATTGGCCTTGCCCTGCTTATTTTTGGCATTGTGTCCATTTTTGTGATTACCCCGATATTGACCTACAAATACGGAAAACGATGGTACTGCTCCTGGGTCTGTGGGTGCGGCGCACTTGCGGAAACCGCCGGGGATTCCTTCAGGCAACTCAGTGATAAATCCACTTTTGCCTGGAAAGTGGAACGTTGGGTGGTGCACAGCGTGGTCGTTTTTGTCACCTTGATGACCACGGCGGTCGTCTATTCCTATTTGGGCACGGACACCAGCAAATATTGGCTCACCAAGAGCACTTTTTTGATTGGGGTGGCCGTGTTGCTCACTCTCGTTTTCGGTTGGGCAATGATTTTTAAGAGAGACCAGCTCCAAAAAGATGCCCAATATGGGGCCATTGGGTATTTCGTGATTATTTTGGCCTTGATTGGGTTCCATTTTTTCAGTGGCGAGGGGCAGGTGTTTCTTTTCAAATCCGAAACCCTTCGGAAATCCTATTCCTTTTTGATCGGCAGTATTTTCTCGGGTGTCATCGGCACAGGGTTCTATCCCATTTTTGGGAGCCGGGTCTGGTGCAGATACGGATGTCCCATGGCGGCTATCTTGGGCTTCCAGCAACGGTTGTTGTCCCGCTTCAGGATCACTACCAATGGCGGACAGTGTATTTCCTGCGGCAACTGTTCCACCTATTGCGAAATGGGCATCGATGTGCGTGCCTACGCCCAAAAAGGCGAGAATATTGTCCGTTCCAGTTGTGTGGGTTGTGGCATTTGCTCTGCCGTCTGTCCGCGGGGCGTGCTCAAACTGGAAAATGGTCCGCTAAAGGGACGGATTGACAGCAACCAAGTGCTTTTGGGGAACGATGTGGACCTCATGGCACTGGTCAATCAAAAATAACGGACAAAACATTTCCTTTACCTTCATTTTATGTGGATGGACCCTAAAAATCCATGGAAAAGTTTAGTTTTGGTTACTTCAAGCAAAAACTAGCTCTTCAGTGGCGGACATCAAAGTCATTATTCCTGCGATCAACGAAGGAGATTCCATTGGAAAAGTGGTTTCCGAACTGCCAAAACACGTTTCCGAAATCGTAGTGGTGGACAATGGTTCCAAGGACGATACCATGGCAAATGCACGGAAAGCAGGGGCCACCGTCATCACCGAAAACCGCAAGGGATATGGCTCTGCCTGCCTAAAAGGATTGAATTATATTTCCGAACAATCCAAAACACCCGACATCATCGTATTTATCGACGGAGATTATTCCGATTATCCCGAGGAGTTGGATAAGGTGGTCGCCCCGATCTTGGAAAATGAGGTGGATTTTGTGGTCGGTGCACGAACAAAAGCGCTTCGTGAACCCGGTTCGATGACCCCGCAACAGGTTTTCGGGAACCAATTGGCCACTTTTTTGATGAAATTGTTCTTTAGGTCAAGATTTACGGATTTAGGTCCATTCAGGGCAATTAAATATGAAAAACTCAAAGAATTGGACATGCAGGATACCACTTATGGGTGGACTGTGGAAATGCAGTTAAAAATTTTAAGAAAAAAAATGACATATACCGAAGTACCAGTGCGTTACAAAAAAAGAATTGGCGTCTCAAAAGTGTCTGGTACGGTAAAAGGTACTATATTTGCAGGCATAAAAATTTTGGGTTGGATCTTTAAATACAGTTTAAAATAAAATGGGACTTACTATCGCTCTTATCATCATTGCTGTTTATAGTACAGCCTTGATCCTGATTTTCTTCTACAGTCTTGCCCAATTGAATCTTTTGGTCAACTATTTGGGTTACAAAAGACGAAACGAGGAAGCCCCAAAATTCAACCTGTTAGATCCAAAGGAAATTCCCTTTGTCACCATCCAGCTTCCCATCTACAACGAAGAGTATGTGATGGAACGACTGTTGGACAACATCGCCAAGATAGAATACCCCAAAAGCAAATTGGAGATCCAAGTCCTGGACGATTCCACGGACGACTCCATCATAGAGACCGCAAAACGGGTGGAAGAGCTCCAAAAAACAGGACTCGACATACAACATATCCGTAGGGAAAACAGAAAAGGGTTCAAGGCCGGGGCACTCAAAGAAGGACTGGCCATTGCCAAAGGGGAGTTCATCGCCATATTCGATGCCGACTTCCTTCCTGAAAGTGATTGGTTGAAAAAAACCGTGCCCTATTTCAAGGACAGCGAGATCGGTGTGGTGCAGACCCGTTGGGGACACATCAACCGCGACTACTCCACCTTGACCCGTATCCAAGCCTTTGCATTGGACGCCCACTTTACTTTGGAACAAGTGGGAAGAAACTCCAAAGGACACTTTATCAACTTTAACGGTACTGCTGGTATCTGGAGAAAACAATGCATCCTCGATGCAGGCAACTGGGAAGGTGACACCCTTACCGAAGATTTGGATTTGAGCTACCGTGCACAGTTGAAAAACTGGAAATTCAAATATTTGGAAGATGTGGAGACTCCCGCCGAGCTTCCCGTGGTGATCAGTGCCGCCCGTTCCCAACAGTTCCGTTGGAACAAAGGAGGTGCCGAAAACTTCAGAAAAACGGTTTGGAGCGTCATCAAGGCGAAGAACATTCCGTTCAAGACCAAGTTCCATGGTGTGATGCACCTCTTGAACAGCTCCATGTTCCTTTGTGTGTTCATCGTGGCCCTCTTGAGCATTCCCATGCTCTACATCAAAAATACCTACGGGCATTTGGGCTGGGTGTTCGAAGTGACCAGCTTTTTCATCGTCAGCACCATTATCCTGTTCATCTGCTATTGGTTCACCTACAAGAGTATCCAAGGCAGTAGTTTTGACAATTTTGTGGATTATATCAAACTCTTCTTTACCTTCTTCTCCGTGGCATTGGGCTTCTCTTTGCACAACACCGTGGCCGTTTTGGAAGGACACCTTGGGAAGCGAAGCGAGTTTGTACGTACCCCAAAGTTCAACATCAACAGTATTACCGACACATGGAAGGGCAATAAATACTTGACCAAAAAGTTATCGCCCAACATGATTTTGGAATTTGCCCTGATGGTCTATTTCCTATTCGGAATGTATAGCGCGGTTCCCTTGAACGACTACGGATTGTTCCCTTTCCACTTGATGTTGTTCCTAGGCTTCGGATTTGTATTCTTTAAATCCCTGACATCCAAGGCTTAAAACATGCTATCTTACTGGCGACTGCATAGATACCCGATACTTTTTGTTATCGGCTCCGTGTTGTTCTACACCAGTTTTGCCTATGACCTTGCCCGCACCGATTTCGTGAAACTTTTCATGCTCTTTGCGGCAACGTTCTTTCTTTGCCATAAGATCATGCAGTTTGAAAAATGGAACTTCAATTTCCTGTTGGTCATCGGTATTTTGTTCCGGTTGGTATTCCTCGTGGCCGAACCCAATCTCTCCCAGGATTTTTTTCGTTTCATATGGGATGGGGAACTCATCAAAAATGGCATCAATCCCTATCTGCACACCCCGGACCAACTCATGGAGCAGGGCAATGTGCCCATAGCCAATGCGGAGGGGCTCTATGCAGGAATGAGCGAGCTCAATGCTCGCCATTATAGCAATTACCCCCCAGTGAACCAATTGTTCTTTACGCTGGCAGCCCTTTTGGGAGGCGGGAGCATCCTCGGTTCCATCATCGTAATGCGATTGACCATTATCCTTGCAGACTTGGGCATCCTCTACTTTGGCAGAAAACTGCTGCAAAACCTCAACCTTGCCAACCACATGGCCTTTTGGTATTTTTTGAACCCCTTGGTGATCATAGAACTGACAGGAAATCTCCATTTTGAAGGCATCATGCTGTTCTTTTTTGTGTGGTCGCTCTACCTCATCTCGAAAAACCAATGGTTGTGGGGCGCACCTGTCTATGCTGTTTCCATCATGGTGAAACTGGTGCCCCTTTTGCTCCTGCCCATGTTCCTCAAATACCTGGGAATCAAAAAAGGTGTGGCTTTCTATGGCATAGTAGGTCTTTCCTGCGTTCTGATTCTCTACCCCTTTTATTCCTCCTTTTTTATTGACCATTATTCGGAGACCGTCGGGCTCTGGTTTTCCAATTTTGAGTTCAATGCAAGTGTGTACAATGTGGTCAAAAAAATCGCTGTTGAACAGTACGAGGCCAAACCGTGGGAACTCATCGAATCCTACGGTTCCATGATCGTCAAAGCTATGATAGCCATCGTATTGATGATTGCCCTTCTCCGGAAAAACCAGAAATTACAAACGGTCATCACCTCGATGATGCTGGCTCTGGCGTGCTATTATTTTCTGTCCAGCACAGTCCATCCGTGGTACGTGGTGTTCCTTTTGGGAATCGCCATTTTTACGGAATACAAATTTGTTTTGATCTGGTCGTTTGCCGTTATCCTGAGTTATTATGCCTATACCGACCCAGACTATACGGAAAATCTTTGGCTACTGGCCGTTGAATACATTTTGGTGATTGGCTTCTTTCTTTATGAAATGATAACCAAAGGGCCAAAAAAGTTATATTTCTTCAAAAAATGACCCTCACCCACGGGTCTATTCGGATTAATTTGTACTTTTGATTCATAATGAAAGGACAAGAGTACATATCGTTTACACTGAGCGTTCCCGCGCCCATCAGTCCATTTTCTCCCCGTCGCCGCCCGTAAGGGTGCAAAACTATTTATGGAAATAGGTGAGTCCATTTCCGCAAAAACCAACAACTTTTTTTAATAATTTTTATCAGTCTATACGCTTGCAATGGAAATTGTAATTGCCAACGAATCACATTTTAAATACGCACAGATCATCTGTGACACCATCGCGGAATCAGCCAAGATCCGAGGGACCGGTATTGCCAAACGCACCCCTGAATACATCATGAAACGGTTGCAGAACGGGAACGCCATCATTGCTTTGGATGGTGATAAATTTGCCGGGTTCTGCTATATCGAAGTCTGGGGCAACAAGGATTTTGTCGCCAACTCCGGATTGATCGTACACCCCGATTACAGGAACCAGGGATTGGCCAAACAGATCAAGAAAGCCGTTTTTGACCTGTCCCGGAAAAAATTCCCCGATGCCAAGATCTTTGGGATCACCACTGGTTTGGCCGTGATGAAAATGAACTACGAACTGGGATACAAACCCGTTACCTTTTCCGAGCTTACGGACGATCCCGAATTCTGGAAGGGCTGTCAGACCTGTAAAAACTTTGACATCCTGACGCGGACGGAACAGAAAATGTGCCTCTGCACCGGAATGCTGTACGACCCCAACGCCAAAAAAGCGGAAGAACCCAAAAAATTGAACAGCAAGGCATTCCAAAGACTGAAGCAGATCAAGGAAACCCTTTTTCTTAAAAAGAAACAAAAGTAAATGTCAGTTCGAGCGCAGTCGAGAACAACATCACATTTCGACTCCGCTCAATGTGACACATAAATCGAACATAAAACCATGAAAAAATTAGTATTGGCCTATAGCGGCGGATTGGACACTTCCTATTGTGCAAAATACCTATCCCAGGATGAAGGCTTTGAAGTCCATGCCGTGAGTGTGAACACTGGCGGGTTCAGCAAAGCTGAAATCGAAGAAATCGAAAAAAAGGCCCTGGCATTGGGCGCCACCACCTATACCTCCATCAACGCCATCAACACCTTCTATGACAAGGTGGTGAAGTACCTCATCTTCGGAAACGTGTTGAGGAACAATACCTACCCCCTTTCCGTGAGTGCCGAACGGATCGTTCAGGCCATCGAGATCGTGAACCATGCCAAGAAAGTGGGTGCCAAATATATTGCCCACGGCAGCACAGGTGCCGGAAACGACCAAGTACGGTTCGATATGATCTTCCAGATCTTGGCCCCGGACATCGAGATCATCACCCCTATACGCGACAAGAAACTGGCCAGGGAAGTGGAAATCGAGTATCTGCAGAAAAACGGGATCGATTATTCTTGGGAAAAGGCCAAGTATTCCATCAACAGGGGACTTTGGGGTACCTCAGTGGGCGGTTCCGAGACCTTGACCTCCCATCTGTCCCTACCGGAAAATGCATTTCCGAGCCAATTGGAAAAAGAACTTCCAAAAGAACTGAAGCTGACGTTCAGCAAAGGGGAATTGGTGGCCGTTGATGGGGAAAAGGACACTCCAGTGGCCAATATTGAAAAACTTGCGGAAATCGCTTCCAAATACGCCATCGGAAGGGACATCCACGTGGGCGACACCATCATCGGGATCAAGGGGAGGGTCGGTTTTGAGGCCGCTGCCCCATTGATCATCATCAAAGCGCACCATTTGTTGGAAAAACACACCTTGAGCAAATGGCAGCAATATCAAAAAGAGCAAATGGGCAATTTCTATGGCATGTTGCTCCATGAAGGCAACTATCTGGACGAAGTGATGCGGAACATCGAGGCCTTTTTGGCAGATACCCAAAAGCACGTTTCCGGGGATGTGTACCTAACGTTACACCCATACCGATTTGAACTGAACGGGATCTCGTCCGAGCATGACCTTATGAACGCTTCCTTTGGAAGTTATGGGGAAATGAACAAAGGATGGACCGCAGATGACGCCAAAGGGTTCATCAAAATATTGTCCAATTCGGGCAAAATTGCGAACCATGTAAACCAAGACCATGATTAAAGCGGGAATCATAGGAGGTTCTGGATATACGGGCGGGGAACTGATCCGAATATTGCTCCACCATCCTAACGCCAAAATCGATTTTGTATATAGTACCACGAGGGCCGGAAAACCCATTGCTTCGGCACACCAAGATCTTTTGGGGCTGACCGATCTTACATTTTCCGGAGAAATCAATCCGGCTGTGGATGTGGTCTTTTTGTGTTTGGGCCATGGCAATTCTACGTCATTTTTGAACGAACACGCATTCTCGGCAAGTACCAAAATCATCGACCTGAGCAACGATTTCAGGCTACAGGCCGATTCCACCTTCAACGGCAAACGTTTCATTTATGGACTTCCCGAATTGAACAGGTCTGCCGTTGCATCAGCCGAGGCCATCGCCAATCCCGGCTGTTTTGCCACCGCAATCCAACTGGCTTTGTTGCCCTTGGCAAAGGCCGGTCTGCTGGCAAACGAAGTGCATGTGAATGCCGTGACGGGAAGTACAGGAGCCGGCGTAGGCCTGTCCGACACCTCCCATTTCAGCTGGAGGAACAACAACGTTTCGTGGTACAAACCCTTTACCCACCAACATTTGGGGGAAATTGGGGAAAGTCTCAAGTCCTTCGGCAACAATGTGGGCAAGCTGCTATTTTTGCCGAACCGGGGAAATTTCACCAGGGGCATTCTGGCTACGGCCTATACCCATTTTGAAGGTTCTTTGGACGAAGCCAAAAAACTGTATTCGGATTTTTATGCCGATGCCGTTTTCACCCATATGTCCGAAGCGGAAATCCATCTGAAACAAGTGGTGAACACCAACCAGTGTCACATCCATTTGCACAAGCACGATGACCTCTTGTTGGTGACTTCTGCCATTGACAATTTGTTGAAGGGTGCCTCGGGGCAAGCTGTACAGAACATGAACCTGATGTTCGGTTTTGCAGAGACCGAAGGGCTGTTATTAAAAGCAGGAGTATTTTAAAAACCTTAGGCCAAACTGTCACATCGAGCGCAGTCGAGATGCTAGACCTAGATTGATGAAAATTTACATCTCTCGACTGCGCTCGAGATGACAAACAAGAAAACCATGAAAATAGCGATCATAGGAGCAGGAAATTTGGGACTGGCCATTGCCAAAGGGATTTTGCACACCAACGGGGCCACCACCATGTACCTGACCAAAAGGAACACCAAGGGCATCAAGGATTTTGAGAAATATGGAAACGTCACGGTCACCTCGGACAACCTAGAGGCCGTAAAAAATTCCGACATCCTCATCTTTGCCGTACAGCCGGGCCACTTTGCCTCCATTTTGGAACAGAGCAAGGAGCTACTTACCGAAAAACATGTGATCATCAGCACCATTACCGGTTTTGGCATCGCCAGGATCGAAAGTATCATCGGTGCCGATAAGTTCATCATCCGTAGCATGCCCAACACGGCCATTTCCGTGGGCAAGTCCATGACCTGTATCTGCAGTAACGAACTGGGCAAAAAACGGGTAGATCTGGCCAAGGCCATTTTCAACCGAATGGGACACACCATGGAAATCCCCGAAGAGCAAATGCAGGCAGCCACGGTGATCTGTGCAAGCGGTATCGCCTTTTGGATGCGCTTGATACGTGCCACGACCCAAGGGGCCATCCAGTTGGGGTTCGATGCCAAGGAAGCCCAGGAACTTGCCATGCATACCTGTAACGGAGCTGCCAGCCTGTTGATCGAATCCGGTAGCCATCCCGAAGAGGAAATCGATAGGGTGACCACACCAAGGGGCTGCACCATAGAAGGACTGAACGAAATGGAGCACCAAGGGCTCAGCTCTTCCCTCATCAGGGGCATTGTGGCCTCCTACGAAAAAATCAGCCAGATCAAAAAAGGATAAAACTTTCGACCATGATCGAGACGACAAACAAAAAGACCATGAAACTATTCGACGTTTACCCCCTATATGACGTGACCCCGGTATCGGCAAAGGGCATTGAAGTCTGGGACGACAAAGGACAAAAATACTTGGATTTCTATGGCGGCCATGCCGTGATTTCCATTGGGCATACCCATCCCCATTACGTAAAGCGCATCGAGGATCAATTGGAAAAAATCGCTTTTTACAGCAATTCTGTGCAAAATCCGGTTCAAGAAGCATTGGCCGAAAAACTGGGAAAAGCATCAGGTTGCGAAAATTATACCCTATTCATGTGCAATTCGGGGGCGGAAGCCAATGAAAATGCACTGAAAATGGCTTCGTTCCACACCGGAAAGGCCAAGGTCATTGCCTTTAGGAACAGTTTCCATGGTAGGACGTCCGCTGCCGTTGCCACAACGGACAACCTAAAGATCAATGCCCCCATCAATCTGCAACAGGAAGTGACCTTTCTGCCCTTGAACGATTTTGATGCGTTTGAAAAAGCCATCTCATCGGAAGGGTATTGTGCGGTGATCTTGGAAGCGATCCAAGGCGTGGGCGGTCTTGACGAACCCACCACTGAGTTCTATCAATTCATCGCCGAAAAATGCAAGGAGAATGGCGTGGTCCTCATCGCGGACGAGGTACAGTCCGGTTATGGGCGAAGCGGAAAATTCTTTGCGTTCCAGCACCATTCGGACACTGAGCGGAGTCGAAGTGTCCAGCCCGGTATCATTTCCATCGCGAAAGGTATGGGGAATGGCTTTCCAGTGGGCGGAATTTTGATCCATGAATCTTTTGAAGCTTCCTATGGACTTTTGGGCACCACCTTTGGTGGAAACCATTTGGCCTGTGCCGCAAGTTTGGCCGTTTTGGAGGTTTTGGAAGATGAAAATCTCGTGGAAAACGCCGCAGAACTTGGCATCTATTTTAGAACAAAGGCGGCAGCCGTTCCCGAAATCATCAAGGTGAAGGGCAGGGGACTCATGATCGGACTGGAGTTTGATTTTGAAGTGGCCGACCTGCGCAAAAAACTGATCTATGACCATCACATGTTCACCGGGAGTGCCAACAACAAAAAACTGCTACGGTTTTTGCCCGCACTCAACATCACCAAAGAACACATAGACCTATTTTTTGAAGCCCTCCAAAAAGCATTGAAATGAAACATTACCTGTCCATAAACGATATTGACTCCCTCCCCGATTGGGTGGAAGAAGCGATCAACCTCAAAAAAGACCCTTATCAGTTTGAAGGTTTGGGCAAACGTAAAACCTTGTGCCTGCTGTTTTTCAACAACAGCCTTAGAACCCGCTTGAGTACCCAAAAAGCGGCCATGAACCTCGGTATGGAGGTCATGGTGATGAATTTTGGCAGTGAAGGTTGGGCCCTGGAGTACGGAGATGGGACCATTATGGACAAAGGTACCTCGGAACATATCAAGGAAGCGGCACAAGTGGTCTCCCAATATTGTGACATTGTGGCCATCAGGGCTTTTGCCGGTTTGGAGGACAAGAAAAAAGACGAGGCGGAGGAAGTGATCAATGGATTTGCCAAATATGCATCCATCCCGGTGGTGAACATGGAAAGTTCCGTGGGACATCCGCTCCAAGCGTTGGCAGATGCCATCACCTTGGCCGAGAACAAGACCAAGGACCGACCCAAGGTCGTGCTGTCCTGGGCACCACACCCTAGGGCATTGCCACATGCCGTGGCCAATTCCTTTGTGGAAATGATGAAATTGCAAGATGCTGAATTTGTGATCACGCACCCCGAAGGATATGAACTGAACCCAGAGATCACGCAAGGGTGCCGGATAGAACATGATCAGGACAAGGCCTTGGAGAATGCAGATTTTGTGTATGTGAAGAACTGGAGCAGTTATACGGATTATGGAAAAATCGTGAACAAGGACCCCAACTGGACCATGACCGAACAAAAATTGGGTGTGGCCAAATTCATGCACTGTTTGCCTGTCCGCAGAAATGTGGTGGTTGAAGATGCCGTGTTGGACGGAACACAATCCTTGGTGGCCCAACAAGCCAAAAACCGGATCTATTCGGCACAAATCGTCTTGAAAAAGATATTGGAAAATCTATAATTGATTATTATTGATCCAAACCGACCAAACCTTATATGTGAATCACTTCCAATGGCCAATATTGACGGGAAGGACACATTATAAAATAGAAATAAACAAATGAAACAAAAGTTATCCGTAGTAAAAATAGGCGGCAATCTGATTGAGGATTCCAAGGGATTTGAACATGTCCTGGACCTGTTTTCCAAAATGCACGGAAACAAGATCTTGGTCCATGGAGGCGGCAACAAAACCACCGAAATGAGTGAAAAGTTGGGCATTGAATCCAAAATGGTCAACGGGCGACGAATCACTGATGCCGATACCTTGGATATTGCCATCATGATCTATGGAGGTCTGGTCAGTAAAAAAATCGTGGCCAAGCTCCAGGCCTTGGGCACTGATGCCATCGGGATGAGTGGTGCGGATGCCAACGCTATCAGGGCCCACAAACGACCCGTTCTAAAAGTGGATTTTGGGCTCGTGGGCGATGTGGATTCCGTCAATGCCTATGGCATCTTCAAATTGCTCCAAGCAGGGTTCACCCCTATTTTTTGTGCCCTTACGCACGATGGGCAAGGACAGTTGCTGAACACCAATGCCGACACTATTGCCGCTGAACTTGCCATTGCCATGTCCGATCAGTTCGATACCACGCTTTACTATTGCTTCGAAAAGAAAGGTGTGCTCCAGGATGTGGAAGATGAAAACTCGGTGATTCCCCATATCGATTCCAAAGGCTACGATGAACTTTTGGCCTATGGCATCATTTCCGATGGAATGCTCCCCAAAATGCACAATTGCTTCTATGCGCTGAAGAACAACGTTTCCAAAGTGTGTGTGGGCAACAGTAGCATGCTCGAAGCTGGCAATCCTGAATACACAACGCTGACCTTATGAAATTGACCCAAGAAATATTGACCGAAAAGGCCATAGCACTGTTGAAGGAACTCATTTCCATTCCCTCCTTTTCCGGGGAAGAGGACAAAACAGGGGATGCCATTGAAGCCTTCTTACAGGGTTTTGGGATACAAACGGAGCGTCAATACCACAACATCTATGCTTTCAACAAATATTTTGATGAAAGTAAACCCACCCTATTGCTCAACTCGCACCACGATACAGTAAAACCGAACAGCGCCTACACCAAAGACCCTTTCCATCCACATGTTGAAGATGGCAAATTGTACGGTTTGGGAAGCAACGATGCGGGCGGGTGTCTGGTTTCCTTGCTCGCCACCTTCGTCCATTTTTATGACAAGGAAGGATTGAGCCACAACATCATCATGGCAGCCACGGCGGAGGAAGAGGATGCAGGGGAGAAAAGTATCCGTGCTTTGCTGCCCATCCTCCCCAAAATTGATGTGGCCGTGGTGGGCGAACCCACTTTGATGGATCTCGCCATTGCCGAAAAAGGGCTCGTCGTTTTTGATGCCGTGGTGGAAGGCACCCCTTCACATGCCGCCCATCCGAACAACAACAATTCCATATACAATACTATCGAAGTGCTGCAATGGTTCAAGGACTATACGTTTGAAAAAGTTTCCGATGCCTTGGGTGAGGTGAAACTCACTGTGACCCAGATCAATGGCGGAAAACAACACAATGTGGTGCCCGCACAAGTGGATTTGGTGGTGGATGTTCGGGTGAACGACTGCTATACCAACCAAGAAATTGCAGATATGCTGCAACGGGAGGCTCCCTGCAAAATGACACCTCGCTCGTTACGTTTGAATTCATCCTGTATTGACCCTAATCACGACTTGGTAAAAAGTGGTCTGGCCTTGGGCAGAAAAACCTATGGTTCCCCTACCTTGTCCGATCAGGCGGCATTGACATGCCAATCGGTGAAACTGGGACCAGGTGACAGTACCCGTTCCCACTCCGCCAACGAATTCATTTTTGTGGATGAGATTGAAGAGGGAATCACTTTATATATTAAAATATTAGAAGGTTTTCTAAAAAAATAAAACACAAGT
Source organism: Flagellimonas baculiformis (assembly GCF_033441575.1). Lineage (NCBI taxonomy): Bacteria > Pseudomonadati > Bacteroidota > Flavobacteriia > Flavobacteriales > Flavobacteriaceae > Flagellimonas > Flagellimonas baculiformis. Next base: position 15,757 of record NZ_JAUZVW010000003.1, read on the forward strand.
ACAAGCTTCAAACACAAAAAACTGTGCTTGAACTTGACAATTGAACTTGAATTATTCACTATGAAACTCTGGGACAAAGGTTTTAGCACCGATAAAAAAATAGACCATTTTACCGTGGGCAACGACCGCGAACTAGATCTGGTACTCGCCAAATACGATGTGATCGCTTCCACCGCACATGCTAAAATGCTGGGCAAGGTGGGGTTGATCACCGAAGAAGAAGCCAAGGATTTGGTGAAAGCGTTGGGTGAAATCGGTAAGGATATCGAAAAAGGGAATTTTACCATTGAAAACGATTTTGAAGACATGCATTCCAAAATTGAATTCATCCTGACCGAAAAATTGGGCGATACCGGCAAAAAAATACATTCGGCACGATCCAGGAACGACCAAGTTTTGGTGGCCATGCAATTGTACCTGAAAGAAGAACTTTCCGAAATCAGGGAGCAAGTGAAATCCTTGTTCGACCTGTTGATGGATTTGGCCGAAAAGCATCAAAAAGTGTTGTTGCCCGGCTACACCCACCTACAGATTGCGATGCCCTCCTCTTTTGGACTTTGGTTTTCTGCCTATGCCGAAAGCTTGATCGATGATCTGTACTTTGTACAGGCCGCCCATAAGATTGCAGACCAAAACCCGTTGGGAAGTGCCGCCGGTTATGGGAGTTCCTTCCCGATAGACCGTACGTTCACCACAGCCGAAATGGGTTTTGAAACCTTAAAATACAATGTGGTGGCCGCCCAAATGGGCCGCGGAAAAGTGGAAAAAGCCGCTGCTTTTGGTATTTCCAGCGTGGCTGCCACCCTTTCCAAAATGGCGATGGACATCTGCCTTTACATGAGCCAGAACTTTGATTTTATTTCGTTCCCGAACGAACTCACCACGGGCAGTAGCATCATGCCGCACAAAAAGAATCCCGATGTGTTCGAGTTGATCCGTGCAAAGTGCAATAGGATTCAAGCCGTGCCCAACCAACTGACCTTGGTCACCAACAATTTGCCCAGTGGCTACCACCGTGATCTGCAATTAGTGAAGGAAGTGATCATCCCCGCCTTGCAGGACATGCAAGCCTGTTTGGAACTGATGACTTTTAGTTTGAAGGAAATCAAGGTGAACCCCAAGATTTTGGACGACCCAAAATACGATTACCTCTTCAGTGTGGACACCTTGAACGAGCTCGTCAAAAGTGGAATGCCGTTCCGGGATGCCTACAAAACCATGGGCAAGGCCATTGAAAATGGCAACTTTAAACCCAAAAAAGACATTGAGCATACCCACGAAGGCAGTTTGGGAAATCTGTGTTTGGAGGAGATAAAAGCCAAAATGAATGCTGCACTTGCTTGAAAAGGGATTTTTTCAAACCAAAAACTGACAACATATCACCCTTGAAAAATTCCTTGTGACCCAGAAAAATGTCATTTTGACATTTTCTAAAATATTCTTTTAACATTCTAAAAACAAGAGTATTAAAAACGGTTAAAAAAATAAAAGAACTGCTGTATTTGGCATTTGATTTGAATATTTCTGCATGAACATTTGAATTATTGTCTAACTAAAATTTAGCAGTTATGAGTAATTTAGTTGCAACCAAAAATGGAAGTGTGGCAAAGTCTAATTCGAATGGCCTCACCTTCCCCATGTGGTCTTCTTGGATTGATGAGATGTTCAACAAGGAGATTCCGACCGTTTTCACCTCCAATTTTAACACAGGGATTACCTTGCCCAAGGTCAACATTCGGGAAACCAAAGATTCCTATTATGTGGAAATGGCAGTACCAGGATTAAAAAAATCCGATTTTATGGTGGATTTGGACAATAAAATCCTGTCCATCAGTGCCGATGCAAAAACTGAGGCCCATGAAAATGAGGGCAATCTTATTCGCAAGGAGTTTGGATATTCATCATTCAAACGTTCCTTTTCCTTGCCCGAAACGGTAAATGAAGACAAAATCAAAGCCGAGTATAGGGATGGTATATTGAGCATCCATTTGCCCAAATTGGAAGAAGCCATACAAAAACCGGCCCGTACCATCAAAATTGCGTAAAATAGTAGTAAGTAGGGCCCGAAATAGGGCCCTACTTTTTTTTACTCAACTTTTACCCTTTGTTTGACTTAAATTTTGATCCCATGAGAAAAATTGCCATAGTTTCCCTGTTCTCGTTGCTTTGTCTTGGCTGCCATGGTCAGGAAAAGGCAAACGGAAAAACCGGGGAAAATCAGGATATAGTGGAGCAGCCCAAAGGAAACTGGAAAGTGAACCGGGAATTTGATAAAGATGGTAACCTGATTCGATACGATTCCATTTATTCGTGGTCCTCATCTGATTATATGGATAAGTTGGGTGAAATGGACCGTGATAGCTTGTTTACATCCTTTAAATCCAAATTCTCCAAACACTTTTCATACTTTGATCAAGATAGCTTCCCTAATTTCTTCGAGAATGATTCCCTTTTTACCCAACACTTTTTCAGGGACGATTTTTTTGATAGCCCCATGGGCAAAGACTTCATCAATTTGGATTTATTGCACCAACGCATGGAGGATATGCACAAAAGATTTATGGGGCAATATGTGCCTGAAGCAAAAGAGAAAGTGAACCAACAATTGTAACCCAATCGTTCTTCGAAAGCTCCAATGCCCCTATCCATAAAATATAGGGGCATTTGTTTTGGAAGAAATGAGTTATGAAAATAAATACTGTTCTGACTAAAATAGATAAATTGGGCTCAAATTTAAGCCTCTGGCTTTCAACCTAAGATTATGTCCATCAAAATTGTAGTCAGTCTTTTTCTTGGCATGGGAGTATATTATATTTCCCTGGCACAGGATATATACCAAAAAAATGAGTCAGTCGATATCCAAAACTATGTTTTCGGACTCAGCCTGAACGATGAAAACAACGAGATAAAAGGCGAAGCCGAGATTACGGTTTCCTTCAAATCCGGAGCAGTTCCATTTGCCTTGGACCTTATTCAAAAATCAGGGGAATTTGGCATGGAAGTCACCGAAGTTTTGGAAGGAACAGCTCCCGCCAATTTTTCCTATGCGGATAACAAAATCAACATTGTTCCGACCACTTCGGAAGGCAACACCCAAACCTATACCATAAAATACCATGGGGTTCCCGAGCGTGGTCTGGTCATTTCGAGCACCAAATTTGGAAATCGTTCCTTTTTTGGGGACAATTGGCCCAATTTGGCACGGCACTGGCTTCCCTCCGTGGACCATCCCTACGATAAAGCAAGTGTGGAGTTCCGGATTACCGCTCCTGACCACTACGATGTGGTCGCCACAGGAAAAAAGCTGGAAGAGAGCCATCTGGAAAATGGTTACAAACTTACCATCTACGAAGAACCCGCTCCAGTGGCCACCAAGGTGATGACCATCGGGGTGACCGAATTTGCATCTAGGTTTCTTGGCGAAGTCCATGATATCGAGGTCTCCGCTTGGGTGTATCCACAGAACCGTTTGGAAGGTTTTGGCGATTATTCGGTCGCGACAAACGTGCTGGACTATTTTATCAATCATATCGGCCCTTATTCATATGCGAAATTGGCCAACATGCAGGCCAAGACCCAATGGGGCGGACTGGAAAATGCGGGCACCATCGCCTACTTTGAGAATTCCGTGACCGGAAACAAGACTGTGGAACCTTTGATCGCACACGAAATTGCCCACCAATGGTTCGGAAATTCGGCCACCGAAAAAAGTTGGAACCATGTGTGGCTCAGCGAAGGGTTTGCCACCTATTTCTGCATTCTTTATTTGGAAAGTGTGTATGGCGATGAGCGAAGAAAAGAAGATTTGGCCACTGACAAAAAAGAAATCTTTGAGTATTACCGCAAAAATCCATCCCCGATAGTGGACCTTACCATCCAAGACCCCATGAAGGTACTGAGCACCAACACCTATCAAAAAGGAGGTTGGGTGTTGAACATGCTCCGCCATAAGTTAAGTGATGATACTTTTTGGGAAGGCATCCGAAAGTATTATGCTTCCTATCAAAACAGCAATGCCCTCACCGACGATTTCCGCCATGTGATGGAAGTGGTATCAGGTCAAGATCTGGAAGTCTTTTTCCAGCAATGGTTGTTCACCAAAGGGCACCCGCAACTCAAATGGAACTGGGAATACAAAAAAGGGAAGGTCATTGTGCATTTAGAGCAAGTGCAGGAGCACCATGTGTTCCAATTTCCTTTGGAAATCGGATTGGTCAAAGAGGGGGAAACCATCATTGAAACCATCCAACTGGACGAGCGTTCCAAAAGTTTTGAGTTCAAGGCCAAAGACCGTCCAGATTCCGTGGTATTGGATCCCGATCAATGGACTTTGTTCGAGGAGATGGGGAAAATGTAATCTTGGTTAGCGCAAAAGAGGCATCCGTCATTCTAAAAATAGTTATTTGACAATGAGAATGGGGAAATGGGGGTTCATTGTTAAAAAACAAAGTAAATTATTACATTTACGGCACTGAACAAACCATGAATAACCTCCGCCTAACCACTCCCGTTTCCATAGCGTTTGCCATGCTTTTTTGTGTGCAAACCTTTGCGCAAAAGAAAAACGCCGATTACCAAATCCATCTGTACCACACCAATGAAACCTTTACCATTGACGGTATCGGTGACGAGGCCACTTGGCAAAAGGCAGAGGCCGCCCAGGATTTTTTTATGGTGCTGCCGATGGACGACCGCAAGGCCACTCAGCCTTCCGAGGTGAAAATGGCCTACGACGACCGACAGCTCTACCTTTTGGCCACCTTTTACAAAACACCCGGAAACACCTACGTGGTGGAATCGCTCCGCAGGGACTTCACCTTTGGTGGCAACGATAATTTTTTACTGTTCATGGACCCGTTCAACAACCAGACCACAGGGTTCAGTTTTGGGGCCAACGCCTATGGCGCACAATGGGACGGCACTATGTCCAACGGTGGCAGTATTGACCTGAACTGGGACAGCAAATGGGTATCGGAAGTGCAGAGCCATGAGGACAAATGGGTGGTGGAAATGGCGATTCCCTTTAAATCCATCCGATACGAAAAAGACGTGACCGAGTGGGGCGTCAATTTTTCCCGATTGGACCTCAGCACCAACGAAAAATCGAGCTGGACACCCATACCACGGCAGTTCCCAACCGCATCCTTGGCCTACACGGGCACTATGATCTGGGACAAACCTCCGCCCAAACAGGGACTCAACTATTCCATTATTCCCTATGTATTGGGCACAGTGGGCAATTCGAGTATCGAAAATCTGTCGTACGATAACGAGTTTAAGGTTGGGGGCGATATCAAATTAGGGCTGACCTCTTCCTTGAATCTCGACTTGACCATCAATCCTGATTTTTCCCAAGTGGAAGTCGACCGTCAAGTGGCCAACTTGACCCGTTTTGAACTCTTTTTTCCAGAAAGACGGCAGTTTTTCCTTGAAAATGCCGACCTCTTTGCCAGTTTTGGATATGATGAAATCCGTCCGTTCTTTTCGCGAAGAATCGGGTTGGGTGTTCCCATCATCGCTGGAGCTAGGGTCAGTGGGAACCTGAACCGCAATCTACGTTTGGGCGCTTTGAACATGCAAACCGACAAACTGGACGAAACGGGGCTCCCCAGTCAGAATTTTGCCGTACTCTCCTTGCAACAAAAGGTGTTTTCCCGTTCCAACATCGGGCTGATGTTCGTGAACAAGGAATCACTGGACTACAATGCCTTGGCCGATAGCTTACAGACGCAATACACGAAGTTCAATCGAAATTTAGGTCTGGAATACAATCTGGCCTCTGCCGATAACAAATACAACGGAAAGGTGTTTATGTTGAAATCGTTCGGCCCCGATGAATCCTATAACGGTATTGCCCAGGGTGCCCATTTGGAATATAGCAGCCGAAACTGGAACTGGCGGGTACAACAGGAATATATTTCGAATGACTTCACCTCGGAGGTGGGATTTGTGCCCCGGAACAACTACCTCAAATTCGAGGGTTCGGTAGGGTATCAATTTCTGCCCGCCAGTGAAAACGTAGTGAGCCACGGCCCACAGTACACCGGTTATTATTATTTCAACCCAAACATGAACGCTACGGACTATGTGTCCATTGTGGGCTACGGAGTGGACTTTCTGGACCGTAGTTCCCTGAGTGTGGATGTATTTAACGAATATGTCCGATTGCTGGCCCCCTTTGACCCTACCAATACGGGGCAGGAGCAACTGGCGACTGGCACACAGCACCACTGGAACGGGGTTTATTTGCAATACAATTCGCGCCCAAAAAGTCTGTTCACCTATAATTTGACCACCCGCTTGGGCCGCTACTTTGCAAGCGGTTACCGTACCAACCTAAATGCCGAGCTGGGATATCGCTTTCAGCCCTATGTGAGTCTGGGTGCCAACCTCAGTTACAACAACCTCGATTTGCCGGCCCCATGGTACACCACGGATTTTTGGTTGGTGGGTACGGAGGCGGACATCACCTTTACCAACAAACTGTTCTGGTCCACCCTACTGCAGTACAATGAGCAGAACAACTATTTTGGCATCAATTCGAGATTGCAATGGCGCTATGCCCCTGCTTCCGACCTTTTTTTGGTGTTCAACAATAATGAGTTGCTCACTCCGCTCGAAGGGAACCTATGGTCGTTGACGCTCAAGTTTACGTATTGGTTCAACCGATAATACCTGGACATCTGTCAACTCAAATATGTATGCTTAAATTGAAAGTTCCGGACGAGACGAGTAGGTATTTCCCTTTAATTGATGGCCCTTAGACTTCTCTCTTTAGGGATAGTGTAGAAACCAGAATATTCAAGAAATAGGCCAACTGCCCCAATACAAATCCTCCTAGGCTCAAGACAAAAATTCCTTGTGCCACGTACAATCGATCAAACTGATCGGGACCATAACTTCCTTGAAAATACACGAGCAGGGGCAAAAACACAAAGGGCAAAATGCTGAGGATTACATGCACCCAATGGGCCCATTTGTAGAGCTTCACCCCTTTTATTGCAACTATCCAATAGCCCAAACCGCAAAGGACAAACCAAATACCGAACAGCAGGAAGAAATCAAAATAGGTCACCACATAATAGGTGTCATGGACGTTGACATCTATCAGGCTTTGGTTCGAAAAAACATAAAAATAGAATGCCAAGGCAAAGAAAACCAAGGACAACATCCAAAATCTGATATGGTATCCTAAACCCTTCAATGCTTTACTTGATCATCTTCAGATTGATCACCTCCTGTTCGGTAAGATGTCGCCAGTGTCCCCTTGGAAGGTCCTTTTTGGTGAGTCCCGCAAAGATGACGCGGTCCAGTTTAACGACCTCGTAGCCCAAATGTTCAAAGATGCGGCGCACAATGCGGTTTCGTCCGCTATGGATCTCCACCCCGATTTCCTTTTTGGGTGCTCCTTGGATGAAACTGATACTGTCCACATCAATGGGACCATCCTCCAGTTCCAGACCTGCCTCGATCTTGTGCAGATCGGCCAAGCTCAAGCTCTGGTCCAAGTGCACATGGTAGATCTTTCGCACACCGTGTTTGGGATGGGTCAGCTTTTTGGTCAGGTCACCATCGTTGGTAAAGAGCAAAAGCCCCGTGGTGTTCCTGTCCAATCGGCCAACAGGCAACAAGCGTGCCTTTGTGGCACTGGAAATCAATTCCATTACGGTTCGCCTTCCCTTTTCATCACTGGTGGTGGTGATAAAGTTCTTGGGTTTGTTCAAAAGGATGTATTCTTTCTTTTCCGGATTAAGGCGCTTTCCATCAAAGCGCACATCATCGGAACGTTTTACCTTGTAGCCCATTTCGGTGACGGGCTTCCCGTTTACCGTAACATTTCCTGCTGCGATAAAGGTATCGGCTTCCCTTCGGGAACAGATGCCCGCATTGGCAATGTACCTGTTCAATCGAATTTCATCGGGATTGGATTTTTTCTGGGGTGGGGCAGGTTTCTGCTTGTTGATGGGTTTCTTGGAAAAAGGCTTTCGTTGCCCCTGTCCTTGATCCCTTCGGTTACCGGAAGGCCTGTTGCTTCGGTTATTGTCTGATTTCGCCATCAGTCATCAATTTTTTTGCAAATGTAGTCTTTTTCAGTTCCAAAAAACCACTGTACCAAAGAATTACAGAATACGGTTCAGCACCAAATCCAAATCGATCAAAAGGATACTGAAAACCCCTGCCACGATAATGAATTTCAATATGTTGTGCAGCCACACATAATGTATTTTGCTCCCTGATATCCACAAGAGCACCAAGAACAGCACCAACAGGGCAATACAGGCCATAAAGTAGAGATACATGTACCCCACATCGAACGTTTTGATGAGCAATAGGGCCGGCACAAGGGTCAGTACAATCAAGAAAGTGATGAGGGATTTGGACACTTTGGGGCCGTAGATAATGGGAATGGTCCGGTAGTTTTGGGCCATATCGCCCGCCATGTTCTCCAGATCCTTGATCATCTCACGGGCCAAAATCAGCAAAAATAGGAACATGGCATGCACAAAGATCACTGTCTTAAAATTTTGATAGTACACGAACACCACAAAAAATGGGGCAATGGCCAAGGTGGACGAGACCAGGTTGCCCACGAAAAGAATCCGTTTGAGCTTGTGCGAATAGAACCAAATGCCAAAAATATAGGCCGAAAAGAACAGCACCGCCTTAAAGGAGATGTAACTGGCCACGAACACTGCCAAAAAGTTGAGGATGAAGTAGGTCGTCAGCTTAAAACGCTGGCTCACCAAACGGTCCAACATGCTCTTGGTGGGTTTGTTGATCAAATCCTTTTCCGCATCATAGAAATTGTTGATGATGTATCCACTGGCAATGGTAAGAGCCGATGCGGTGACAATTAGAAAGAGGTTTAGGTCAAACACCACTTCCCGAAGGGGGATGTCCGGCGATAGGATATAAATGGACGCCAAGTACTGCGCCAAGGTGATCATCAAAATGTTATAGCCCCTCACCACGGAAAACAGACTCAATAGCTTAAAAAGCAAGAGTTTGTTTTTTCTATTAAGCATGGGTTTGCTTTTAGAAGTTGTACACTACCTCCAGATTGTAGTCCTTGAGTGCTTTTTTGGCCTTTTCCAAATCTTCGGTGAAGCCCAAGATGTACCCTCCGCCTCCAGATCCACAGAGTTTCAGGTAGTAGTCATTCGTCTCGATGCCCTGCTGCCAGAGTTGGTGGAACTTGGCAGGGATCATGGGTTTGAAATGATCGAAGACCACATGCGAAAGTTGCTTCAGGTTGCCAAACAGGGACTTCACGTTGCCGTTCAGGAAATCCTCCACACAGGCATCGGTATGCTTGATGAACTGGTTCTTGACCATGTTCCTGAAACCTTCCTGTTTCATTTTCTCCATGAAAATCTGGACCATGGGAGCCGTCTCGCCCGTCATTCCGCTGTCCAACAAAAACACAGCGCCCTTGCCATTGGTGTTTTGGGAAGGAATGCTGGTGGATTCAATATTGTCTTGGGAATTAATCAAAATGGGCAGACTCAGATAGCTGTTCAAAGGGTCCAGTCCCGATGACTTACCATGGAAAAAGGACTCCATTTTCCCAAAAATCTTCTTGAGTTGCAGAAGTTTGTCCCTGGTCAAGTTTTCCAAAATGGTGATCTTGTCCATGGCATACCGATCGTAAATGGCGGCGACCAAGGCCCCACTACTACCAATACCATACCCTTGGGGGATGGAACTGTCAAAGTACATGCCATGGGCAATGTCGTTTTCAAGGGCCTCCATATCAAAGGAAACGAGTTCTTTGTCCAGATTTTTCAGGTAGCCCGCAAAAGCCTTTAGGCTTTCGTTGGACTTGCGTGCCATTTCCGAAGGGTTCTTGTCCCTTTTGAGAGCGCCTTTGAAAAAATTATAGGGAATGGAAAGTCCTTTGGAATCTTTGATGATACCATATTCCCCGAACAGTAAAATCTTTGAATAGAAGAGTGGACCTTTCATATGCTGGTACTAAGATACAAACTATACTGTTTAATTTTTAAAAAATTCCGGTGAACAAAACTATTTGATCTATCAAATCTTATTCCTTGTCCAAAAATTTGGGCAAATAACGTAAAAAAACAGCTTAACTGTTCATTTTTAGTCGTTTATTTTGACCGCTCCTTTCCCGACCCTGTCATGTATATACTGCCCGTTTTCGCAGTGCATGGCCAATTCATCATCAATGAAACGCTGCACATTTTCCTTGACGTTTTCCGGATAGAGCATGTGCACATTCGCCCCAGCATCCAAGGTGAAACAGACCGGGACCTTGCTCTCTTGCCGATATTTCCAGATTTTATTGATGATTTGCAAGGTATCGGGCTTCATCAGTATAAAATAGGGCATACTGGTCATCATCATAGCATGTAGGGTGAGTGCTTCGCTCTCCACCAGTTGGATGAATCCGTCCAAATCGCCACTGGCCAAAATAGGTTTTAGGCTGTCCAAGTTTAGTATCGCCTGTTGAAATCGGTTGTCTGCGTAGGGATGGCCCTTCATCAGTTGGTGGCCCACCGTGCTGCTCACCTGTTTTTCCCCTTTGTGCACCAGCAAAATGGTATCTTGGTAGGTCTTGAAAACGGAATCTACCGCAAACGGGTACTCGGTTCCATACAAATCCGAACTTTGGGGTACGTTCTCGTGCATCCCCCATTCCACCAAACTTCCATGGATGCTCCTACAGGCACTTCCAGAACCCAATCGAGCCAAATAGGATGCCTTCCTATTGAAGGCAACATGGTCCATTGTCGGGTCCAACAGTCTTTCAATGTCCATCAAACAAAGCGAGAGAGCAGCCATGCCACTGGCAGATGACGCAATGCCACTGCTATGTGGAAAGGAATTGGAGGTATCTATATCGAAATGATACGCCTTCAGAAAAGGCAGGTAAGACACAATCCGCTCGAAAAAAGTGCGGATCTTGGGTTTGAAATCTTCTTTGGGTTTCCCCTCGAACAACAGGTCAAAGGAAAAATCCGCATTTCCTTCCTTCTTTGTAAAAGTCACCGAAGTGGTCGTGGCGCAGGCATCCAACGTAAAACTGATGGACGGGTTGGCCGGTATCTGGACCGGTTTCTTCCCCCAATATTTCACAAGGGCAATATTGCTGGGCGCCCTCCATGTCACTTTCCCCGACAAGGGAAATTCCTGATAGGCATTGGGCAGAAAATCGTTCTCCGTCATTGAAAGGAAATTTGGACAAATATACGTTTGCCAAGCCCTAGCTGGAAATTGGATTCAAATAAATTCTTATTTTAGTTGCTGTTGCACCGACCATGAAAAAACGAATTCTTTATATTGCCATAGGTATCCTTGTTTGCCTGCTGATCGGGTTTTTATCCAGTATCGCCACGCAGAGCTCGGTAAATGATTGGTACACAACACTCAACAAGCCTTCGTTCACTCCTCCTAACGAGCTCTTTGCCCCCGTTTGGACCGCCCTTTACATTATGATGGGCATTTCGGCCGGCATAGTCTGGTCCAAGGGCTATCACCACATTTGGGTGAAGACCGCGCTCTATCATTTTGTTTTCCAATTGTTGTTCAATGCCTTATGGAGCATTGTATTTTTCGGACTGAAAAACCCACTTTTGGGGCTTGTGGTCATTTTGGTGTTGCTGACCTTGATTATGCTCACCATCAAATGGTTCCGGATCATAAGTAGACCTGCTGCCTATCTTTTGATACCCTATATGCTCTGGGTTGGATTTGCCGCCGTGCTGAACTATCGGATATGGGCCCTCAACCCCTAGGGTGAAAAATCAAGCGCAAGTAGAAAGTTCAAATTCAAGCAAAAAGAGTGCTTCTTGGTTTTTGTGTAGCCACTCAGATTTATTTTAGTAAATTCAAGCGCACATAAATCACAAAAATGAGCCAATACATCCTTGCCCTAGATCAAGGCACCACCAGTTCCCGCGCCGTGGTGTTTGATGAAAAAGGAACCATAATCTCCGTAGCACAAAAAGAATTCACCCAAATATTTCCCAAACCCGGATGGGTAGAGCATGACCCTGACGAGATCTGGTCCACCCAAGCGGGCATGGCTGCCGAAGCGGTCAGTAAAAAAGGCCTCAAAGCGGAACAAATGGCCGCCATCGGCATCACCAACCAGCGGGAGACCGTAGTGGTTTGGGACAAAAAAACCGGTCGGCCTGTCTATAACGCCATTGTGTGGCAGGACAAACGCACCGCCGATTATTGTGACGAACTAAAAAAGGCCGGAAAATCGGACCTCATCCGGGAGAAAACGGGTCTCGTGATCGACTCCTATTTCTCGGGAACCAAGGTGAAATGGATCTTGGACCATGTGGACGGTGCCCGCGAAAAGGCAGAGGCGGGTGAACTGGCTTTGGGCACCATCGATTCTTGGCTCATCTGGAAGATGACCGATGGCCAACTCCACATCACCGATGTGACCAACGCATCACGCACCATGCTCTTCAACATCAATCCCATGGATTGGGACGATGAACTGTTGGACCTCTTGACCATTCCAAAAAGCATGCTGCCCGAAGTGAAACAATCCAGCGAGGTATATGGACACACCTGTCCCAACTTCTTTGCTTCCAAAATCCCCATTGCGGGCATTGCGGGCGACCAACAAGCGGCCTTGTTCGGGCAGATGTGCACCAAACAGGGCATGGTAAAGAACACCTACGGAACGGGTTGTTTCATGCTGATGAACATTGGTGAAAAGCCGATTGTTTCCAAGAATAACCTGCTGACCACCGTGGCCTGGAAAATCAATGGAAAAACACAATACGCCCTCGAAGGGAGCATCTTTATTGCCGGGGCGGTGGTGCAATGGCTTCGGGACGGTCTTGGCATCATCAAAAACTCTGCACAGGTGGAAAAATTGGCAACTTCAGTCGATAGTTCCGAAGGCGTTTTCTTTGTTCCTGCCTTTGCTGGATTGGGTGCACCCCACTGGAACCAACATGCCCAGGGTACCATTTTTGGGTTGACACGGGGCAGTACCGATGCCCATATCGCACGTGCCGCATTGGAGTCCATTGCCTACCAGACCATGGACATCCTAAAGGCCATGGAGGCCGATTCTGGTATTTCCATCAAGGAATTGCGCGTGGATGGAGGTGCCACGGTGAACGATATGCTGATGCAGTTTCAGGCCGATGTACTGAACACGGTCACTGTGCGTCCGAAGATTGTGGAGACCACCGTTATGGGTGCCGCCTATTTGGCCGGATTGGCCGTGGGCTATTGGAAAAACCCCGAGGAAATCCAAGATATTTGGCAGACCGATGTGCATTTTGAGCCTACCCAGGAGCGCGAAACGATTGAAAAAGGCATCCGGGGATGGTACAGGGCCATAAAAGCACTGGAACACTGGACTGAAAATCAATAATACCATACAAAAACTAACTTCCAAACCAATATGACTCCTTTTGTTGCAGAAATCGCGGGCACTTTTTTGTTGATGCTCATGGGATGTGGCGTGAATGCCAATGTTTCCCTACAAAAAACCTACGGAAATGGTTCCGGCTGGATCGTGATCACCACTGGCTGGGCCTTTGCGGTCTATACCGGCGTGGTGGTGGCCGGTCCTTACAGTGGGGCACACCTCAACCCTGCAGTGACCATTGGGTTGGCCGTTGCTGGGGAATTTCCTGTTGAATCCATCGCCAATTACATCCTTGCGCAGTTTATCGGCGCCATGTTGGGTGCGTTTGCCGTTTGGCTCATGAACAAGGACCATTTTGATGCCACTGAGGACGGAAACACTAAAAGAGGTGTGTTCTGCAATGCGCCAGCCATTCCCAATACCCCTTTAAATTTGTTGACAGAGATTCTGGGTACCTTCGTGTTGGTGTTCGCGGTGTTGTATTTTACGGATGCGGTACTGTCCACCGACAATGCCATCATCGGTCTGGGTTCTTTGGGGGCGTTGCCCGTCGCGTTGATCGTTTGGGGGATTGGCCTCTCGTTGGGAGGTACCACGGGATATGCCATCAACCCGGCACGGGATATGGGTCCGAGGATCGTGCATGCACTGGTCCCTATCAAGGACAAAGGTTCCAATGGATGGGGCTATTCCTGGGTTCCCGTTGTAGGACCCATATTGGGTGCTGTCCTTGCGGCAGTCATCGCCCTACTCTTGCAATAGATCAGCTTCAAACCACAATGCCCTGGGCGGCCAAGTAGGCCCCGGTCCAAGCATTCTGGAAGTTGAACCCCCCGGTTATGGCATCCACATTAATGATTTCCCCGGCAAAATAAAGGTTGGGGAGCAACTTGCTCTCGAAGGTCTTAAAGTTGATCTCTTTCAGATCTACGCCCCCTGCGGTCACAAATTCTTCCTTGAACGTGCTCTTCCCCTCCACCCTGAAGGAACATGCAGTAAGTTGTTTGGAAAGGTCTTGCAGTTTTTCCTTGGTGACATCCGCCCATTTTTCATCGGGTTGAATGTGGGCCGCCTGCACCAGTTTTGCCCAAAGTCGTTTGGGAATATCAACGGCCGAAGTGCGCAACACTGTTTTTTTGGCCTCCACCTCCTTCACCTTTCTTAAGAAAGCCTCCATGGAACCTGTGGTGTATTCCGGGGTCCAGTTGATGTTCAACCGGAAGGAATAATGGTAATCGTGCAATAGGTTGGCGCCCCATGCCGAAAGCTTCAGGATGGCGGGACCGCTCAACCCCCAATGGGTGATCAGAACGGGACCTTCCGATTGTAGCACAGGTTCTGTTTGGACTGCACTTTTGAGGCCAAGCCCTGCTCTTTCGGTCGTAAAAATCTTTTTGGGGAGTACTTCCACGGCCGCATCGACACTGATTCCCTGGATTCCCTTTATCCGCTCATCCGTGATATTGAAGGTGAACAACGATGGCACAGGAGGAACGATGTGATGGCCCATTTCTTCCAATTGTTGCCATATCTTGGTATTGCTTCCCGTAGCCAACAACAATTTTTTGGTCTGATAGTGCTTGTTCATCGTGGTAACCTGCCAACCGTCCCCTGTTTGGTCAAACCGTTTTACTGAACTGTTCCTCAACACCTTCACACCCAATCGTTCGGCTTCGTTGAGAAAACAATCGATAATGGTCTGTGAGGAATCGCTTTTGGGAAATACGCGTCCGTCTTCTTCTATCTTTAAAGAAACACCCCGTTCCTCAAAAAAGGACATGACATCCATGGGGGCATATTTATGGAAAGGTCCCAAGAGTTCCTTTTCGCCCCGAGGATAATTGGTAGCGAGTTCCTTCGGTGAGAATTCGCCATGGGTCACGTTGCAGCGCCCTCCACCGGATACTTTCACCTTGGAGAGTACCGTTTTGCCCCTTTCAAAAATGGCTATCTTCAGATGGGGTGCTTGTTCCGCAATCTGGATGGCGGCGTAGAATCCCGCGGCACCACCCCCTACAATGATCACATCGAACATCAATCTACCCGTTCAGGATAGTTGGTAATGATCCCATCCACCCCAAACTCCTTCATCTGTTGGATATCCTGAGGTTCATTAACAGTCCAAGTGTAGATTTTCAATCCTTCACTGTGTATCTTGTCCACATTTTCCTGGGTGAGTGTCTTGAAATGAGGGTTGATGGCCACAGCGTCCAGTTCTTTGGCCACTTGAATGGCCTTCAATGGATCTTCTTCCGTGAGAACAGCTATTTTGATATCCTTGTTATGGCTACGCATGTCCCTGAGTTCGTTCCATCGAAAACTGGAGATGATGAAATTGTCCGCAGACCATCCTTTGTTCTTGATATAGTAATCCACTATGAAATTCACCCTGTCCGCAGTTCCAGCACCTTTCAGTTCAATGTTAAGCGCCACTTGGTTGTTGATGAGGGCCAATACTTTTTGAAGGTCCGGGATTTTGTGGTTTCCTTCCAATGTAAGCTGCTTCAGGTCCACGATGTTATATTCCTCGATATTGCCTCCCCCATTGGTGAGCCTGTCCACTTTTTCGTCATGGAACACCACAATTTCCCCACTACGTATTTTGAACACATCGATTTCGATCATATCCACCCCAAGGTCCATTGCTTTTTGGATGGAGGCGAGCGTGTTCTCTGTTTCGTGGCCCATAGCACCTCTATGTCCAATGACCAATGGTTCAGATTTTGACATACCACAACTGTTTAAAAGAAATAGGGCAACACATGCCCCAAGTACTTTTTTATTCATTTTGGTTCGTTTTGTACGCTAAAAATACGATTTGAAAACGAAATGTCCACCGCTTTTACTTGATTTAGATTAGTTCAAATATTTAACCCTAAAAATGAGGTTATCAAAAAATATATTATCAATAATTATTTATTTGATATTTTTTTATTGATACATTTATCATATTAATAACCAATAAATCGACTTATTATGTTTTCAAAATCAAACTTATTGGCCACTTTGGTGGGCACGGTCGTTATGTTCTTTTTGGGGTACCTCATCTGGGGTATTGCCACTGTCGATTTTTTCACCCAGCATTCCTTGGTGGATATTGCGAAAGATCCTCCTAACTTGGGGTTGGTCGCATTGGGCAATCTCATAGCTGTCTTTGCCCTTAGCACTTTGTACAGTAAATGGGCCCGGGGCCATCATTCCATTGGACAAGGTTTTACCTATGGCGCTTGGATCGGGGTCTTCATGGGGGTTGGCATGGGATTGCTGTACTATGGCACCATGATCTGGATGGATTTGACGGGACATGCCGTGGAAGCCATTCTGGATATTGTTTTTTATGGAATCATAGGTGCCGTGATTGCCTTCGTTTACCAAAAAACAGCGGTCAAGGAATAGTATCTGGTTTTATCTTGACCTCTGCGGGTTGCTTTGCAACCCGTTTTTTATTTTACAAAACCAAGGATATGGGATTGAAGGGGTTGCAATTCCACTTGGATTTTCCCCTGCCCATTCGCTACGGACAGCCTGGTGGTGAAATCACCGAACAATTTATCCTGCAAAGGATATTCCCCGTCCTTCAACTGCCATTGGGCCATCACATCTTCCGGCAGTTTCAACTCAAATGCATAGTTTTTCCCGGCATCGAAATTGGTAACGATGATGAGTCTTTCATTTTCGGACCAGCGCACATAGGAAAGCACCCTGTGGTCATACCCTTCGGTCCGTTCCTTATTGTAGAAGTGGATTTCCTGGTATTTCCCCATCAGGGCATCACTTTGTATGGTAAAGTTCAACAGGCGCTTGTAAAAATCCCGAAGGCCTTTTTCTTCTTCGGAAAGTTGGCCGCCATCGAACTTTTTATCGTTTACCCACCTTTGGTGATGAGGCACCCCAATATAATCAAAAATGGAGGTTCGGGAAGGTTTGCCAAACCCGGCATCCTCGGCTGCCGGCTCCCCCACTTCCTGTCCAAAATAGATCATGGTGGGCGAGGTGCTAATGGTGGCTGAGACCACCATGGCAGGTTTTCCCAATTGCGCATTCCCAACAAATTCGGGACTGGCGATACGCTGTTCGTCATGGTTCTCCAAAAAATGGAGCATGTGGTGTTCAATATCGGCCATACCCCTTTGCACTACGGGAATGTGGTCCGTCCATCCGTAGCCTTTCATAATGTGCTTGATGCTGTCGTACAACTCCACTTTGTCGTAGAGATAATCCATCTTGCCCTTGTGGATGTAGTCCCGGTACAGGCCAGGATTATATACTTCGGCCAATAAAAAGGCATCAGGGTTCTTCATTTTGATCGTGGAATTGAGGTAGCTCCAAAATTCCACGGGAACCATTTCGGCCATATCGAAACGGAATCCATCAACCCCAAAATCCAACCAGTAGAGGGCAATGTCCTTGAACTTGTACCATGAATCGGGCAGGGTCTTGTCTTTCCAAAAATCAACATGGGCCCGATGGTCCTTACCACCAAAGTCATCAGGAAGTTCCACAAAATCTTTTGTCCCGTCAGGACGCACCCCGTAATTGATCTTTACCGTTTCGTACCAATCATTGAAATGGGGCTGTGCCAAACGCGAACCGTTTCCTGTCCATTTGGCTGGATTTTCCTCAAATTTGGAGTCGGTCAATGCACTTTTATCTCCCCCCAAAGGCTGGTAACCGTTTTGCCATTCGGGCACCCTGAACGCTTCGCCGGGGATATAGTAAAAATTGTTGTTGACATCATATTCTTTGGAGGTATCATCATTCGCCCCAAAATCCTCAACCCCTTTGGGGTTGGTCTTCCCTTCATAGTTCCGGGCCACATGGTTGGGAACAATATCGATGATGACCTTCATCCCCGCGTCATGGGTCCTTTGGATAAGGGCCTTGAACTCTTCCAATCGGTTGGAGGGATCGGTGGCGAGATCAGGGTTCACATTATAGTAATCCTTGACCGCATAGGGAGATCCCGCCCTGCCCTTCACCACATCGGGATCGTCATTCGAAATTCCGTAGGCGGTATAATCATTAATCAGGGCATGGTGTGGCACTCCGGTGTACCAGATGTGCGTGATGCCCAGTCCTTTTATTTCTTCCAGGGCCTTTTCCGTAAAGTCGGAAAACTTGCCCACACCATTTTCGGCTAGGGTACCCCACGGCTTATTGGTGGTGTTGGTGTTGCCAAAAAGTCTTGTAAACACCTGATAGACTACGATTTTCTTTTTCATGGGCGGTTCCACTGGCCTTTGTACGGTTTTTTCCTTGCATGAATATAACGCTCCCAACACAATCAGAAAAGTGATGAAGCGATTAGTTTTCATGCCTTGACCGTTTCCCCGGGAACCAACTGGACCGGTTTGCCATGTACTTGGATAGTGAGTGGCCCTTCTCCCGTAATCCCAAAAGAGCAACCGTCCGCAGAAACAGTAACGGTAATGATCTGGTTCCTAAAATTGATCTTAAAGGAGTAGGATTTCCATTGTTTAGGGATCCTTGGCCCAAAATGCAATGTGCCGTCCAGCACCCGCATCCCTCCAAAACCTTCCACAATGCTCATCCAGGTTCCTGCCATGGAAGTAATGTGAAGGCCTTCCTCCACTTCTTTGTTATAATCGTCCAAATCCAATCGGGAGGTCCTTAAGTAAAAGGTATAGGCCTGCTCCATCCGTCCCAATTTAGCCGCCTGAATACTGTGCACACAAGGTGAAAGGGAGGATTCGTGCACGGTGAAGGGTTCGTAAAAATCAAAATGCCTTTCCAGGTCTTTTGGGCTGAAATGGTCCTCAAAAAAATAGAAGCCTTGGAGCACATCGGCCTGTTTGATGTAGGGCGAACGTAAGATCCGGTCCCAACTCCATTTTTGGTTGATGGGCCGTTCGGACCTGTCCAAATCTTGCACCTTTACCATTTTCTTATCCAAAAATCCATCTTGCTGCAGGTACACTTGGTGCTTTTCGGAATAAGGAAAGTACATATTGCCCGAAACTTTGGCCCAATCCTCAATTTCAGCAGGGGACAGCTTTGCTTTGGCCATGATCCTTTCGTAGTCCTCGGGATAGGATTTGCGAACCTTATTGATCTGTTCGATGGTATAATCGATGCACCATTGAGCCAAATAGTTGGTGTACCAATTGTTGTTCACATTGTTCTCATATTCATTGGGCCCTGTTACGCCAAGCATTACATATTGCTGTTTTTCCTCTGAAAAATTGACGCGCTGGTGCCAGAATCGGGCTATCCCGATCAAGACTTCAAGACCCATTTTAGGGATGTAACTATAGTCGCCCGTGAATCGATGGTAATTGTAAATGGCAAAAGCAATGGCCCCGTTCCGATGGATTTCCTCAAAAGTAATCTCCCATTCGTTGTGGCATTCCTCGCCGTTCATGGTGACCATGGGATAGAGTGCCGCGCCGTTGGCAAAGCCCAATTTCTCGGCATTCTCGATGGCCTTCTGGAGATGGTTGTATCGGTATTGGAGCAGGTTCCAAGCTACTTGCTGGTTTTTTGTGGCCATATAGAAAGGCAAACAATAGGCCTCGGTGTCCCAATAGGTACTTCCAC
Organism: Flagellimonas baculiformis; assembly: GCF_033441575.1. Classification (NCBI taxonomy): domain Bacteria; kingdom Pseudomonadati; phylum Bacteroidota; class Flavobacteriia; order Flavobacteriales; family Flavobacteriaceae; genus Flagellimonas; species Flagellimonas baculiformis. The sequence continues at coordinate 35,684 of NZ_JAUZVW010000003.1, forward strand.
CGTATTTTTCTCCGGTAAATCCTTTAGGGCCAATGTTCAAACGGGAATCTTTGCCCGAATAGGTCTGGTTGAGCTGGAATATATTGAACCGAATGCCCTGCTGCGCCTTTACGTCGCCCTCGATGACAATATCGCTCATCTCCCAAACCTGTGCCCATGCTTCTTTCTGCTTTTGGAGCAAGCCATCAAATCCTAAAGCAGATGCCTTGTCCAGAACTTTGTTGGCGGCTTCCTGCAGTTTGTCCTTAGGGTGGTTCCTGTCCACCGTGTAACCTCCAAATTTTACCAAGGTAAGGGTTTCATCCTTGCCAAGATTCACTTTATAGGCATGCCTCACCGACGTCGCAGTCTCTTCAACTGCGGGTTCTATATCCAATTTAGCTCCATCGACATAAAGTTCAGCCTGCATAAAAGTACAGACGGCAAAATCGGTCTTCATGGTATGTGACGCCACAAAAGCCCTGTTCCCATCCGAAGCAATATCGGTGATGTTCCAGAACTTGTCGGCCCAATTGCTGTCCATATTCTTGATGCCCCCATCCAAATAAGGAATTACAACGACCTCGGCATCCGAGTTCAGCAGTTGTACATTATATTGTATGGCTCCCGTCTCGTCCAAATCCAAGCTCAGAAATCTGACCACCTCAACGGCCACTTCCACATCGTTGGGCAGGGTGGCCACAAAGCTGCGTTTGTACCAACCTTCCTTCATATGGAGTTCGCGACGGAAATGTTCCACTTTTTTGCAAGTGTTCAGGTCCAGTGCTTCATCATTTATGATGATATCCACCCCGATCCAGTTGGGGGCGTTGAGCACCTTGGCAAAGTATTCGGGATACCCATTTTTCCACCAACCCACACGGGTCTTGTCTGGATAATAGACCCCGGCAATGTAGCTGCCCTGAAAGGTCTCGCCTGAGTACTGTTCCTCAAAATTGGCACGCTGGCCCATGGCCCCGTTCCCGATACTGAAGAGGCTTTCGGAGGATTTTACCTGTTCCCGGTCAAATCCTTCCTCGATGATGGACCAAGGGTCTGCTTGGATATAGTCTTGATTCATAAATAATTAAACTTGATAAACAACTGCAACCGCCCCCATGGACAGCTTGCGCAAACTTAATGATTTATGGATTCCCTGATGACCAATGTGGGTTCCAAAATTTTGGTCTGGTAGGTTTCTTCCTCTTCCTCGCTTTCGATTTTGTCTATGAGCATTTTGGCGGATACTTCGCCCATTTTCTCCCCATGTTGCGCGACCACAGTGAGGCTTGGGTTGGCATACTTGGAAAGGACGCCATCCGTGAAACCGATAAAGGAAATATCCTCCGGGATCTTTAGGCCACTTTTTTGCACCAAACGCATGCTGTACACCGCAAATATTTCGTTGACGCAGAGAACGGCATCCGGTTTTTGGGTTTCCAGGAATTCCTTGATGCGGTTTTCGTCCATTTCCATCGATGGCATTTTCAATACCAGGTCATCGTTTACTCCCAAGCTGCTTTCGGAGAGGGCCTTTTGGTAGCCCATGGTCCTGGCCTTGCTCACACTCAAATAATCGCCCGTGGTGATCATGGCTATTTTCTTCTTTCCCTGTTCTATGAATTTTTTGGTGGCTATGTATCCGCCCAATTCATCATCGATGACTACCTTATCGCAATCTATTTCATTGGTGATTCTATCGAACAGTACCACCGGGATTCCTTGCTCAGTGACCTCTTTCAGGTGATTGTAGTCCCCTTTTTGCTGTGTTTCGGAGGAAAGTGACATGATGAAACCATCAATGCTACCATTGGCCAGCATCTCCATATTGATCACCTCTTTGTCAAATGATTCTTCCGAAAGACAGACAATTACATTATAGCCCCTTGCATTTGCATATTTCTCGATCCCACGGATCACAGTTGTAAAGAAGTGGTGTACGATATCGGGGATCACAACACCGATGTTCTTTGTCCTCTTGTTCTTGAGGCTGATCGCTATGTTGTTGGGTTTGTAGTTATAAAGTTTTGCGAAGGCCTGTACCTTTTCCTTGGTGTCCCTACTTATTTCCTCACTGTTCTTAAGCGCTTTAGATACGGTAGAGATGGACACTTCAAGCTCCCTTGCAATATCCTTTAAGGTAATCTTGGTTTTCAATTTGGTAAAATTTAATCTTTTTGGTTTGACGTTGGAAATTACTCAATAAAGAGACAAGCCATCGGACAAAACAAGCTTTTTAACAAAAACCCGGGACAGCTTTGCAAAAACTCCAAAAAGAATGTTAATCGTACCAAAGCTAAAAAACATTATATTAGCAGGACTATTGCGAAATTCTTTAAATAGACTTGGTTATTTTGTGATATGGATAAATCGACTCTTTAAGTTTTGCCAACCTCGCACCTGCCCAAAGTTATCAACACGAAACCGTTTTCGTGATAGATTGCGATATAGTTAAATTTCGATTAACACTTTTTTTATATATGTTTAACACTTGAATTAAAATTAACTAAACTTAAAATTAATCATTTATGAAGATTACGCTACTAAAAAGCTTTTTGTTGCTTGGAGCATTTTTATGCTTTGGCATGGTAAAAGCCCAAACAGTATCAGGTACCGTTTCGGATGCAAACGGACCTTTGCCAGGGGCTAGCGTATTGGTCAAAGGCACGACCAATGGTACCCAGACCGATTTTGATGGTAACTACACCCTCAACAACATTGATGGTGCGGCTACCTTGGTGTTCAGCTACATTGGCTACAAGACCGTGGAAAGATCGGTAAATGGCCAGTCCACCATCAACGTAACCTTGGAAGAAGATGCCCAGGCATTGGACGAGGTTGTGATCATTGGTTATGGCCAAACGACGGTAAAGGACGCTACAGGTGCTGTGGCAGCTGTTACTTCCGAGGATTTTAACAGAGGTATCATCTCTTCCCCTGAACAATTGATCCAAGGTAAAACCGCCGGTGTCCAGATTTCACAAGGGAGTGGTGAGCCTGGATCTGGAGTTGCCATTAGGATCAGGGGTACTTCCTCTGTACGATCCAACAACAACCCTCTTTTTGTGGTGGATGGAGTGCCATTGCCCTCGGGTGACACTTCTTCCGAAGGCACAAACATTGGTGTGGGTTCCAGTTCCGCCAGAAACCCGTTGAGCTTCCTTAACCCAAATGACATTGAGAGCATGAGTATCTTGAAAGATGCTTCTGCAACGGCCATTTACGGATCCAGGGGTGCCAATGGTGTGGTCATCATCACCACCAAAAGTGGAAAAGGAGGCGCCAAGGGAGGTACTTGGGAGTATTCCTCGGATTTGAGCTATTCCACACCTGCCAAAGAGCTCGACCTCTTAAACGCTTCTGAATTTCTTGACGCTGTGGATGCCTTCGGGGGTACTGCCATCAACTATGGCAACGATACCGACTGGCAAAATTTAGTCACAAGATCTACTGCTTCGACCAATAATAATTTGGCCTACTCCCAAAATTATGGTTCAGGGAATGTCAGGGCCACTTTCAATTATGGAAAACAGTTTGGTATCATTGAAAAATCCTCCCAAGAAAGGATTACTGGAAGATTGAATGCCTCTCATCGCTTTTTGGAGGATAAATTACGCCTCAACTTACAGGGTACACTTTCAAGGGTAAACGATGAAGCACCACCATTGAGTGGTAGTGCTGGGTCTACTGGTGATTTATTGGGTGCAGCCTATGCTTCAAATCCAACATGGCCAGCTAACCCCAACTTCAACCCTGGTGATAGGATCAATCCAATCAACCTTTTGCAAAACTGGCAGAGCATGACCTACACTGATCGTGTATTGGTCAACTTCTCCGCGGAGTATGACATTTTGGACGAATTGACCGCCAAAGTGACTTTGGGATATGACAAGTCCGATTCAAAAAGGGAAGCTTCTCTTTCTAGCAAATCATTCAATGTAGGAAGCGGTGCTGCTGGTAATGGTAGAGGTGCCCTGAACGATCTTATCAATGAGAACAGATTGTTGGAATTGACCGTTAACTACAATACGGAGTTCGAGAACTCCAATTTGGATGCCCTAGTTGGTTTTTCTTACCAAGATTTCAATGTAAGGGGCAGGAACATTCAAGGATGGGGATATAGTTCAGCCGATTTGAACCAAATGGCAACAGATCTTTCCAACTCTGCATCTGCTTTAGAATCACAAATTTCAGGAAGATACCAACAGTATGGTTATTCATTCGACGTTCCAAACAACCCCAATGGGCTTTTTGTGAACCGTTTGTTCCCTACACCTGAAACTGAGTTTCTTGGAGAAACTTCCGGTCTTGGTGTACGCGCCCTGTTTGCAGACACCTTCGACAATACGGACGAATTGCAGTCATTTTTTGCAAGAGCAAACTATACCATTGCGGATAAATATTTATTCACTGCAACTGTAAGAGCCGATGGTTCGTCAAGATTTGGGGAGAACAACAAATACGGTGTATTCCCATCCGCTGCATTTGCATGGAAAATCAATGAAGAGGACTTTATTGGCGACGCCGTATCCACCCTTAAATTGAGATTGAGCTATGGTATCACTGGTAACCAGGATGGTATTGGCTACGGAAGATACATCAGACGAGAAAGATATTCTGGAGGTGGTATAGCTGACGGAGGCGCGGTCAATGTACCTGGTACAAGTACTGTTGATTTTGCAAACCCTGACCTTAAGTGGGAAGAGACTACCCAATATGGAGTGGGTCTGGATTTTGGTTTCTCCAATGATCGCCTTAATGGTAGCTTGGACGTGTACCGCAAAGAAACCCGAGATCTATTGTTGAGCGTTGAGGCAGCACAACCTTCTCCCCAACCATTTTTCTTCCAGAACTTGGATGCCGTTGTTCTTAACCAAGGTGTTGAATTCTCACTTAACTATGACATTTTACAGGGAGAGGATTATAACTGGACCGCTGGTTTCAACATGGCCTATAACAAAAATGAGATACAGGATTTTGAAGGAGCAATTCCTGCAGGTACCATTAGAGGAGCTGGTCTTACCAATGCGTTCGCCCAGCGTTTGCAGAATGGACAACCACTTTATTCATTCTACCTTAGGGAGTTCACTGGTTTTGATGATGATGGAAACCCAGTCCATGAAGGTGGTACCGATAATCAAAAATTCGTAGGCAAAAGTGCCCTCCCTGATATCACTGGAGGTTTTTCAACCTCGGCTCGATATAGGAACTGGGATGCTTCCCTGTATTTCAATGGACAATTTGGAAACTACATTTATAATAACACAGCCAATGCCTTCTTTACTGGAGGTGCTATCGGAAGTGGTAACAATGTCACCCAAAATGTGGTTGATTTGGCAGGTGTGGAAAGCCGTTTTGCTGAAGCTTCCGTTTCCACTCGATTCTTGGAAAAAGGAGATTTTGTGAGACTACAGACCGCTTCCATAGGTTACAATGTGCCTTTGTCGGGAGACGGCATGTTCAAATCGATGAGGCTGAGCCTTACTGGCCAGAACCTTTTCGTGATCACTGATTACAGTGGATTGGACCCCGAGGTAAGTGTTACGCCTGCCACAGGAGACCTATTGAACGGTCTTCCCATTGCCGGTATCGACTACTCGGCATTCCCAAGGCCCAGAACATATACGTTTGGCTTTAGTGTAACTTTTTAAAAAAATTAGCATGAAACTAGAAACATATAAAAAAATTGTTTTTGCTTCACTATTCATAATAGGGTTTACCCTCTCTTGTACCGATTTGGAGATTGAGGAAACTGACTCAATTATCAGTGAAGGATCTGGTGGCGGTGGATTTACAGGCGTCACCAACCCAGAATCAGCCTTGAATGATTTGTACAACAAGGTAGGTGGGGATTTTGCAACGCAGGAAAACATGTACGCCCTATCTGAGGTGACTTCTGACGAACTATTGATTCCGACAAGAGGAACCGATTGGGGCGACAATGGAGTATGGAGACAATTGCATACACACACATGGACCCCCGACCACCAGTTTGTAAAAAATGCTTGGAACAATTTGAACCAAAACATTTTTAGGGCATCTGAAATTATTGAAACGACAAGTGCCAGTACCAGTACAGTGGCACAGGCGAAGTTCCTTAGAGCATTCAACATGTTCTTCTTGATGGATCTTTACGGTTCTGTTCCCTTTAGGGGGGTGGATGAAGGGCCCGAAATCAATCCTACAGTGCTTTCAAGAAGTGAGGCTTTCAGCTTCATAGAAACAGATTTGAACGACGCTGTGGATGGTTTATCCTCAGTTACACCAGGAGTGGCCAATGTGGGAACCGCTTCCGTAGAAGCAGCAAAATTCCTATTGGCAAAAATGTATTTAAATGCCCATATCTATAAAGGCACGGGTACAGCAGAGGCCGCAGATATGCAAAAGGTTGTGGACCTAGTGGACGAAATCAATGCTAGTGGATTTGACATACAAGAGGGTTATTTCCAAATTTTTGAGCCCACAGATGATTCTGAGACCATACTCTTTTTACGAAGTGATATCGGAGCAAGGATATGGAACAGTATGCACTACAATCAGAATGCCCCAGACAATACTGGTGGAGGTTGGAACGGCTTTTCCACACTTGCAGAATTTTACGATCTGTTTGAAGGAGATCCAGAGACCAATTATGTAGGCGATGGTCAAGAAGAGCGTAGAGGTTTTGTTCCTGATGCCGCCACTGCGACCAACCTGAATTTAGGAATTGGTTATGGTTTCTTGATCGGGCTTCAGTACAATGAGGATGGAACCCCTCTTGAGAACAGGCAAGGACAGCCGTTGGTATTGAAGAAGGAAATACCTTCATTGGTAGGTAATGGCGAGACAGAAGGTATCAGGGTAATTAAATATCACCCATACGATCCCACAGAAGAAGACAATGTGAATTCTTTCAGACAACATCAAATTCTCTTCAGGTATTCAGATGCGCATTTGATGAAGGCCGAGGCCATGATGCGTATGGGCGATGACCCAACCGCAATGGTGAATGAGCTTCGTGCCAAAAGAGCAGACACAGACCCGCTTCCTAGTGTAACGGAAGAAACCCTATTGGACGAAAGGGCACGTGAACTGTACATAGAGTTTTGGAGAAGGAACGATTTGATCCGATTTGGTCAGTTCACAGCTCCTTGGGGCCTTAAGGAAGTTAGTGGAGATCCGAATGTAAACCTGTTCCCAATTCCTGCAACTGCCTTGCTGTCCAATCCAAATTTGGTACAGAACCCAGGCTACTAAATAGGAAAAAGTTTAAGTTGTTTATATGCCGCCCCTATGTGGGCGGCATTTATTTTTGATCAATGGTAAACAGCCTATATTCTTACATAGGAACATATGTGTCAATGAATGAAAAAACAACAAATAAACGATTAACAAAATATTAATGCCCTGAGAATATTTTGAGATAATTGCCCAACTTGGTAGATTAGGAGTTTTGTTTGGGCACCTGTTTCTGCATATAGTTAAGCTAATACCGAAACAAATCTGTTGACACAGCCACAGTTCACAAAAACGATATAATGAGAGTGGCCCTAAAACTATAAAGACACCACATCCCGTGATAAAAGAGAATATCAAATGAAACTAAAATACGCCGCCGTACCCCTTCTTTTGATTCTCGGCACTGCATGCAAGAACCATGAAAGCGAACAATCGAAAGTGGAAGAAAAAGGGGAGACACTTTTCACATTGTTGCCTTCCGAAGATACGGGCATAACCTTTGTCAATTCGGTTGAAAACCAGAAGAATTTCAACATTTTCAAATACAGGAATTTTTACAACGGAGGGGGCGTGGCCATTGGCGACATCAACAATGATGGTCTCCAGGATATTTACCTCACCGGGAACATGGTCCCGAACAAGCTCTACCTGAACAAAGGCAATTTCCAGTTCGAGGATATTTCCGAAAGTGCGGGCGTGGGCGGAAACAAGCCATGGTCCACGGGCGTGGTGATGGTGGACGTGAACCAAGATGGCCTTCTGGACATCTATGTGTGTAATGCGGGGAACATGGAAGGCAACAACCACGATAATGACCTATACATCAACAACGGCGACCTCACCTTTACCGAAAAAGCGAACGAATACAACCTCGCCAAAACCGGGTTTACCACCCATGCTTCCTTTTTCGATTATGACAAGGATGGCGACCTGGATGCTTATATCCTGAACAACAGCAACATTCCTGTGAGCAGTCTTGGCTATGCCGAGCAGCGCCAGGTTCGTGCACAAGATTGGGAAGGGGTCCCTGATATTTTTAAAGGCGTGGGAGATATGCTCCTTCGGAACGACAATGGAAAATTTGTGGATGTCAGCGAAGAAGCCGGGATTTACGGAAGCCTCATCGGATTTGGATTGGGTGTCCTGGTCACCGATTTTAACGGAGACCTGTACCCTGACATCTATGTGTCCAATGATTTTTACGAAAGGGATTATCTCTACATCAACCAAAAAGATGGCACCTTCAAGGAAGAGATCAAGGAATGGACCTCGCACCTCAGCCTTTCCGCTATGGGCATTGACATTGCCGACATCAACAATGATGGACACAACGACATCTTCATCACCGACATGTTGCCCGAAGAGGAAGAAAGGGTGAAATCCGTAATGGAATTTGAGGGGTTCAATGTTTTTGACCTTAAGCAGAGTAAGGATTTTTACCAACAGTACATCCAGAACACCCTGCAATTGAACAATGGTAACGGCACTTTTTCCGAAGTCGCCTACTACAGTGGCATAGATGCAACGGATTGGAGCTGGGCAGGACTCATGTTCGACATGGACAATGACGGCCTTAAGGACATTTTTGTGACGAACGGCATCAACCACGACCTTACCGATTTGGATTTTGTGGATTTCTTTGCCAACGAGATCGTGCAGAAAATGGCCCTCACGGGAAAAAAGGAATCCATAGACTCCATCATCAGCAAAATGCCCATCAAGCCACAACCCAATTATGCGTACAAGAACAATGGTGATATTACCTTCAAAAATGCCAATAAGGAGTGGGGATTTGACCTTCCCTCCCGCTCCAACGGGGCCGCTTATGGCGATTTGGACAACGATGGCGACCTGGATCTGGTCATCAACAATGTGAATACGGAGGCCTATATATACCGAAATAATTCCGAAGCTCAGTTGGACAACAACTTTATCCAATTGAAGTTCAAAGGATCTGAAAAAAACCCTTTTGCTGTCGGTACCTTGGCCAAATTCTATTTTGACGGGCACATCATCAACCAAGAATTGATACCTTCACGTGGTTTCCAATCCTCCATGGAATACGGTATGACCATTGGCTTGGGGAAATCAGAAGCTTTGGACTCCATCCGTATCGTTTGGCCGGACGATCGCACCCAAAAATTGGAAAACGTCAAGGCCAACCAAGTGTTGACCTTCACCCACGCCGATGCAACGGAGACCTACAAAGTGCCTAAAAAAGAACCGATAAAATCCTTTTTGAGCGAGCTGGACAACAAAATGATGGCCAACCACAAAGAAGATGCCTACAACGATTTTGACTATGAGGGGCTTATCTACCAAAAACTTTCACAAGAAGGCCCTTCACTTGCAGTGGCAGACATCAATGGTGATGGCCACGAAGATTTCTTTATCGGCGGGGCACAAGGCCAGGCCGGCACCATATACCTGCACACGGGCAATGGAAAAGTTTCCCAGAAAAAATCACCTGTCTTTGAAAACGATAGGGATTTTGAAGATGTGGCCGCAGCCTTTTTCGATGCCGATGGCGACGGTGACCTGGACCTTATTGTAGGCTCTGGCGGCAACAATGTGGGTATGCAACGTAGTTATAGAGCACGACTCTACCTGAACGATGGAAAAGGTAATTTCACCAAACCGCAAAGCGAACTGCCCTCCACCTTCAAAAATATTTCAACCATCTCCCCTTATGATTTTGACAACGACGGGGATATGGACCTCTTCATTGGGTCGCGAAGCGTAGTGGGCGTATATGGCATCTCACCAGATCACCTGCTGCTTGAAAATATGGGGGACGGAACGTTCACGAATGTTACGGAACGATTGGGCTACGACCTCAAGGATGCCGGTATGGTCACCGACTCCAAGTGGGCGGATGTTGATGGGGATTCCAAAAAAGACCTTATCGTCACGTCCGAATGGGACACACCAAAAATTTATAAGAATACGGGCAGAAGGCTGGTAAAAATGTCAAGTTCTTTGGATAGCCTTTATGGATGGTGGAACACTGTAGAGGCAGCTGACCTCGATAATGATGGCGATTTGGACCTGATATTGGGCAACCAAGGGCTCAACCTCCACTACAAGCCCACCCACGAGACCCCCATGAAAATGTGGATCAATGATTATGACAACAATGGCACCATAGAGCAGATCACGACCCTCCAAAAGGATGGAAAGGACTATCCCATTCATCAAAAGAGGGAACTTACCGAACAACTGCCCGCACTCAAGAAACAGAACCTCAAGGCCTCTGACTATGCAGGCAGAACTATACACGAGCTTTTTCCAAAGGACGTATTGGACAAATCCATTGTGAAAAAAGCGGAGACCTCCGCATCCGTCATTGCCATCAATGAGGGCGGTGGAAAGTTCACCATCAAAAACCTTCCGCCCAGGGTACAGCTCTCCTGCATTTGTGACATCACCTGCATGGATGTGAACAAGGACGGTAACCTCGACCTGATCATGGCCGGGAACAACTTCGAGTTTAAACCGCAATTCTCCAGATTGGATGCAGGCTACGGCAACCTCTTGTTGGGCGACGGCAAACTCGGTTTTGAATGGCAGGATTTTGATACCAGTGGCTTCAAGGTTCGCGACGAGGTCAAGTATCTCCAACAGTTCAAGGATAAAAATGGCAAGGTTTTCGTCATAGCGGCCATCAACAACAACACACCCAAGATTTTTGCCATCAATGATTAGGTTTCGCATCGCACTGGTATTTGCTGTACTTTTTGTGTCCTGCCAAAAAGAAGGGAGTCTATTCAAAAATCCGGACCCTCGGGAAACGGGGATCACCTTTACCAATACACTCACCCCCACGGATGAGCTGAGCATATTGGACTACCTGTATTTCTATAACGGTGGAGGCGTTTCCATCGGCGACATCAACAACGATGGGCTTCCCGATATTTTCTTTACCGGGAACCAGGTCAAGAACAAACTGTACCTGAACAAGGGCAATTTGGAGTTTGAGGACATTTCGGCAACCGCAGGGATTGAAGGGAACAGCACATGGAACACAGGGACCACCATGGCAGATGTGAACGGTGATGGGCTTTTGGACATTTACGTATGTGCCGTGGTGGGCATCAATGGCTTCAACGGATACAATGAGCTATACATCAACGATGGCGACAACACCTTTACAGAAAGCGCTGCGCAATATGGTCTGGATTTTGATTCCTACAGTTCCAACGCCGCTTTTTTTGATTATGACCTGGATGGTGACCTAGACCTCTACCTCCTGAACCACGCCGTCCACACACAAAATTCCTTTGGAAAGTTCGACCTGCGTTTTGAAAGACGCTACGAGACCGGCGACAAACTGTTGCGCAACGACAATGGAAAGTTCAAGGATGTGAGTGAGGAAGCGGGCATCTATGGCGGGGTGAACGGGTACGGTCTTGGCTTGGCCATAGCCGATTTCAACCAGGACGGTTATCCCGACATCTACGTGGGTAACGATTTCCATGAGGACGACTATTACTATCTGAACAATGGCGATGGCACCTTCACGGAAAGTCTCCGGAAATATTTCGGGCACACCAGCAGGTTCTCCATGGGGAACGATGTGGCCGACATCAACAACGATGGCAGGCCCGATTTTTTATCCCTCGACATGTTGCCAGAAGATGAAGTTGCCCTAAAGTCATCGGAGGGGGACGATAACATCCAGACCCAAAAAATGAGGGTGGACCGTTTTGGCTACCACTATCAGTTTACACGGAACATGCTCTATGTGAACCAACCCGACGGGAATTTTACGGAAACGGCCCTTATGAGTGGCATTGCCGCCACCGATTGGAGCTGGAGCGCCCTTTTTGGGGATTATGACCAAGACGGCCACCAAGATGTGTTCATCTCCAACGGCATTCCCAAAAGGCCTAATGATCTCGATTTTATCAAATTCGCTTCCAGTAATGAGATCCAGAAAAAACTGGACAATACCAAATTGGTGGATGAAAAGGCATTGGACCTTATGCCCTCGGGAAATGTGCACAACTACACCTTCAAAGGAGGCAAGGATCTCATGTTCCAAGACACATCCGGGGATTGGATCACCAAGGACACCTTGATTTCTGGGGCCACGGCCATGGGCGATCTGGATGGGGATGGGGATATGGACCTGGTGACCAACAACATAGACCAACCTGCATCACTTTACATCAATAAAGTGGACAAGAAATCCAACTACCTCAAGGTCAAGTTCAATTTTACTCCAAAAAACAGCTTCGGCATCGGCACCAAGGTATATTCCTATCACAACGGGAACCTTCAGTTCAAGGAGCTTTTTCCCACCCGTGGTTTTCAGGCTTCATCTGAACCTATGGTACATTTTGGGTACGGAAATGCCCAAAAAGTGGATTCCCTAAAAATCATATGGCCGGACAGGACCTATCAAGTCCTGAAAAATGTTTCGGTAAACCAGACCCTGACCCTGAAACCGGAAAACACCAAGCCGTTCGATTACGGCACATTGCACAGGCCCACAAAATCCATATTCACTCCGGTAGAGGGCAATTTGGGCTTGGATTACACCCATGTTGAGGACAATTATACCGACTTCAACCGCGAAAAACTCATCCCCTATCAAGTTTCGGACAGAGGTCCCGCCTTGGCACAGGGCGATTTGAACAATGATGGAAAAACAGACGTCTTCTTTGGTGGATCCAAATTTTTCCCTGCGCAAGTCTATGTCCAGCAAGACAGTGTATTTGTGGCCCAACGGTTCGATAGCATCCAAAAAGATTCCATCAGGGAAAACATATCCGCGACCATAGCGGATTTTAACAATGATGGCAAGAACGACCTTTTTGTCACTTCGGGGGGCGGTGATTTCTTCGGGGAGTCCGATGCCCTGTTGGATGCCTGTTACATTCAGACAGATTCGTCATTTACCAGCATCCAACTACCTGAAATCTTCCAGAATTCATCCGTGGTAAGACCTTTCGATTATGACGGGGACGGGGACATGGATGTCTTTGTGGGCGGACATACATTGACGGCTCAATTTGGGGCACCTGCTACATCCTATCTGCTGGAAAACAACCAAGGCCAGTTTCAATTGGTCGATAGCTTTGCCAAACATTCCAAAGGAATGGTCACCGATGCCATTTGGAGCGATTTTGATGGTGATGGCTCAACGGACCTCATAGTGGTAGGGGAATGGATGTCGCCCAAGTTCTTGAAAAATGAAAATGGCACCTTCACGGAAGTAGCTGCGTTGGACCTCAAAGGCCTATGGCAGAGCATTACGGCTTTTGATATGGATGGGGATGGAGATTTGGACTATCTGCTGGGGAATTGGGGCACCAATTCCAAATTCAAGGCTTCCAAGGAATTCCCCATGAAACTCTATTTTGATGATTTTGATGACAATGGACAGACCGAGACCGTGACAGCCATGGAAAAAAATGGCAAATACTATCCGTTGGAGTCTATGGACGGCCTAACGGCACAATTGGTCTATCTCCGTAAAAAATACACCAGCTATAAATCCTTTGCCGGAAAGACCATGGAAGAGATTTTCGGAGAGGATGTCCTGAAAAAATCCGCGGTTTTGGAGGTCAACACCCTAAAATCGGGCTATTTGAGGAACGATGGCGGCAAATTTGTCTTCGTCCCTTTCCAAAACGAGTTACAGGTTTCTCCCATTACGGCATTTTTGGTGGATGATTTTGATGGTGACGGTTCCCAAGAAGCGCTTTGCGGGGGCAATTTCTTTGGGGTAAAACCGTACCATGGCCGTTTGGACTCCTTTTCCGGGGCCCTGATCAAAAATGACGAAACGGTTATCTTAGGGGCCGAACTGGGTCTCGATTTCACCAAAAAATCGTTGCGGCACCTACAAACCTTGGAACTGAACAGTCAAAAATATCTGTTGGCCGTGTTCAACAATGATAAAGTACAAGTCTATACATTCAAAAAATAACCAAAAGGTCATGAAATTAAGATTGAGTTTAATAGCGGTAGTATTTTTGGCGCTATCAGCCTGCCAAAAAAAGGAAGAACCCATTGTGGTCACTTCGGAGGATTTTCACAAATCTGTGGACAAGGTGGTCGAGGTCATGATACACGATATCTTTTCCCCTCCGGTGGCCAGTAGGATTTTTGCCTATCCCAACATCGCAGCTTATGAGATCATTGCGAAGAAGGGCGACAAGTACAAATCGCTTTCGGGTCAATTGACCGGTTTGGGCGACATCCCGGCCCCCAAGGATACGGAAAATGTAAATTTTGAAGTGGCCGCATTGGTGGCCCATATCGATTTGAGCCGAAGACTTATCTTCTCCGAGGAAAGGGTCTCCAATTTCAGGGACAGCCTTTATACCCTTTGGACAGCAAAGAACGAGACCATGTTCAACGCTTCCAAGGACTATGGGATGGAAGTGGCGGATTTTATCGCTGCTTGGATGGGCAAGGACAACTACAAGGAAACTCGTACCATGCCCAAGTTTTCGGTCAATTCCGACGATCCTTCGCGGTGGCAACCCACCCCACCTGCCTATATGAACGGCCTTGAACCGCATTGGGCCAAAATCAGGCCTTTTGCCATTGATTCAGCGGCACAGTTCAAGCCTATACCACCACCGGTTTTTTCCATGGAAAAAGACTCCGATTTTTACAAAGAATTGATGGAGGTTTATGAAGTCAGAAATGAGATGACCGCCAAAGGCGATGCTTCCGAAGAGGTGGCCATTGCCAAATTTTGGGACTGTAATCCCTATGTTTCAGTGACCCGTGGGCATTTAATGTTCGCCACTAAAAAAATCACTCCAGGCGCGCACTGGATCGGTATCACCAAGATTGCCTGCAGGAAGGCCGATACGGATTTTGCAAGAACCGTTTTTGCCTACACCAAGACTTCCATTGCCATTGCGGATGGGTTCATCAGCTGTTGGGACGAAAAGTACCGAAGCAACCTCATACGACCCGAGACCGTAATCAACGAATATATTGACGATAGCTGGACACCCGTTCTGCAAACACCCCCATTCCCGGAATATACCAGTGGGCACAGTGTGGTGTCAGGCGCAGCATCCACCGTTCTTACGAGCATTTTTGGGGACGGTTTCTCCTTTGACGACGATACGGAGACACCCTATGGGCTTCCCGTCCGTTCATTCACCTCGTTCAACCAAGCTGCGGATGAGGCCGCCATCAGCAGGATGTACGGTGGCATACACTACCGCGCTGCCATTGAGGTGGGGATCAAGCAGGGACGTGACCTTGGGAAATTTATTGTGGACAAACTGGACATGACCAAGGGCTAATTTCCTATTTTTACGGATGAATTATGAAGAAGGTTTTTATATCCATTCCAATACTCCTATTGGTTCTGCTCTTGTGGTATCTGTTCATCAAGCCCCAAGATTATCAGGTCAGTTTTAAGGCAAAAGCTATCCCTGGCACCATCTATGAGACCGTAAAGGCATGGAACATGGGTTTTGACAGTGTTGTTCCCCTTCAATTTGAAAGTCCTAGCCATTTTGAACAGACCATTGTAGTGAACGATTCCGTTCACGTCTATGAATGGAACATTACCCGTATCCATGATTCTTTGAGCCAGGTAAAAGTCAACATCAAAGATCCGGAACACACCTTGAAAAATAAGGTTTCAGTACCCTTTTCGGACACGGATTTTGAAAAAGGGTCCCGAAAGACACTTTTGGATTTCAATGGTTTTTTGAACGACCATTTGAAGGATTTTAAGGTATCAATCGTGGGGGAAGCAGAGCTTTTTTCCTCTTTTTGTGCCTGTGTTGCCCTCAACACTTCTCCAGAAGACAAGGCAAGGGGTATGATGGCCAATTATTCCCTGCTGAATTCCTTTTTGGTGGACAACGGGGTTACGCTGAATGGTCTCCCTTTTGTGGAAGTGGAGAATTGGGACATCAAGGCCAATATGCTGGACTATAATTTCTGCTATCCCATAGTACGGTCCGAAAAATTGCCCAACCATCCTGATATCGAGTACAAGCGTATTTTCAGCAAAAGATCTTTGAAAGCCATATACAATGGCAACTACATCACTTCGGACAGGGCATGGTACGCGCTACAGGATTATGCCAAAAAAAACAATATCGCAGTGGAGAACAACCCTATAGAAGTGTTCTACAATAACCCGAACATGGGGGGTAACGAGTTGAATTGGAAAACCGAGGTCTATCTGCCCCTAAAAGAATCCAAGTGAAAAAAATTGCACTGATTCTAGTGTTGATCTATGCACAAGCTTGTGCCCAACAAACCTATTATGGAAAATTGGACCCCGTGGGCAAGTTTTCCTCCAAACTCAAAGAAGTTTCGGGCATCGAGACTTCACCTGCCGGGGCCATTTGGGTAATCCAGGACAGTGGAAATGAGGACAAGATCTATCAGGTCGATGCGAAGGCAAAGTTGGTCCAATCCCTCAAAATCGATCATGCCAAAAACCAAGATTGGGAAGATTTGGCATTTGACAACGATGGCAACCTATATATCGGGGATTTTGGGAACAATGCCAATGAGCGCAAAAACCTGACCATATACAAAGTGCCCCAATCCGAATTGGACAAGAAAAAACCGAATGCCAAAAAGATTTCGTTCCACTATCCCGATCAGAAAAACTTCCCTCCCGAAAAGGACAGTCTCTATTTTGATACGGAAGGTTTTTTTCACTTGGACGGCCATCTGTACATCTTTACCAAAAACAGGACACGCCCCTATTCCGGAAAAACATTGATTTACAGGGTTCCGGACACCGAGGGTGAACATACCGCGGAACCTTTAGGTTCCCTGTTCCTGTGCGGAGATCAAGACCGTTGTTCGGTGACAGGAGCGGACATTTCCCCCGATAAGAAGACGATTGCACTACTCAGCTATGGCCTTGTGTTCCTATTGACGGATTTTGAGCTTTCCGATTTTTCCAAGGCATCCATTCAGACCATCGACTTGAACTGCCAAACCCAGATTGAGTCCATCTGTTTTTTGGACAACAAGACCCTCTTGATCGCCGATGAACAGAACAAGTATGGTGGACGGAGCCTTTATCAATTCAAGCTGGATTAAAACCCGAATCCGAGCCCGAAAGCAAACCTGAGCCCATCCGCACTTTGGAAGAGGCCTGCATTTGCCGTCAAAATATCCGCGCCGTTCAGAAAAAATCCGCCTCCGTAGGAATTGTGCCATTTTTGGGACACATCGCCTGGAAACCAAATCCGACCATAATCGAATCCGCCATAGATTCCCGGGGTGACAGGCAAAATCCCTGTGGGTCTGGCCCTGAAACTGTACCGCAGGTCCGAGCTTTGGTAAAAAGCGGTTTTTCCCGTGAAGCGTTGGAACCTATAGCCCCGTAATCCATCGTTGCCCCCAATGCTTGCCCCTTGGTAAAATTCAAAATCATCGCCAATGTTGAAATGGCCTTTCAGTTTGGTGGCCAAAACAAGTCTTCCGCTTGGGACCAACCTATGATCTATGGACAGGCTGGGCACGATGAACCCAAAGGACCTGCCCTGCTCTTCCACATTGGTCTTGTAGCCGCCGAGCAGTGTGAATGCCATGCCAAGGGTCGGGAAAGCCTCATTGTCCGTGTTGGAGTAGCTGTATTCACCTTCCACTCCCAAAAAGCTTTTATGGTTTTCCTCACCGTTTTCAACATAGAACTCGTTGATGAACCTGTTCTCCGTCTCTTCCACCTCAATGCTTTCATAGGAAATCCCGGCCCGCACCTTGGAACCCAGATAGCCCCTCCAAACCAAAGATGGTGTGAACCTCAACGTCCGCAGACGCACCCGGTTATAATCCAGGCCCAAAGGTTCGTCATCATCATTGTTCGCGGTCTCATTTCCAAAACCAAAAAAGTTGAGCGTGAAGTTGGGACTGGTGAACCTGGCGTTCAACTCCAGGTTGACATGGTTAAAAACATGCGCAAATTCTCCCTTGTACCCCACATCATATCCTTTGGTGGCAAAATAATAGGCGGCATTGAACGTGTGCTGTTGGGTGAACGGGTTCTTCCTGAACCCATTGAACGTATAGGTGTCCGTCAGCCCGATACGCAGCCCATCATCCGGATTGAAACCAATGGTCGGTAGTATTTGGTTGTTGCTGGCCTTTATCTTGAGGAACTCGTAGGTGTTGGTATCGTAATCGTCCAAGCGGTTGATGTTTCCCCCGTAGGCTTCATCATAAGTGTTCTTCTTGGCCTTGGAATCATAGACGAACGCTTTTTTTGATTTTTCAGAGATTTGGTACACATCATTGTTCTGTCCGCCGACCATACGCACCTTTATTTTGGAAGATTCTGTATCCACTTCAAAAACATCATCATCATCCAACCCGTAGATCCAAATCTCCTTGGTGTACGAAGGGTCGTACACTTTATGAAAAAACGGGTCCTTGATCTCGCCTCCTTTGATTCGATGGCCCCATACTTCCACTTTTCCATCTGGCAGGGAAACCACCTTGAAGTGGTCGTCCTTGTCCGTGCCGGCCACCACGCTGTATTTGTTCAACACGGAAAAATATTCCTTTGCCGTTTCCACGAGGTTCTCTTTTCTTGCCAATAGGATTTCCTTGATCTCGGCAAGGGTTTCATCCCTTACTTCCTCCGGAAAATCCAAAAAGGCCTCATCGATTACCGCTTCGTCAATATGCTCTTGGATAAACTTGGCCTGCTCGACCCAGACGTCTATCGATGTTTCCGATAGCAGGGCCATATCAAGGGCAAAGGTCCGTGGTGATGATGTGAAGCCCTTCACGCTCCGGATCTCTTCATGGAAGCCTTCAAAAATGCGGAGTGCCGGTACCGCCCTCGAACCAAAATTCATGATCAACCCATCGCCCCATCGGGAAAAAACTTGGTCCCTGTCCCTAGGTATGGGCTTGAACACCTTATCTCCATCTTCGGTCTCAAACTCGGCCCATCGCCATTGGTCCACATGACGGTCCCAATCCCCGACAAGGATGTCGAACAAGCGTGCCTTGGCATATTCCTTTTGGTCAATGCTGTATTTTTCATCCTCCCGTAGCTTATCGATAAGGTCGTAGGTGCTTTCAATTTTCTTGGTCCGTCCAAAACTTTCAAGGTCGTCGTGCTCATCGGAAACGTGTTCCTCGATCATGTAGAGTCCATCCCCAAACTCCGAATTGAAATCGCCCAAAACGGATTGTTTGGGCACATAATATAAGGTAGGATTGGTGTGATAGAGACCGACGGCATCAGAGAGTTTGCCCATGGCAAAGGGCGCATAGGGGTGTGCTCCCGTATAAAGGTCCAACAGCAATTCTTCGGTAAAGGTATCCTCAAACTGGCCTATGATGTACTGATCTTGGAAGGCCATGGCCTGCAGATATCGCTCGGCACTCTTTCTTAAGTCCCGCATCACATATTGCTTTCCTTTTTCATCTTCCAAACGAAGGGAACTGGACTGGTTGCCGCCCCCTTTGCGCACCACCTTCAATCCCCCGAAAAGGGTATCCAGATCCACAGTGGGCGCCTTGACCTTTGTGGCGTAGTATTTTCTGTAGCGTTCGCCCCAAAGCCATTTGTGGAACCCGCTTTTGTCCACTTCCTCTTCGGTATAGACCGAAGCTTCCACATAGGGCGGAAATTTTTTGGAAAGTCCGGTCATTGCCGTGGACTTGTCTTTGGGAAGCACCTCGGTGTGGAAGAGCAGTTCCTCCGAAACATCATCCGCCCCATAAAAGTCGACAGCGGACGAACCATCTTTGTACACTTTAAGGATGGCGTACCCATTTTTCCCTGTTGAAAACTTACTTCCGTTCAGCAGTCGGGTGGCGCCCGTCTTGGCCCCGGAACCACTCACAATCTGTGGCTTGCCATATTCCTCTATGTATTGGAGGGTATGTTCGTGCCCGGACACAAAAATCACCTTTTCGGAAAACTGGGACATGGTCAGTATCCTCTTTTTCAGTTCGTTGTATTTTTTATTGGACAAATCTTCCACCGAGGCACCGGAGGTTTTCCGCAAAAAATTGGCCACAGTCCCAAAAACGGGAAGGGGTACCTTGCCCCCACTGGGATAAAGGTGCTGTTCAAAGGAAAACTGCCCTCCATGCGAACCATAGGTGAACATGGGGTGGTGCAGGGCAATGATCACCGTTTTGTCCAAATTTTTCTTGATCTCGCTTTCCAGTTCCTCAAAAAACCGACCCCTGTCCTTGATCTCGCATTTATCGTTCATGGTGGGATGTTTGTCCCAATTGGTCAGGTACCACTCCGTGTCGATGGCAATGACCATGACCTTGTCGCTGATGGCCATCTTTTCCATGGGGCACCCATTTTGGGGCTGGAACACTTCCTTGTTGTCCAATGCCTCCTGAATGTATTTTTCTTCCCGCTCCAGACCTTCCAGACCTTTGCTGTACCAGTCATGGTTGCCCGGAATAAAAATGGCGTTCCCTTTGAACGATTCAAGTGTTTGTAATTGGGCATCCAAATAGTGCTTGGATCGTTCGTTTCCTACGGGGTCATCTTTTTCGTCCACAAATCCTGCCGGATAAATATTGTCTCCCAAGAAAATAACGGTACTGTTTTCGTTGGCCCTTTCCAGAACAGACTTAAACCTTTTCAAGGTAGGATTGAGCTCTCCCATGGGGGATTGCCCGGCATCCCCGATCAAATAAAAAGTGTGCTCCAATTCCTTATGGTCGGAGGTCTCCTTGCCGGAAAAAGGTGCTGCGTATTTGGCTTCATACGTAGCGCAACCGCATACCAAAGCAATCAGAAGGAAGAGTAAGTAATGTTTAACCATATCCACATGAGGTTGATTCCAAAATTTTGTACTTTGGATAATTGAAACATACGGTTATGTCGGAAATTGTTGAAAAAACTGAACGCTTTGCATCAAAACTTCTCACGGAAAAACTGGATCCCAGGTTTTTATACCACAACCTTCGACATACCCAACGTGTTGTTAAAAGTACTAAAGAATTGCTCAACTTCTATCGTTTGGGCGAGGATGAAAATGAGAGGATATTATTGGCCGCTTGGCTCCATGATATCGGCTATGTTGAAGACAGGGAAAACCATGAAGAGGCGGGCTGCAAAATGGCCACTTCCTTTCTGGAGGAAAATGGATATGATGCCGCGGACATAACCCAAGTATGCGAACTCATCATGGCCACGAAAATGGGGCATGAACCGCAGAATTTATCGGAAGAGATCATCAAGGATGCAGACACTTCCCACTTTGCGCAAAGCAGTTACTGGGAAACCACGGATTATTTGAAGGAGGAGCTCAAACTGCTCGGCATTGCCGATTTTTCCTCAAAGGACTGGAGGGACAAGAACATCCAGATGTTCCGAAACCACCACAGTTTTTACACCGACTATGCCAAAGAAAATTGGGAGGAAGGCAAGGAACGGAACTTAAAACAGCTGCTCAAAGAAAAGAAAACCGAAAAAAACATCGCCAAGAAGGAGGCGTTGAAGGCGAAGTACAAAAATGAAAGCCCAGATCGGAGCATACAGACGCTTTACCGCGTGACCCTTAAAAACCACCTGAAACTCAGTGACATTGCGGACACCAAGGCCAACATCCTGTTATCCGTAAATGCCATCATCATCTCTTTGGTCCTGGCCAATTTGCTCACCAAACTGGACAGCCCTTCCAACGCTTACCTCATCTATCCTACGTTCGTCCTGATCCTGTTCAGCGTGGCCTCCATGATATTGTCCGTTTTGGCCACTAGGCCCAATATCACCAGTGGAAGGTTCACCAAGGAGGATGTGGAACAGAAAAGGGTCAATCTGCTGTTCTTCGGCAATTTCCATAAAATGGAACTCAAGGAATATGAATGGGCATTGCAGGAACTGATCAAGGACAAGGAGTATGTATATTCCTCGCTCACCAAAGACCTTTATTATTTGGGACTTGTACTGAACAGAAAATACAAGATTCTCCGGATCACCTATACCATTTTTATGGTGGGCATGATCATCTCAGTGATCGCTTTTGGCGTTGCCTTTCGCTTTTTTGGTCCCGATCGGATAACCTTTTGAGGGCTATGACTTCAACTCTTCCATGAGATCGTCATAGGTGTAGGTGCGCTCGGATTTTTTGTCCTTTTTGTAGAGTATCTCCGCCCGAATGGCCTTGAGACCCGTCACGCCCTGGAGCCCTTCGAGCTCCACAATCTCAATATTGTTGGTAAAATAGCCCTTGGCCTTCAAGAAGCCTAGGTATCTCATATATTCCCTTTCGTCCTTGCGCTGGGAATAGACAATGGAAAGCTTGCCTTTTTGGGTCAAACGCTCATTGGTACCCTTGATGTATGACTTGTCTATCCGTTTTTTGATGACCTCGTACCTCGCATTGTAGGTCCCATCCACATCAAAACGTTTTTCGTCCATGCGAAAACGTATGGCCAAGGAAGTGCTGTACACCAAAATAAGGGAGGTCACATCCAGTTTCACGGGCAACTTGGATTTGAGTGCGTAGTATTTGTTCTCCATTTCGCACATCACCTGAAGTTGCCAAAGCCTGAGGTTGCTCAGATACAACTTGTCAAAAACGCGGTCCCTTGCGATGGAACTGCCAATGTACATGTTGTGCTCCACCCCATCGGTCTTGTAACGCTCAAAGTAGTGGGGAAACATGGCCTGGGCCTCCTCTTGCTTTTTGTCCAGATGGGCGGCCAACTGCATGTTGGCCTCCATCACGCTTTCGTCATAATTGCGACGATGGTCGTAATAGGACTCCGTGGTGCTATCTATCTTTTTCTCATATTCCCCAATGAGTGCCTTGAGGTGCTTGTCCTCTTTCTTGAAGTGTTTGAAGACGGGGTCGATCTCTTCTTTCACAAAATCGAACACGGCCTGTTCGGTATGGGTAAAAAGGGCTTCCCTGACCTCTTCCAGATAATTGTCCACCCGGTACATGAGCTCTTCATAAATGGGAAGTCCATATTTCTTGATCGCCTCCTTCAGGATTTCGTTGATCTCCGAAAGCTGGATCATCAGGTCCCTTTGGATGGACAGGTTTCTTTCCTTGGAAGAATCCTTGATATCGATCTGTCCATATAACGGATAAACGTCCTTGAAGACGATTTCCCTGAAAACAGGTTGGTGGCCTGACAGTTCATCCGCCATGAAACGCTTGGCCTCCTCTTGGAACTTCCAATATACCGAAGGATGCACTGTGGTGCATTCATGTTGGATCACGGCATCGATCAGGTTTTCCTCTTCTTCAATGGTCCGCATCACTGCCGAGATGATATAGGGCATCACATCGTCCAGTTTATTGGCGTTCACGCTGTTCAGTTCATTCACATTGCCCGAAACGAGCTCCAATACGCCCAAAAGATTGCCATTCACAGAGATAGGGGCCAATATGGCACTCCGTATCCCTTGTTCCATAAGGTTTTTATAGGGCTGTACACTCCCTGCAGACTTCTCAAAGTATTTTTCCACATTGGAAATGGCAAAATACTTGCCCTCCTTGAACAATTTTCCATGGGAATTGTCACAGAGCATCACATCGCAGGATTCAAGATCCTTCCCATTGAGTATATAGCTCTCCATGCCCTTGCCATAGATCTTGAAAAAATTGTTGGCATTGGAATCATATCCCGCAAAACCTACATTGATGTCCTTCAACCTGAACAAAGACCGGAAGGTGTTCTGAAAACTATCCATGAAAGGTTCGTTATCCTTTTTCTTGCTCCCGATCAAGGTGGATTTTATTTCCGAAATGGAATGCTCCGCGGTCACATCGAACATATTGGAGATGATGAATCCTTTGGCAATAAAGCTGTTCGGGGGGATTTTTTCCTTCCACAGGTCAAGGTTGTCAAAACTCGCCAAAAGCTCATCCACATCGTCCTGTGTGAGTTCCTTTGCCTTTTCGGTGGGGTGGATCTCCATAAAATCCGCATTGTACATGATGCGATAGCGGTTCATTACCCCGTTGGCATCTGGAATGTCATAGAAAAGGGGACGCTTAAAGTCGAGATTGTATCCGTAATGAAATTTGAGGATCACACTACATTTCATGATGTAGCTATACTCCATGGGCAAGTTGTGGATCTGCGGTTGAAAGCCCTCACCTGCTTCTTTCAACAATTTTTGAAAACGCTCCGAAGAGTTGAACACCAAATCCTCGAAGGCCGTGGTGGCCGTCTTTATCTCATTGTTGGTGAGTATGGGCGCAAAGGTGTCCTCCAGAATGATCTTGATCACATCCTTGTGTTCTTCCAAAAGCGAAAGATCACTGAAACCTTCCCTCAATATGGGGTACGGGGCTTGTGCGTCCAACACATATTTGGCCCGTTCGGCCAAGTGCGCATTGGGACTGTTCAGTTGTTCATCGTAATGCTCCAACAATTTGTTGAAACTTACCAACTGTATCACAGGGCTTTCCATTCCTTGATCCTGTTTCATACAAGCGTTAGTCGAAGTTGAGGCGATAAAGTTACAAAAAGAAAAAATGCATTTCCTTGAATGCCGTTCTTTATGGATTAATTGCCATTTTTGAGGATATTTGGTAAAATTTATTCCATGTCATCCACCACAAGATTGGACCGGGCCTATGATAATGCCAAGGCCATTCCTTTTGACGACACTTCCAAGTTCATCTTCTTCAGTGATTGCCACAGGGGGGACAACAGTTTTGCGGATGATTTTGCGAACAATAGGAACATCTATTTCCACGCCCTGAACCATTATTATAGGGAAGGTTTCCACTATTGCGAACTGGGTGACGGGGACGAGCTTTGGGAAAACATCAGTTTTGAAGCCTTGATCGAGGCCCATAAAAATGTGTACCAGTTGCTACGCCAGTTCCATTTGGAAAAACGGTTGCACATGCTTTGGGGCAACCACGACATGGTCTATCGGGATGAGAATTATGTAAAAAAGCACCTTTCCCACTATTTTGAGCCCATTGACGGGTCTGACAAGGCCCTTTTTGAAGGGATCACCTATCATGAAGCCCTTATCCTCAAACATCGGGAAACGGGGCAAGAAATATTCTGCACCCATGGCCACCAAGCGGATTGGTGGAACTACGTGTGCTGGCGCATCGGTCGGTTTTTGGTAAGGGTGCTTTGGAAACCGCTCCAGGTAGTGGGTATTGCGGACCCCACCAGCCCCGCGAAGAACTACAAGGAACTCATCCGTATCGAAAGGCGCATCAAACGCTGGATCTTGAAAAAAAACCTTCTGCTCACTATTTCCGGCCATACCCATCGACCACGGTTCCCCGAACCGGGACAGATTCCCTTTTTCAATGATGGCAGCTGCGTGCACCCCCGGAGCATTACAGGGTTGGAGATTGAAAACGGTCAGATTTCCCTCATTAAATGGCACATTGCCACCAAAGCGGACGGTACGCTACAGATTGTACGTGTTCTGTTGGAAGGACCTGAAAATTTATCGGACTATATAGCTCCTTGATATGAACAGCCTCGAGGCCTTACTTGACCAGATCCCGATACGCCACAACCTTGCGTCCCACATCCTGCTCCTTGGAATTGTCCAAGGGCTTTTCCTGACCTTGGTCATTTTTATCAGGGCCAAAAGAAGGTCCGCCATCCTATTTTTTGGGTGGATGCTGTTGGTCCAATCTATCGTGTTCCTGGACCTATACCTCTGCTATACGGGCCTTATAAAAAACGTAATGTGGGTGAACGATTCCACCGAGCCCTTGGTACTCCTTATCTTCCCCACGCTGTATTTCTTTCTTTATGCCCTGCTTGAAAGGAAACCCGTCACCTTCAAAAAACATTGGCTCCATTTTTTATTGCCCTTGGCCTATGCCCTCTCACAGACCTATTATTACTTAAGTCCCATAGAGGTTAAAGTCAATGCCTATATGGGGGCCTATTACCAAAACCTTGGGTTTTTGGACATTCCGGATGGGGTGAACTATTCGTACAACATCACAAAGGACCGTTTTAGGTGGCTGGTCCTATTGAGTTGTACCTTATACTTGATATGCTCTATCCATTTGGTCCTGAAATCGAAAAAGAACAGGTGGATGTCCGCCAAGAACATCAAACTGGACAAGTATCTTTTTTCGCAGAATACGGTGATGATTGCCTTGATCCTATCACTGACCCTGTTCTTTATCTTTTTCAATTTTGATGACGATGGCGGCGACCATTATATTGGTATGGCCCATACACTAACGGTATTCATTTCCTCTTTTTTCATTCTTTCGGAATCCCGCTTTTTCGAAAAATCATGGATTGCCGACAAATATGAGACCTTGGCAGGCAGTTCCATCGAGTTTGAATCCATCGAACAATTCTTGAACGAAACCGCTTATTATTCGGACCAAGAGGCCTCCCTGAAAAATCTGGCGGAAAAACTGGGCACCAATGCCAATACCGTGTCCAGATTGATCAATTCACAAACAGGGATGAATTTTAACGACTACATCAACCAGAAAAGGATTGTGCTTTCCAAAAGTAGGTTGGTGGACCATGACTTTGCCCATCTAACGGTCGAGGCCATTGGACAAACGGTAGGTTTTAAGTCCAAATCCGCTTTTTACAGTGCCTTCAACAAACATGTGGGGCAATCGCCATCGGCCTTTGTAAAGCAGAAAAAAGGGCAAAAAACGCTCTAATTTCTCCCAAATTGTAATTCAGGACATTTGCAACGACCCAAGTACATGCTATTTATAACCGCTCTCCCCATCTTTGGCCAAAACTTTTCAAAATGGAAAAAACAATTAGGCGTTATGATCTGGACTGGTTACGGGTCATTGTATTTGGGCTGCTCATTTTTTATCACGTGGGCATGTTCTTTGTCCCTTGGGGCTGGCATGTGAAGAACAATGTAATCTACGATTGGCTGCGTTGGCCCATGCTGTTCCTCAACCAATGGAGGCTTCCCATACTTTTCACCATCTCCGGGATGGGCACGTACTATGCCCTTGGCAAAAGGACCTTGGGCAAATTTGCATGGGAACGTTTCCTCCGACTGGGCATCCCTCTGGTTGCGGGTATGCTCCTCATTGTCCCTCCCCAAGTCTATTTTGAACGCTTGGCGGAAGGCTCTTTTTCGGGTTCCTACCTTCAGTATTATCCGTCTATGGCTTTTGATGGGGTCTATCCCGAAGGAAACCTCAGTTGGCACCATCTCTGGTTCTTGCCCTACCTTTTATTGTTCTCCTGGGTGCTTTCGCCCCTATTTATTTACTTGAGAAATCATAGCACCACGTTCATCGATGGGGTCAAAAGACTGCTCCAGAAACCCTTGAGAATCTATTTGTTTGTTATACCACTTTATTTTGTAGAAGCCTTGGTGGAGCCTTTTTTTCCAGTGACCCATGCCCTGATCGATGATTGGTTCACCATCATTTTCAATATCATCCTATTTTTCTATGGATTTGTCCTGATCGCGACCGGAAACGTATTCTGGGAAAGTCTGACCCACTTGAAGCACAAGGCACTTGTCATCGGCATAGTGGCTTTTTCGGGTCAAGTGGTCATCTGGTTGTTTTTTGAAGATGGTTATGTGATTCATTTTACCGAAGCCCTGTTGAAAGTGGTGAACATTTGGTCGTGGATCTTGGTGTTGTTCGCTTACGCCTCCCAATACCTGAATAGGCCCAGCAAGGGTCTTGCCTATGCCAACCGGGCCGTCTATCCCTTCTATATCCTGCACCAAACCGTGACCGTGGGCATTGCCTATTATCTCATGGATCTGGATTGGGGCCTTTTGCCAAAGGCATTCGTGCTGATCGTGGGCACGTTTGGCATCAGTTGGTTGATCTATGATCTTGTCATTTTAAGGATTCCTTGGCTGCATCCCTTGTTCGGGTTAAAAAAAGAAAAGGGCAAAAAGATTGCAGGTTAACGATTTAACTTCAATTTATCATCTTCATGGCAAGGTATTTGTTACTTTTATTTGTGCCAAATTGTTCTATCTTGCCATGAAGAAGCTATTTTTTGTTCTACTGGGAATGCTACTCTCCTCAGCTCCCTTGTTCGCGCAGGGTGATCTGCCCACTACGCGTCCGTTGAAAATTGGCGAGAAGAACGACCTCGACATCAAGGCCAGCAATCAAGGGACATCGCTCCGAATGCCTTCTGTTTTGGACGAGAACCTTACTTCCAAAAATGAAAAACCTGGCATCCAAATGCTCCCCGATCGGGAACTGCTCCAGGCAGGGCACGACATGGTCATCGACCCCAAGGTTGTGGAAAAAAAGGAAAAAGGAAGCAATGAGCATTTTGGCGACCAATATCTGGGTGATTTCAAGACCAATGCCAAGTTTGTGGGCATCGTGGCAAGGGACCACGAGTATGTGGATGGCGACCGCATCAAAATCTATGTGAACGGAGAAGTTGTGGAGTACAACCTGTTGTTATCTGGCTCGTTCAAGGGCATCAATCTTGATTTGGCCCCAGGATTCAACCGCGTTGAGTTCGAAGCCTTGAACCAAGGATCATCCGGACCGAACACGGCCCAAGTGGTAGTGACCGATGACAAGGGTGAGGTCATCCACAACAACCGATGGAACCTTTCCACCGGTTCCAAAGCCAGTTTGATCATTGTCAAAGAAGACGAATGATCACTGTCCAGGCCTGTACGTCCGCTTGGCCCGTTCCAAAACATCTTCCTTATAATATGCCGCATCTTTAAATTCGATATCGGCATAGCGTTGTGCCTGATCATCGAAATGGGGTGAATCAGGGTCTCCACTCTGTCCTCCGGCAAGTATCGTCTTGGCCCTGACCTTATCCCCGAATTCCACCACAGCCACAAAACTGTTGCCGCGGGTTCCATATATCTTTTTGGTACCGTTGTCGTACCGTGCACCATAGGCCGCCAACGCCCCCCACATACCACTGGCAAAACCGATGGGAATACTGGGCTTGGCATCGTCAAAAGGTTGACGGATGTCCCCGTTCAGCCGTTGGTAACGGTTCACTTCGCCCCAAGGCATTTTCCAAGTGCCAAAGTCATTTGTCAACCGATCTAAGGTTTCTTGAAACAGGTCTAATTTTTCCAAATTTGGGGAAGCGGAGCCCCAATATTCCACAAGTTCCATACCTGAAAGACCTTCAGGCCGCACTGCTTTGGAATAGCTCATCGTTCCATAATAATGGGCCAAGGTCATCGCCACAGATTCCTTGGAAGTGGCAAAGTCCCAATTTCGCATAACCTCCACTGCCTCCTTCAGTTCCGGTCTTGGTTGGGCATCATACGCACGTACCAGACCAGGAATCAACGCTTCAAAAGCGGGCAAATAAGGGTCGTGGGCCAATTGGATGAGGCTGTCCAAGGTATAACCGCTACGCTCTGTCAACAATCCAATGGCATGGACGCCCCTAAAATTTTCTTCATCCCTGGACATGTAGTTGGGGTAATCCTCTTTCTTCGGGCTGTATTCCAAGGCCGAAGTGTATGGGGTCGAATTGCAGTTCTGTATCCATCCATTTTTGGGATTGAGCACCAGAATGTTCTCGTCCACCGTGTGAAGTCCTTGCCAATCGGTCTTGGGATCACTGCCATCCACAGGCTCCCTGTAATCATAAATGGTATCGCGTTTCGGGATGAAGTTTCCATGGAAATAGGCGATGTTGCCCTCAGCATCGGCATAAACCGTGTTGTTCGATGAATTGGTTCGGATGTCCATCATTTTTCGAAAACCATCATACCCATCCTGTTTGGTACGGATATAGGATTGCTCCAAAGCCTTTACCGGCTCCCACATCATTGCCGATGCGGTCCATTGCCCCCCCACTTGGTGGGTGATCGGGCCGTGATGGGTGCGGTACACGGGAAAAGTCTTCTCCTTCAAACTGTCCCCATCTTTATATGTTAAGGTCACTTGACTGGAATCCACTGGGCGCAGTTCCTCTCCATACTTGTAGAAAAGTCTGCCCTCATTCTTCACTATGGTTTCCTTGAACTCGTCCATCACATCGGTATAGGTCGATGTATGCATCCAACCTGTTTTCTCATTGAATCCCTGATATACAAAAAACTGCCCCCAGGTGACGGCACCGTAGGCGTTCAGACCTTCCTCACTCACCACGTGCACTTCGCCCCGAAAATAGAAAGAAGTATGTGGGTTGATGAGCAACATCGCATTCCCCGATTGGGTCAAGTCGCCTGAAATGGCAATACCGTTGGAGCCTTGGGGTTCGGCCATTTCCTCTTCCTTTTTCTGTTGGAACAGTTCCATCTCAGGGATTTCCATCCCACTTTCGTAAAAGCTTTGGACCTTTCGGGTGGAAATGCGTTCAATGTCACCTCCAATAGATCCCTCGCTGAAATACATGGGCATCCAAGGCTCGAAACGCGTCAAAAGTTTGGGTTTCACTTCCGGATGGGTGTGGAGATAATAGTTAACGCCATCGGCAAAGGCATCGCAGAGTTTCTTCAACCATTCGGGGCTTTTTTCATAATTGGCCTTGGCCTCCTCCTCTGTCATGAAAAGTTTGGCCCGCAAATCACTGTACAAAGCCTCTTCGCCTTCCACTTCGGCCAATCGGCCCGTGGCCCAGATATAATTTTGCTCCACGCGGTTAAAATCATCCTCGCACTGGGCATACAGCAATCCAAAAACGGCATCTGCATCGGTTTTTCCATAAATGTGGGGCACTCCAAAATCGTCTCGAATGATAGTGATGTTCGCGGCTTGGGCCTCCCATTTTTCAACTTCGGTCCGTGGTTTTTCCGAACATGAAAGAAAGACGAAAAGAATGGCAACAAGAAATGTCCTCATTTGGAGTGTGGTTTGGTTTTTATCTCCATGAAAATACGGGAATTCTCCTTCCCTACCAACTTCCGCTGGCGCCGCCGCCGCCAGAACTGCCGCCTCCGCCGGAAAAACTGCTGGAACTTCCCCCGGAACTACTCGACCCAAACGAATGGCTGCCCGATGACGAAAAGGTCTTACCCACATACGTTTTATCCGATTTGAACCAAGAAAGCTTGAAATCTTCCTTGCCCTTGACCAAAATCTTCATCACGGCCAAAAGGATTGTCAGCAGAAAGAAGCCGCCAAAAACATAATAAACCCAGCCAATGTCCTCGACCAAGGCCTCAAAATCCAAATTGAAGCCATAGATCATACTCAGAAAAAACAGGGGCATCAAAATAAAGACCAACCCAAACCCGATCATGAACAGTGCGGAGAAAATCATGAACAAACCAGGAACAAGGCCCAGTTTCCCCACCATGATTCCCCGGAACATTTCCACTAGACCCGAATAACCCTTGTAGAAAACAAATACCCCGGCAGCAATAAAAATGGACAGGAACAGGGTGAACAACAGATAGCCCCACCAAGGCATTTCGCCTTCCGCCTCAATTTCCCTGTTGAACTCGGCCAAGGCTTCGGGGTTTTTGAGGAACTCGATGATCTGTCCCGTGGCACCATCTATCCCTGCAAAATAGGCTTCTTCCTTAAAATTGGGGATCATGATATTGCGGATGATGCGTGAGGCCACGGCATCCGTGATGTAGGATTCCAGTCCATAGCCCACCTCAATGCGTACTTCCCTATCATTTTTTGAAAAAAGGATGAGAATCCCATTGTCCTTGCCCACCTGTCCCAATTTATTCTGGTTGAAAACGCCATTGGCATATTGCTCGATGGTCTCGTAACCCAGATCATCAATGGTCAGCACCACCAATTGGTTGGTGGTCTCGTCCTCAAACTGGGTCAGTTTTGCCCGAAGGTCTTGTAGTTCTTGTGGAGTGAAAATGTTGGCATTGTCCGTAACAATCTCGGTCAATTGTGGGTACTGGTCCTGTCCCCAGCAAAATCCTGAGAACCACAACAAAGCACAGAAAAGTAATGTCCTTCCCATAAACTTGTTCAGCAAGAAAGACTAAAGATAGGATTTTGTTGCTTTGTCCGCTCTTGGATTTGATCGATGGCTTCCTTAGATCAATCCTCGGCAGGGGCCAGCTCCACTTCCAGACCGTCGAGGTCTTCGGTAATGTGCAGTTGGCAGCCCAATCGACTGTTGTCCTTTACAAAGAAGGCTTCGGCCAACATGGCGTCCTCATCGTCGGATTTTTCAGGGAGCTGATGGTCCGAAAGCACATAACATTGGCAAGAGGCACACATGGCCATCCCCCCACAGATTCCTATGGTACCCTCCGGGGCCAGTTCGTAGGATCGAACCACCTCCATCAGGTTCATGTTCATATCTGTTGGGGCATCTACCTCGTGCAGAACGCCATCACGGTCGGTTATTTTTAATTTTATGTCGCTCATAATCTGTCTAGGGGACAATTTTACGAAATATTTAATCTATTGCCTTGATAACTGCCTTCGGCGCTTCTTTTTTACTGCCATCAAAGCCTGTAACGCCCCCGACGGTGGTATATTTCATCACATACTTTTTATCGGGATGGATGCGCTGGTATGCACTTTGGCACATCAATGTTGCTTCGTGGAATCCACAAAGGATCAATTTCAACTTTCCGGGATATGTATTCACATCCCCAATGGCATAGATGCCGGGAATATTGGTCTGGTAGTCCAACGCATTGTCCACCTTGATGGCGTTTTTTTCGATTTCCAACCCCCAATTGCCAATCGGTCCCAATTTGGGCGAAAGGCCGAACAAGGGGATAAAATGGTCCACTGCAATCTCCTTATCTTCATCGGTATCGGTATTCCTGACGGTGACCTTTTCCAATGTGTCCTCGCCATGGAGGGACACGACCTCGGAAGGGGTCATCAGTTTGATTTTTCCTTGATCCTTGAGGTGTTGTACTTTTTCCACAGAGTCCAAGGCTCCCCTGAACTCGTTCCTGCGGTGTACCAAAGTGACTTCTTCTGCCACATCGGCCAAGAAAATGGACCAATCCAAGGCCGAATCTCCTCCCCCGGCAATCAATACTTTTTTGTTGCGATACACCTCAGGTTCCTTGATCATATAGGCCACACCATTGTCCTCATATTGGGCTAGGTTGTCCAACAAAGGTTTTCTGGGTTCAAAACTGCCCAGACCACCAGCGATGGCAACTACGGGGGCGTGGTGCTTGGTCCCTTTGTTGGTGGTGACCACAAAGGTGCCATCGTCCAATTTTTCAATGGTCTCTGCCCGTTCTCCCAGGGTAAAACCGGGCTGAAAGGGTCTTATCTGCTCCATAAGATTGTCCACCAGCTCCCCCGCCAATACTTCAGGGAAGCCCGGAATATCATAAATGGGCTTTTTCGGATAGATTTCGGAACATTGTCCACCGGCTTGGGGCAATGCGTCTATCAGGTGGCATTTCAATTGGAGCAGGCCTGCTTCAAAAACGGCAAAAAGACCCGTAGGCCCTGCTCCGATTATCAATATGTCGGTCTTGATCATGTGCAATGGATTTTGTGGCATGCAACTTACTGCTTGCCCAAGGAAAGGCGAATGACTTTTATCAGTTAGCTCAAATTGATGACTTCCTCAATTTGGGGCGCATATTTCTTAATGGTCATCTCCACACCGCTCTTCAGGGTCATCTGGTTGACGCTACAGCCTATGCAATTGCCCTCCAATCTGACTTTTACGGAATTGTCATTGTCTATCGAGACTAAGGTGATATCGCCCCCATCACTTTGGAGAAAGGGACGTATTTCCTGTAAGGCCTTTTCAACATTGCTTTTTATTTCTTCTGATGTCATGCTCATTTCTTTTTAACGGCGGCACAACCGGCCATTGTTGTAATTTTTATCGCTTCGGTGGGAGGGAGATTGGTGTTTCGTCTCACCAATTCCTGCACCACGTTTCTAGTCAGTTCCTCAAAAGCTTCCTCGGTCGGGGTAGCTGTCTGCAGTGCCGCCGGTCTTCCCACATCACCTGCTTCCCTGATGCCCTGCACCAACGGAATCTCTCCCAAAAAGGGCACATCGAGGTCTTCCGCCAGATTTTTGGCACCGTTTTGTCCAAAGATATGGTATTTATGATCAGGAAGTTCGGCCGGGGTAAAGTAGGCCATGTTTTCCACTATACCCAAAACCGGTACGCTAATGGCTTCCTGCTGGAACATGGCAACGCCTTTTCGGGCATCGGCCAAGGCAATTTCCTGCGGGGTGCTAACCACAACGGCGCCTGTTACGGGCAAGGACTGCATGATGCTCAAATGGATGTCCCCGGTTCCAGGGGGCAGATCCAGCAACAAAAAATCCAATTCGCCCCAATGGGCATCAAAGATCATTTGGTTGAGGGCCTTGGCGGCCATGGGCCCACGCCAGATAACGGCCTGGTTGGGCTGGGTGAAAAATCCGATAGAAAGGAGCTTCACCCCATAGTTTTCAATGGGCTTCATCTTTGCCTTGCCATCCACATTGATGGACAAGGGCTTCTCATTGGCCACATCGAACATAATGGGCATGGAAGGTCCGTAGATATCCGTGTCCAAAAGCCCCACCTTGAAGCCCATCTTGGCCAAGGTAACGGCTAAATTGGCGGTAATGGTCGATTTTCCTACACCCCCTTTTCCCGAGGCCACGGCCACGATGTTCTGTATGCCTGGAATGGGGTTCCCCTTGATTTGGTTGACCTTGGGTGTGGCGGGGGCATCAACCTTTAGGTTGACCTTGATCTTGGCCTTTTCATAGACCTCTCTGTGGATGCATTTCAAGATTTCCACCTCGGTCTTCTTTTTGGCCTGAAGACTTGGATTCTTTATCGTGACATCCACTTCCACCTCATCACCAAACACTTGAATGTTCGTGATTGCACCGCTCTCCACTATATTTTGACCATCTCCAGGCGCAGAAATTTTTTCCAATGCCTTGAGAATATCTGCTTTTTTCAACTTCATTGTCCGAATTTTATATGCAGTCGTTTGTACTGATTCTAAATTACAAAGATACGGTGTTGTGCTTAGATTTAGAAGTTGGTCCATTGAATTTCAATATGGTAGAACAACTTGCCTCTATATTGTGAGGATTGGTCCCATTTTAGTGTGCTTTTGGGCATTTTCCACGGCTCCAAACCTGGAAATAATACTTCTGTCCCCGTAGAAATACGCTGCAATCCATCGCTTTTTTTTGAAAAAAATGTAGATTAGGTCATTGAATACAACCATAACCGACCGAACATGCCAACCCACCTCAAAATTCCTCCTTTCCTTTGCTTTTTTGGTTTGATCTTCATGATTTCCTGTGCCTCAAAACAAGAATTCACCAAAAGGGATGTCAAGAGATCCGAACGCTTGATCGGCATCCAATTTTCGAAAGAGGCACGCGATACTTTGTATCCTTATTTGCATAGGAACCGGGAAGGGTTCGACTCACTCCGAAAATATCCGTTGGGAAATGATGTCTTTCCCGCCGTTCGTTTTGATCCCATTCCATTTGGCTTTGAGATGCCCGAACAATTGGAACATCAGGCTTGGGAAATTCCCGACCATGTCGAAATTCCACAACCCTATGATCTGCTGGCCTTTTATACCATTCCACAGCTGGCATCCCTCATCAAACATCAAAAAATCTCTTCCACCGAGCTCACCCAGTTCTTCTTGGCCCGATTGAAAAAATATCAACCCATGCTACAATGCAGCATCACTATTACCGATAGTCTGGCATTGGCGCAGGCCAAACGTGCCGACGATGAGATAAAAAATGGACGGTATCGAGGCATTTTGCATGGCATTCCCTATGGCACCAAAGATTTGATGTCCGTTGCCGGATATCCGACCACTTGGGGCGCCGCTCCCTACAAAGACCAAGAAATCGATGAAACCGCCACAGTAATCAAACGCCTTGAAGAAGCAGGGGCCATTCTGGTCGCGAAGCTGGTTTCGGGGGCCTTGGCCCGGGGCGATGTATGGTTTGGCGGCAAGACCAAAAATCCGTGGGACACCACCCAAGGAGCCAGTGGATCATCGGCTGGATCGGGATCGGCCACTTCGGCGGGACTGGTACCCTTTGCCCTTGGGACCGAAACCTTGGGTTCCATCACATCGCCGAGCAGCAGAAATGGGGTCACTGGACTGCGCCCTACTTATGGAAGGGTGAGCCGACACGGGGTGATGAGCTTGAGTTGGTCCATGGACAAGGTTGGGCCATTGGGGCGTAACGCGGAGGATTGTGCCATTGTGTTTGCGGCCATTCAAGGGAAAGACGAAAAAGATTTGACCACCATCGATCTTCCTTTTGGAATCGATTGGAAAAAAGACATCACCAGCTTGAAGGTAGCCTATCTCAAAGAAGATATTGAAAAAGATACCACGGAAAGTGGTGACAACTTGCGAAAGGCCCTTGAAACCTTAAGGGAAATGGGGATAGCGCCTACGGCCGTGAAATTGCCCGAAGCCGTACCCTATCGTGGGTTTGACATCATCCTCAGGGCAGAGGCAGGAGCCTTTTTTGATGCATTGGTGCGTTCAGGGAAAGTGGACGAGATGGTGGAACAGGACCAGCGTTCACGGGCCAATTCCTTGCGGCAAAGCCGTTTTATCCCGGCGGTGGAATACCTACAGGCCAATCGGCAAAGACAGGTATTGATGCAAGAAATGAACGCATTGATGAAGAATTACGATGTGCTCATTTCACCTTCGTTCGGGAACGACCAATTGCTTGCCACCAACCTCACGGGGCATCCCGTGATCGCTATTCCTACCGGTCTGGACAAAAAAAACCATCCCACCAGCATGACCTTCGTGGGCAATCTGTATGATGAAACCAGCATTTTACTATTGGCAAAGGCCTTTCAAGAGAATACGGAGTTTGATGAAATGCACCCTCCCGGATTTTAAAGCTCTTTCCCCGGGTCCCAAAAATGTTTTTGGAAATCCACAATTTGGTTGTCCTTTACCTTGACGCCCTCATTTTCCAAGAGTTGTTGCATCAGATTGGTGCCCCCAAAATGGTGTTTTCCAGTAAGCACCCCAACACGGTTCACCACCCTGTGCGCGGGCACCTCCTTTGCCGATGAATTGTTCATCGCCCAGCCCACCATTCGGGCGCTACGGGCCGCTCCAAGATATTTGGCGATGGCCCCATATGAAGTAACTTTCCCATAGGGAATTTCCCTTGCCACCGCGTATACTTTGTCAAAGAAATTTTCCTCTTCCATATCAACGGTAAAAAATCCGAATAAGGGTGATCACCAGTAGCAAGAGCATAAGTGCGCTCAGGATGTAATTGGAGTTTTTGGAAAAGCGGTTGGTCTTGGTCTCCAATTTATCAAAATAGAAGGTATAGAGATAGAGCACGGAGAACGTCCCTGCCCCGGCCGCCACCACAAAGGTGGTAATGTCCTTGGCCTCAAACTTGATCCATCCGGCTTCGTTCCACATGGCATTGAGTCCACTGTAATAAGGGATGGTGAGCAGGTTGACGGCGGCCAAAAGTATCCCCTTGAAAAAACTGTTCTTCTTGCTCAGGTTCACTTTTTTGATCTTCTGCGTTTTCTTCCGCTTTGCCACTACAAAAAAATAAATCGCGAAAAAGGCAAAAATGGCAATGGCAATTTTAAGAAGAATGTCGATGACCTCGGGATTCCTATATAAAAATTTGGAGATGAAAACCGCGATATAGGCCTGCACCATGATCATGGAGGACACCCCAAGGCTAAAGATGACCCCGTTGACTTTCCCTTTTTCCACACTGATCTTGGCCGCATTCATATTCAGCAATCCCGGCGGCACGGTAGCCATGAAGGCTGCCGAAAATGTGGCAAAAAAAAGGATGAGGATATGGGTCATTGGTCGGGCGATCCTAACTTAAACTGGATATATGTAATCGGTTTTCCTTTCTCAAGATACTGATTTTCATAGAAAGTCTGGATTTCCAAAACTTCTGCGGGGCTTCCACTGTTTTTATAGACATCGTGGTTGGCATAGGCAATCTCGTACCCCAGCCCTTGCAACAGCCCAAGCGTATAACCGTGCATGAACTCGCTGTCCGTCTTCAGGTTCATTGTGCCCCCCTTCTTCAGGATGTTTCTGTATTTTTCCAAAAAAACGGGATTGGTGAGCCTATGTTTGGTGCGCTTGTACTTGATCTGCGGATCGGGGAAGGTGATCCAGATCTCATCTACTTCATTTTCGGCAAAAAGATGGTCCACCAATTCGATTTGGGTACGCAGGAACGCCACGTTGGACAATTGTTTCTCCACAGCGATCTTGGCCCCACGCCAAAATCGTGCGCCTTTGATATCGACCCCGATATAGTTCTTGTCCGGGTTCCTTTCGGCCAGACCAATGGTGTATTCGCCCTTGCCGCAGCCGAGTTCCAGGACAATCGGATTGTTGTTCCCAAAAAAGGAGGCCCAATCCCCCTTGAACCTGAATCCTTGCAGGACCTCATCCCTCGTTGGCTGTACCACGTTCGGAAATGTCTCGTTCTCCCTGAATCTCTTAAGTTTGTTCTTGCTTCCCACTTTTGTCCTGAATTGACCAAAAATTTAATGATTTGGCAAAACTAAGGAAATCCACAAGCAAATTACATTTTGTTTTTTTGCACTCATGTTCAATTCCAAGCGGATTTTGGTCGCCCCGTTGAATTGGGGCCTTGGGCATGCCACAAGGTGCATTCCCATAGTTCGGGCTTTGCTGGAGCACGGCCACCAGCCATACCTTGCTTCGGACGGGGTCGCCCTGTCATTGCTGCAGAAGGAATTCCCGGAATTGCCCTCGTTTGAACTGCCCTCCTACAAGATCACCTATGCGGAAAAGGGCAAAAACTTCAAGATCAAGATGATCTGGGACTCTCCGAAGGTGATCAAGGCCATGGCCAAGGAAAAAAAAGAGGTGAAGCGATTGGTGAAGGAACATGGGCTGGATGGGATCATTTCCGATAACCGATTGGGGGCATTCTATAAAAAAGTGCCCTGTGTGTTCATCACCCACCAATTGAACGTGCTTTCCGGAAATACTACCTGGATGAGTTCCAAGGCGCACCAGAAGATCATACAGAAATTTGATGCTTGTTGGGTCCCCGATGTTGAGGGCAAGCCCAACCTGACGGGCAAATTGGGACATTTGAAAAAATCCAAGCTGAAGATTGCTTACTTGGGGCCGCTGAGCCGTTTTGAAAAATTGGATATTCCTATTTCCCATGATCTCATGGTGCTGCTTTCCGGCCCGGAGCCCCAGCGCACCTTTTTGGAGGAAAAACTGTTGAAAGAACTGCAAGGATTTGAGGGAAACATTGTTTTTGTGCGTGGAAAAATTGAAGATGAGCAAACGTTCGAAGAGCAAAAATTGGCCAAGGGAAACCTCCGCCTATACAATTTCATGAAATCCGATGCCCTTCAAGAAGCATTGAACCAAAGTGCCAAAGTGTTGTGTCGATCGGGATACACTACGGTCATGGATTTGGCCAAACTGGAAAAAAAGGCGTTTTTCATACCCACCCCAGGGCAGTACGAACAGGAATACTTGGCCAAGCGATTGGAAAAACAGGAACTGGTGCCCTACTGCGAGCAGGATGCTTTCCGTCTTTCGGAATTGTCACGGATGGAAAATTTCAAGGGACTTGCCCAATTTGAATCCAATATTGATTATTCGGTCCTTTTTGCGGTTTTTTCCAAGGTGAACGAAAACTCGGAACCTACGCCCACTTCACTTTCCACATAGATTTTTTCACCGTGGGCCTCAATGATGTGCTTCACAATGGAAAGTCCCAATCCAGAACCACCTTCACTACGGCTGCCGCTCTGGTCCACACGGTAAAAACGTTCAAAAAGTCGTGGAATGTGCTGTTTGGGAATTCCTGCACCATTGTCCGTTACCCTGATGATGACCTTGTTCTTGATCAGGTTTTCCACACTGACCTCGGTGGTTCCGTTCGCATGGCCATATTTGATGGAGTTGACCAAAAGGTTACTGATCACCTGTTGGATTTTCTCCCGGTCCGCATTCACATACACAGGATTGGTGTATTCCATATCAAAAACAAGGGCTATCTGTTTTTGGGCGGCCTTCATCTCCAGCAGGTCAAACGTGTTCTGTATGAGTTCGATGACATCAAAATCCTCCCGCGCCAATTTCAGATCGCCAACTTCCAATTTGGTGATGAGATCCAAGTCCTTGACAATATAGATAAGACGCTCTACCCCTTTGCTGGCCCTTTGCAGATATTTTTGGCGCAGTTTCTTGTCGTTCATGGCGCCATCCAGCAGTGTAAGTATATAGCCTTGAACGGTGAACAGGGGAGTCTTGAGCTCATGGGACACGTTCCCCAAAAAATCCCTTCGGTACTCCTCCCGTATTTTTAAGGTGTCTATCTCTATCTTCTTGCCCTCGGCGAATTTTTCGATCTCTTCGGTAAGGGTTTTCATGTCCGTGGTAACGGGCTTGGACGAAAACGATGTGGATTCCAGGAGGGACACATCATCATATATTTTTTTAATACGCCTGTAGATGAACCGTTCCACCCTGATCTGGATAACGACAAAGCAAACGATGAAGCAGATCACGGCAAACAAAATGGCATACGGCCAATCCAATCGGCCCTTGTCCAAAAGAAAGGCCACGAACAATGCAGAAACAAAAATGGTGATCAGAAGGGATGACCTTAAAGCAAATTTATATGACTTCTTTAGCTTGATGGCCATTAAAGAACAAACTTATACCCTACACCCTTGACGGTTTTAAAGTGATCATCACCTATTTTCTCCCGAAGTTTTCTGATATGCACATCGATGGTGCGCCCGCCGACCACGACCTCGTTGCCCCAGACCTTGTCGAGGATCACTTCACGCTTGAAAACTTTGTTGGGTTTGGAGGTCAACAGGGACAAAAGTTCAAACTCTTTTCTGGGCAGTACGATCTCTTCCCCATTGTTGATGATCTTGTATTCTTCCCTGTTGATGACAATGCCCCCTACCTTGACAATGTCCTCCACTTCCTTCTTGTCCTCTTTCAACCTCCTGAGCAATGCCTTTACCTTGCTCACCAAAACCTTTGGTTTTATGGGTTTGGTAATGTAGTCATCGGCCCCGGCATCAAAACCGGCCACTTGGGAATAATCCTCTCCACGTGCGGTAAGGAAAGTAATGATGGTATTTTCGAGCCCTGGTGTATTGCGTATCACCTCACAGGCTTCGATACCGTCCATTTCGGGCATCATCACGTCCATGATGATCAAATGGGGAGCCTTCTTCTTGGCTTTGGCCACGCCCTCCACACCGTTTTTGGCGGTAAAGACCTCGTAGCCTTCAGAGGCTAGGTTGTAGCTCACAATTTCCAGAATATCAGGTTCATCGTCAACAAGTAGAATCTTAATGTCCTTCGTTTTCATGGGATGGTATTTCTATGTTAAACGCCCAAATGTAAAGATAATACTATAACGGCATAAATGCTTAACGTTCATTTAATCCCATAACCTTATTGTAACGATAAGCCAAAGAACACTTAACACACAGCTAACATCGCTTTTACAGCCTGTGGCGTTCTTTGCCGTGTTGAACTAAAGGTCTAACACCTTACTAATTAAACGAAAAACAAATAGATCATGAAAAAATTTCTTTTTTCTTTATTGGCCATTGCCTCCTTGTTCATTAGCTCTTGTAGCGGCGATGACAATGGCACAACCCCAACAGATGATGATCCAGACCCATCTGGTGAAGAGATTACCAAGACAGGTATTATAACCGCAGATGAGACTTGGGAATCGGAGAACATCTATATTCTTGACGGGAAGGTCGTCGTCGGTGACGGCGTCACCCTGACCATCGAGGCTGGTACCATCATCAAAGGTGAGGAAGGGCAGGAGACCCTGGCATCTGCCCTTGTGGTGGACCAAGGCGGTACATTGATCGCTGAAGGGACGCCTAGCAGTCCTATCATCTTTACCTCTGTACTTGATGGTATAGAGCAGGGACAGACAACAGGTACCCTTACCACTTCCGACACAGGTCTTTGGGGAGGTGTGATCATCCTAGGCAAGGCCCCCATCTCTGTGAACGGGGACGTGGAGACCGCTCAAATCGAGGGACTTCCCGCCGATGAGGACTACGGACAGTATGGTGGCACCGATCCAGCCGACAATTCCGGTTCATTGAAATACATCTCCATCCGTCATGGTGGTGTCGCCATCGCAGCGGACAACGAGATCAACGGACTTACTCTTGGTGGTGTCGGTTCAGGCACAACTATTGACCACATCGAGGTCGTTGCCAACCAGGATGACGGTATCGAATGGTTCGGTGGATCTGTGAACGTGACCAATGCCTTGGTATGGTCCCAAGGGGACGATGGTTTTGATGCCGACCAAGCTTGGACGGGAACGCTTTCCAACGGTGTGGTAGTCATGTCCACCGAGTCAGGTTCCGCATTGGAACTCGACGGTCCCGAGGGCAGTGCAGCTACCGAGGGCGGGTACACCATGGAGAACATCACCCTTATAGGTGCGGGTACGTCCAGTATGTACGCCGATCTTAGGGATGGATTGATCGCCAACCTGAACAACATATTTGCGTACGATTTTGGAGCTGAGGCCACTGTGAACATTAACGGTGCCGATTCTGCAACAGAACTTACCAACGACCGCATCACTTTCTCCAACTGGGAAATTGTATTGCCTGAAGGCCTAGTTATAGCAGATATTTTTGCTGGAGACTTCACTCCTGGTGACGAAAGTAAATTCTTGGATAACGCAACTGCAGTAGGAACTGGAAGCGTAGGTGCCAATATCGATGTATTTGGATGGACTTTGGCTGCTTCTGAAAGTGCCATTCCAGCAGAACCGCTAGGAACCACCATCACCAAAACAGGATTCCTAACTGTTGATGAGACTTGGACTGCAGACAACATTTATGTCTTGGATGGAAAGGTTATCGTCGGTGACGGCGTTACACTGACCATCGAGGCCGGCACCATCATCAAAGGAGAGGAAGGACAGGAGACCCTTGCCTCTGCTCTTGTGGTGGACCAAGGTGGTACATTGATTGCTGAAGGAACTGCAGATAGCCCTATCATCTTTACCTCTGTACTTGACGGTATAGAGCAGGGACAGACAACAGGTACCCTTACCACTTCCGACACAGGTCTTTGGGGAGGTGTCATCATCCTTGGAAAAGCTCCCATCTCCGTGAACGGGGACGTGGAGACCGCACAGATCGAGGGACTTCCTGCTGATGAAGACTACGGACAGTACGGTGGTACCGATCCAGCTGACAATTCCGGATCATTGAAATACATCTCCATCCGTCACGGTGGGGTTGCCATCGCAGCAGATAACGAAATCAACGGATTGACACTTGGTGGTGTCGGTTCAGGTACAACTGTTGACCATATTGAGGTCGTTGCCAACCAGGATGACGGAATCGAATGGTTCGGTGGATCTGTGAACGTGACCAATGCTTTGGTATGGTCCCAAGGGGACGATGGTTTTGATGCCGACCAAGCTTGGACCGGTTCTTTGACCAATGGTGTAGTAATAATGTCCACCGAGTCCGGTACAGGTCTTGAACTAGATGGTCCTGAAGGAAGTGTCGCTACTGAAGGAGGTTACACATTGGAGAACATCACCCTTATAGGTGCAGGTACGTCCAGCATGTACGCCGACCTTAGGGATGGTCTTATTGCCAACCTGAACAACGTCTTCGCCTATGGTTTTGGAACAGACGCCACTGTGAACATTAACGGTGCCGATTCTGCAACAGAACTTACAAATGACCGTATCACTTTCTCCAACTGGGAGATCGTGCTGCCCGAAGGTGTGGTCGCAGCAGACATTTTCGCTGGTGCCTTTACTCCAGGCGACGAAGCCAAGTTCCTAGATAATCTAACTTCCATAGTAGCTCCGGAAAATGCCACCATTGGTGCCGACATTACGGTTTTTGCATGGACTTTGGCCTCTGGTGAAGGAGCTTTGTAAGCCAACATCACAATAAAAAATACAATGTCCAAAGGCTTGACTTTTAAGCCTTTGGACAATTTTGTTAAAAAACTGAATGCTATTTAAACTTGATATAATGCTGAAAAAATTTCTCTTGGTAGCCGCCCTGACCTTTGTGCATTTCGGCTTTGCCCAAACTGGGACCATAAGAGGCAAACTCATGGATGGTGAATTTAACGAGGTATTGCCTTTTGCCAATATTTTGATAAAGGGGACCACCATAGGAACCACCTCCGATTTTGAAGGAGCCTATTCCCTGGATGTGGAACCGGGCACCTATACCCTTTCCTTTTCCTTTCTTGGTTATACTTCACAAGAAATAACCGATGTGGTGGTGGAAGCAGGCAAGACAGTGGATGTCAATGTATCCCTACAGCCTGCATCAGCACAGTTGGACGAAGTGGTGCTCACCACGACCGTCAGAAAAAATACGGAAGCCTCTGTATTGAACCTTCAAAAAAATTCTGTGACCCTTATGGACGGACTTTCATTGGAAGCCATAAATACCACTGGGGCCAGCAATATTGCATCGGCCATAAAGCGAGTGCCCGGTGTATCGGTCCAGGAAGGCAAATACGTCTATGTGAGAGGTTTGGGGGACAGATATACCAAATCCATATTGAAC
Organism: Flagellimonas baculiformis; assembly: GCF_033441575.1. NCBI lineage: Bacteria > Pseudomonadati > Bacteroidota > Flavobacteriia > Flavobacteriales > Flavobacteriaceae > Flagellimonas > Flagellimonas baculiformis. The sequence goes on from NZ_JAUZVW010000003.1 coordinate 80,276, forward strand.
GGTATGGACATCCCTGGTCTGGATCCCGATAAGAATACGGTACAGATGGACATTTTTCCTACCAACATTCTTGAAAATGTAATCGTGCTTAAATCCGCCGCGGCCGAGCTGCCAGCGGACTTTACTGGGGGAGTGGTAAACATTGTGACAAAAGATTTTCCTTCCCAAAAACAGATGTCCTTTTCTGTTTCCATGGGTTATAACCCCAGCATGCACTTTCAAGACAATTATTTAAGTTATGAAGGTGGAGGGACAGATTTTCTGGGCTTTGATGATGGCACAAGGGAATTGCCCATATCTCCCAACACTGATGTGCCAAGCCCTTCTGATTCACGGAACAACGGTAGCCTTGAGGGCATAACCCGCTCTTTTGACAAGACCATGGCGACCGAACAACAAACTTCCAAGCCCGATTTCAGTCTAGGTTTCAGCTATGGGAACCAATTCAATGTCGGGAACAATACCTTAGGTTTCATTGCTTCTTTGGATTATAAGAACACCACTACCTTCTACGATGGTTTTGAAAACGGGATCTACCAAAAAAATCCGGAGAGCGATATTTATGAACTGCGATTTGATAGGAGACAGCGAGGCGATATAGGTTCCAACAACGTATTGGCATCCGCTTTGGCCGGACTTTCATACAAAACTGGAAAATCCAAGTATCGATTGAACCTATTGCACATCCAAAACGGAGAGTCCAAGGCAGCCCTTTTTGACCAAAGAACAGAAATATCCAATGCCATAGATGTGGTAAAAGACAACTTGGAGTATTCCGAGCGTTCGGTATCAAACGTGCTCCTATCCGGTAAACATACCTCCGAGGATGCTTCTTTTGTGACGGAATGGAGCCTTTCCCCTACCTTGACCAGTGTTCATGACAAGGATGTGAGGCTCACTACCTTCATTGTCAACCCAGATGGCTATACCATCAGTTCCGATGCCGGTTTCCCCATACGTTTATGGAGGGAACTCGATGAGGTCAACGCCGTGGGAAAGATCGATTTTTCCAAAAGCTACGAACTTTTTGGCAACAAGTCCATGCTTAAATTCGGTGGGCTATACAGCTACAAACAAAGGGATTATAGCATCTATAACTATAATATCGCCTTTTTCAACTTCAGTACGGCAAGCCTCAATGGCGAACCCAATGCCATTTTGGCCGACGAGAATATCTGGACCGTGGAAAACAATTCGGGCGCTTATATAAGAGGTAATTTCCAACCAGCGAACACGTTTGATTCCGAGCAGAACACCATGGCTTTCTATCTTTCCAATGAGTTCAAGTTTGCGGATAAGTTCAGAGCGATTCTTGGGTTGAGGGCTGAGCAGTTTACCACTTATTTTACTGGACAGAACAATACAGGAACTGAAGTTTATGACAATGAAAAGACCATAGACGAACTGGATTTCTTCCCATCTGCCAATTTAATCTATGAATTTAAGGAAGATGTGAACTTTAGGCTATCCTATTCACGGACCACTGCGCGGCCAAGTTTCAAGGAACTTTCCGTGGTACAGATTCCAGACCTTTTGACGGGAATCCTTTTCTTGGGGAACCTAGACCTAAAACCCACCTACATTGACAATTTTGACTTTAGGTTTGAAGTTTTTGGCAACAGTGCGCAAATGTTCGCCATCAGTAGTTTTTATAAAAAGTTCACCGATCCCATTGAGATCGTTGCTTATGACATTACCGCTCCGAACCAGTTTACACCACGGAACGCACCTTCTGCGAATGTTTTTGGTGTGGAATTGGAAGCGCGCAAGAATTTTGGGTTCATTTCCGAAGGATTGCAAGACCTTAGTATGAACCTGAACCTGTCCATCATTGATTCTCAGATCGATATGGCCCGTGGCGAGAACCAAGAATACGAATCCAGGCAGATTTTTGCCAGGGACGGGGAGACCATAGATGACAACCGTCAACTGCAAGGCCAGTCCCCATTCTTGATAAACGCCGGGTTGAACTACAACAACAGGGAAACAGGTTTGGAGACAGGAATCTTTTACAATGTTCAGGGAAAAACGTTGGAAGTGGTCGGTTTTGGACAAAACCCAGATGTGTTCACACAACCTTTCAACAGTTTGAACTTCAATTTTTCAAAGACACTGGGACAAGAGCAACGTTCCAAAATAACTTTGAAAGTGGATAACATTCTCAACGATGATCGTGAAAGTTTGTACGAGTCTTTTGGCGCGGCCAAACAAAATTTTTCGTTCAGGAATCCTGGTGTAGCTTTCTCATTGGGTTACAGCATCAATTTTTAAAATTTTCAACTTTATACTTTTGAAAGCCCCACAAATTGTGGGGCTTTTTGCATTTTATCGAAAAGTAACCTCTTATTCATCAAACGGTTATCCAATCGCATTGCATTTTTTATATATTTGTGGCACAGCCTTTGCCGTAAATAGATTTATGAAACACTTTTACCTTGTTGCCCTTCTTTTTGTCTGTGCCCTTGGATTTTCACAAGAAAATGCCCAGGGAAGTGCGGATATTGAAGGTTTCAAGCTGTATCCCAACCCTGTTACGCAAGGTAAGGTCTATATCGAGACCAAGCTGAATTCCCCCAAAAAAATCCTCGTTTTTGACGTTTTGGGCACCCAGGTCATTGAGACCACCCTTCTGGGCAAGGAACTCAATCTTTCCCATTTGGACAAAGGAGTGTATATCCTCAGGGTTTTTGAGAACAACAAAGTGGCCACCAGAAAGCTCATTGTCAAGTAGTTTCCTTTTATTTTAACGGCTTCAAGAACCGCCAGACCACAGTTTTTCCCTTTTTACCTACACAATTATTGCTTTCACAACATTTTGTAGTCCTTTTATAGGTGTTTATCTACTTTTACCCTGCACATATACCCCAAATCAGCATTTATGAAGAAAATCTACTTTGTCCTTCTTATGGCCTTACCCTTACTCACTTACGGTCAAGAACTGGTCAGTGTAAATACTGAGCCGGTACAGGAACTCAAGGGATTCAAAATGTATCCCAACCCAGCGTACGGGGATGAAGTGTATATTACCACCGAATCCAACGGTACCAAGCAAATCAAAGTCTATGACGTTTTTGGAGAGGTTGTGCTCACCGACAGGATCACCACCAATACGTTGGACATCTCACGACTCGTTCCCGGTGTGTACGTGCTCCAAGTAACCGAAGAAAAGAAAACCATGACCCGAAAATTGGTCATCAAATAAAAAAGACTCTCTTTCAAAGCCTCTTTTAAAAAGGGGCTTTTTATTTTTGGGTACTTTTGTGGCCCATGGACACCAACAATTTTCAACGGGTTTTTTCCATTACCAACGCTGCTGGGTTTGAGGATATGGCGTTGGACATCTTCCGTTTTCAATATGCCAGCAATAAGGTCTATGCAAAGTATTGCGACCATCTGGGAAAATCTCCCGCAACGGTGTCCAGCCTTTCGGAAATTCCCTTTTTGCCCATTTCTTTTTTTAAGACACACCGCGTAGTGTCCACCAAAAAAACACCAGAGACCATTTTTGAGAGCAGTGGGACCACCCAGAGCACTACCAGCAAACATTATGTGCCCCATCTCACCATGTACGAACAGAGTTTTTTGAAAGGCTTTTCCACCTTCTATGGCAATCCGGGGGAATACTGTATCTTGGCATTGTTGCCCGCCTATCTGGAACGGGAGGGCTCATCGCTCATCCATATGGTGAACGAACTTATTTTGCGCTCTGGCCATCCGCATAGTGGGTTCTATCTCAATAATTTGGAAGAACTCCACCAAAAACTCAAGGAACTGGAACAGAAAGGGACCAAAACCTTGCTCATTGGGGTTTCATTTGCCCTCTTGGACCTGTCCGAACAATACCCCTTACCGCTTAAACATACTATCGTCATGGAAACCGGGGGGATGAAAGGACGAAGAAAGGAATTGATCCGGGAAGAGCTGCACGCCATCTTGAAAAAAGCCTTTGACGTCCCCAAGATACATTCCGAATATGGGATGACGGAACTCTTGTCCCAGGCCTATTCCGATGGTGACGGACTGTTCCGTACCCCTCCATGGATGAAAGTACTGGCACGTGACACCGAAGATCCTTTGAGCATGCAGCCCACTGGAAAAACCGGTGGCATCAATGTCATCGATCTTGCGAATGCGTACTCCTGCTCCTTCATCGCCACCCAAGACCTGGGAAAAATACATCCTGATGGCTCTTTTGAAATTTTGGGTCGTTTTGATGATTCCGATATTCGAGGCTGTAATTTGATGGTGCTTTAAATCTATTCCACCACCAATACAAAATAATTTTTCTTGCCCCGTTGGAGCAACACAAACTTATTGTTGATCAGGTCATCTTTGGTAATAAGGTATTCCTCACCCACTTTTTCCTTGTTCACCGAAATGGAATTCTGTTTCAGCTCCCTTCGGGCTTCCCCGTTGGATCCCAAAAAGTTGGTCTTCGCGGCCAAGGCGCCGATCATGTCCAGCCCGGGCTCAAGTTCACTTTTGAAAATAAATGCTTGTGGCACGCCTTCAAAGACGTCCAAAAAGGTCTTCTCGTTTAATTTTTTCAAATCTTCGGAGGTGGATTTTCCAAAAAGGATATCACTTGCCTTGATGGCATTTTCCAACTCCTCCTTGGAGTGGACCATGGTCGTGATCTCTTCGGCCAATCTCTTTTGGAGTGTCCTCAGGTGGGGAGCTTCCGTGTGGGCCGCAACAAGATCCTCTATTTCCTTTTGATCCAAAAAGGTGAATATCTTGATGTATTTTTCCGCATCCTCATCCGAAGTGTTCAGCCAATATTGGTAAAATTTATAGGGCGATGTCCTTTCCGCATCCAACCACACATTGCCGCCTTCGGTCTTCCCAAATTTGGTGCCGTCCGCCTTGGTGATCAGCGGACAGGTGAGGGCAAACCCTTTTCCCCCTCCAATCCTGCGGATCAGTTCCGTTCCGGTGGTGATGTTGCCCCATTGGTCGCTTCCCCCCATTTGAAGGGTACAGTCATGATTTTGGAACAGGTAGAGAAAATCATATCCCTGGACCAATTGATAGGTGAATTCGGTAAAGGACATTCCTTCCTTCGCATCCGAAGAAAGTCGTTTCTTCACGGAATCCTTGGCCATCATATAGTTCACGGTGATGTGTTTCCCAACATCCCTGATGAATCCAAGGAACGAAAAGTCCTTCATCCAATCGTAATTGTTCACCAAAACAGCGGAATTGGGTGCATCGCTCCCAAAATTGAGAAAACGGGCCAACTGTCCCTTGATAGCTTCTTGGTTGTGCCGAAGGGTCGCTTCATCCAAAAGATTGCGCTCCGCAGATTTTCCGGAAGGATCCCCGATCATTCCCGTGGCACCGCCGACAAGTGCATAGGGTTTGTGCCCTGCCAATTGAAAATGCCTCAACATCATCACGCTCACCAAATGACCGATGTGCAGGGAATCTGCCGTAGGGTCGATACCCACATAAGCGGCCCGCATGCCTTCCATAAGATGTTCCTCGGCCCCGGGCATCACATCGTGCACCATTCCCCTCCATTGCAGTTCTTGAACAAAATTCTTCACCTTGGTTATTTTTTGAATAGGTGCAAATATAAAATGATGTTCCCAGTTCTCTGAATAAATCGGTTACAAATAGGTATTTTTACCGCATGATATTGGTTACCGGAGGCACAGGGTTGATTGGTTCGCACCTACTTTTCCATTTGACAAAAAATGGGGAGCGGGCAAGGGCCAGTTACCGAACAAAGGAATCCTTGGACAAAGTTGCCAAGGTCTTTGGGTACTATACGGAAAACCCTTCCGCTTTGATGGATCAAATTGAGTGGGTTGAGGCCAACATTACCGATATCGGCCAGATGGAACGGCTTTTTAAGGGCATCAAAAAAGTGTACCACTGTGCGGCATTGATCTCTTTCGACCCAAAGGATTACAAGGCCTTGGAAAAAATCAATGTGGAGGGAACGGCCAATGTGGTCAATCTCTGCCTGAAACATGGCATCCAAAAACTCTGTTATGTCAGTTCCATTGCCGCCATTGGCCCAGCTACCAAGGGAAAGGTGAGCACAGAGGAAAATGAATGGTCGGACACCCACGTATCTGTTTACGGACTTACCAAGCGGGATGCCGAGCTTGAGGTCTGGCGAGGGTCGCAAGAAGGTCTTTCTGTTGCCATTGTCAATCCAGGGGTAGTCATTGGGCCCGGTTTCTGGAGGTCGGGCAGCGGTTCCTTTTTCACTTATGCCGCAAAAGGGAAAAAGCACTTTATCCCTGGCGGAACCGGTTTTGTTACCGTGGATGATGTGGTGAATGCCATGGTACAATTAATGGAATCGGATATCAAGGGTGAACAGTTTATCCTTGTGGGTGAAAATTTGACCTACGGAGAACTGTTCCAAAAAATTGCAAAGGGACTGGGGGTGGAACCTCCATCAAAAAAAATAGCTTTCTCCGCGCTGGAATGGTTCTGGCGATTGGATTGGTTACGGAGCAAACTTTTGGGAAAAAGGAGAAGACTTCCAAAGGCCGTCGCCAAGGGGCTGTACCATCAGGAACACTACAGTAGCGAAAAAATAAAGGACACCCTCAACTTTTCATTTGCCGATCTGGATCAGGCCATCCTTTTCTGCTGCTCCAAATTTAAGGCTCGGGGATAATACTGTCTTTTGGGGTTTTTGCTGACCTTATCGAGTCGCTACGCTTTTCGTTGGCCTTTCGGATACTGTCATTTTTTTTCTCCGTTGCTTCCTCCATCGCTTTTTGCCGCTTATCGAGCCTAGTCTCCACTTCGGTATAAATGGCTTGGTATTCCAAGGGTAGGGAAGCGTAATACAGATCGCTCTCCGAAAATTGGGTACTGTCAATCTGGTATTTCTTGTAGAGAAACTCCATGATGTCGATGCCCGATTCGTCCAATTTGGCTCCTATGGTGGTCTTGGTGGCATTCAAGATGGCCAGATCGTGGAGAATGTCGATCATTTTTTCCTTCTGGATAAGGTTATCCGGCTCTTCCACCACCTTTTCGGCACAGGAAACCACCATCAAAAAAACAAGAAGGAACAACAGCTTTTTCATTTCCTATCGATTAAAGGTGAGCCTTTTCGCATTTTTCTCCCCGGCAAAAACACCATCGTCATACGCCAAGAGGCCATTCACAAAAGTGCGCACCACTTTGGAGCCAAAAGTAACACCTTCAAAGGGAGACCAGCCACATTTGTAGAGAATATTAGATCTTTTAACCTCGTTTTGGGAATTGCGGTCCACTTGGACGAGATCTGCGTAATATCCTTCCCGGACAAAGCCTCGACGGTCAATATCAAAAAGCTTGGCGGGGTTGTGGCTCATTTTCTCCACGATTTTTTCCAAGGAAATGATCCCTTCCGATTCCTTTTGGAGCATGGCCAATAGCGCATGCTGCACCAACGGTCCCCCGGATGGTGCCTTGGTGTAGGGATTGTTCTTTTCTTCCAGGGTGTGGGGTGCATGGTCCGTGGCCACCACATCGATACGGTCGTCCAAAAGGGCCTCCCAGAGTTTCGCCCTATCCGTCTTGGTCTTCACGGCCGGGTTCCATTTGATGAACGCTCCCTTTTCGGCATAGTCCTCATCCGAAAACCACAAATGGTGGATGCAGACCTCCGCAGTGATCTTTTTTTGTTCCAGCGGAACGGCATTGGTGAAAAGGTCCGTCTCCACTCCCGTGGAAACATGGAACACGTGCAAGCGGGCCCCGGTCCTTTTGGCCAAGGCAATCGCCTTGGAGGAGGACAGGTAGCAGGCCTCTGCGCTGCGGATGATGGGGTGCATGCCTATGGGAATGTCTTCCCCGTACATGGCTTCGTATTTGGCCATATTGGCCCTGATAGTGCCCTCGTCCTCACAATGTGCCGAGATCACCATTTCCGTATTGCTAAAAATCTTTTCAAGCACCGCTTCATCATCCACCAACATATTTCCCGTGGACGAGCCCAGGAACAGTTTCACCCCGGAGCAGGCATTCTTGTCCAAACGTTTCAGTTCTTCCAGATTGTCGTTGGTACCCCCAAAAAGAAAGGAATAGTTGGCAAAGGAATCCTTGGCCGCAATGGCCATTTTTTCTTCCAGCTTTTCTATGGTCGTGGTCTGCGGGTTGGTGTTGGGCTGCTCCATATAAGTAGTGATCCCACCGGCAATGGCTGCCCGGCTCTCCGTGGCAATGTTTCCCTTGTGGGTGAGCCCTGGTTCCCGAAAGTGCACCTGGTCATCGATGACTCCGGGCAACAAAAGGTCACCGTCCAAGTCAATCACCTTGGTATGGGCATCGGAAATATCGGGGTCGATGCGGGCAATGAAATCCCCATCGAGCAGTACATCCGTTTCAAAAACGCTGTTCTCATTGACAACTTTGGCATTCTTCAACAGTATTTTCGACATAACTAAAAGTTCTTTTTAAAGAATATGCTCCTGAATTTCATGGCGATGACCCCAAAAATGGCCTCGCGGATGATGGCGGAATTCATTTTGGACTTTCCATTGACCCTATCCGTGAATATGATGGAGACTTCCTCGATCTTGAATTTTTTCAGATAGGCCCTATATTTCATTTCTATCTGGAAGGCATAGCCAATGAACCTGACATTGTCCAGATTGATGGTCTCCAACACCTTTCGTCTATAGCACACAAAACCGGCAGTGGGGTCATGCACCTTCATCCCGGTGATGATCTTCACATAAAATGACGCACCGTAGGAAAGCAGTATCCGGGCGAGGGGCCAGTTTACCACGTTCACCCCTTTTTTGTACCGTGATCCCACGGCCATATCGGCCCCGTTCACACAGGCCCTGTGCAGTCGGGAAAGATCGGCAGGACGGTGCGAAAAATCGGCATCCATTTCAAAAATGTACTCGTAACCATGTGCCAAGGCCCACTTAAACCCATGGATGTAGGCGGTGCCCAATCCTGATTTCTCTTTGCGCACCTCAAGAAACAACTGTTCGGGGAATGTTTTCTGTAGCTCCTGAACGCAGGCTGCCGTTCCATCAGGGGAATTGTCATCCACCACCAGCACATGAAAATCCTTCTTCAAGTCGAAGACCGTTTTCACAATGGCCTCGATGTTCTCGATTTCATTGAAAGTGGGTATGATCACCAAGCCGTCCGCCATTCACATTGGATTAGAATGTGTCAAAAATACGGTTTTCTGTCTTGCTTGTGCAAGTTGCCCTGAGCTTTACGTGGACCCAGTTTGCCAATATTTGTACCTTTGCGCCATCTAAAATCTATTTGATGTCTCAAAAGTTTCCCAGACTTTTTATTGTATTGCTGACAATCCTTTTTGTGCTGAACCTAGTGCAAGCCTCGATCACGGAGCTCATCTATGATGAGGCCTATTATTGGTACTATGCGCAAAATATGGCGTGGGGGTATTTTGACCATCCGCCCATGGTGGCCTTTCTCATCAAGTTGAGCAGTTTTCTGTTCGATGGGGAACTGGGGGTCAGGTTCATGAGCTGTGTCCTTTCTGCGGGTACTTATGCCCTTTTGTGGCTGCTTATCGACAATCCCAAGAAAAAGGACTACGTGGTGCACTTTTTTCTGTTGGTGTTCTCCTTTACGTTGATGAACGCCTATGGTTTTTTGACGCTTCCCGACACGCCTTTGTTGTTCTTTACGGCCCTGTTCCTATGGCTCTACAAACGTTTTCTGAAAGAACCATCCGCTTGGACCACCGTGCTCATGGGCATTGTGATGGCCTGCCTGATGTACAGCAAGTACCATGCGGTCTTGGTGATCCTGTTTGTTTTTCTCTCGAACGTGAAGCTCATAGCGAACAAAAAGGCTTGGCTTGCCGTGGCCATTGCATTGGTCTGCTATCTTCCACACTTTGTGTGGCTCTACCAGAACGATTTTGTGTCCATCACTTTCCATTTGTACGAAAGACCCAATCAGGCCTATTCTTTTGAGGGCTTTACCTTGGGCTACTTCCTGAACCTTATTGTGATCATCGGGCTTTTGTTCTATTGGATCTATGCCTCGTTTTTCAAATTCAGGGCCACCGACCAATTCTCCAAGGCACTGGTGTATTTGGTGTATGGTGTACTTATCTTCTTTTTTGTTTCCAGTTTCAACAGAAGGGTGCAGGCGCAATGGGCCATTGTGATCTCCATCCCGTTGATCGTCATCGCTTTCAATCATCTTTTGGAACATGCTAAGAGCAGGAAGTGGATGTACCGCATCGGCATCGTGAGCTTGGTGCTGCTCTTCTATGCAAGGGCCTGGTTGGTGTATTACCCCCTCTTCCCGAAAGTCTATGAGACCCATGGCAACAAGGAGTGGGTAAGCGATCTCCGCGAAAAAGCGGGCGATGTACCCGTTATTTTTGAAAATTCGTACCGGCGCGCGCCCATGTATGAGTTCTATTCGGGCATGCCCGCCATTTCACTGAACAATTTCATGTACCGAAAAAACCAGTATTCCATTGACGGCTCCGAGGAACGGGTTCGCGGAAAAAGGGTGCTCTATGTTTCCCAATACCGAAAAAGCGGGGACATCAACTATATGCACTTGGACAGTACGCTCTTTTATGGCATTTTTATGGACGATTTCCAGTCGTACCGGGAGCTGCAGTGCATTGTGGAAAAGCCAGAGACTGGCACCCGGCATGCATTGAAAGTCTATAATCCATATCCCTTTGATGTTCCCTTGGAAGGTCTGAAATATACCATTTCCTACTCCAACAAACACAAACAGGTGAAGCAGATGCTCCCATTGAAGGTGGACATGGATCCCATCCAAAGGACATTGAAATCCAAGGACACGGTGTATTATTCTTTTGAGCTACCCTTGCCAAAAATGGAAAATCCGACGTACTTTAGGATTGGGATTTCGGAGAACGGCCTACCCCCGGGCCTCAACGGGAAACCTATCAAAATCCACGAATGAACCCAATAGATAAAGTTGCAACTTCCTTGGATTGGATGACCATTGTGCTGTTCGTCAGCCTAGTGGTGATGGCATTGGGAAAATACCTGTACCATGCCAGGTTCCTCAACTTTATCATCTTGCCGTTCAATGACAAGTATGTACTGCTGCACAATAAAAATGGACAGCTGTTGAACTGGTTCCATATCCTTTTGACGCTCTTCCAGATCGTGAACCTTTCACTGTTTGCTTTCTTCGTGCTGAGGGCTTTTGACATATCGCTAGGGGAAGATCCTTTATGGGTCTTTTTTATGGTCTTGGGCGGTTTGGCTCTTTTCCAGTTGGTCAAATTGGGGCTACAGTCCTTCACGGGGTTTGTTTTCAATGCACAGGAACTCATCGTGGGGCTCATTTTCAGCAAAACCTCCTATCTGAATTACAGTAGCATCGTTTTGTTCATTGCCAATGTGATTTTGACCTATATCCTAAAGGACTCCAAAACCGTAATTTATAGTGCTTTTATCTTAATTCTCCTTATAAATGGCATTGGTGCCATAAAGCTGTTGAAGAACTATCAAAAAGCTATGTTTCCGTATTTTATGTATTTTATTTTGTACCTTTGCGCACTCGAAATTGCGCCCTTGGTGTTAATTGGAAGCTATCTAAAAGGTTGAAAACTTATGAAAGTAAAAACAATTTTGGTTTCCCAACCAGAACCCAAAGTCGAAAATTCCCCCTACTCCCGTCTGATCGAGAAAGAAAAAATTAAAGTGGATTTTAGGCCTTTCATACATGTGGAGGGGGTTGAAGCCAAAAATGTTAGGCAGCAAAAAATCGATTTGAACAATTTTACGGCAATCATCCTGACCAGCAGAAATTCTGTGGACCATTTTTTCAGGATTGCCGAGGAGATGCGCTTTAAGGTTCCGGACACCATGAAATACTTTTGCCAATCGGAGGCAGTGGCCTACTATCTGCAGAAGTATGTAGTGTACAGAAAACGAAAGATCTATGTGGGCAAAAGGACCTTCAATGAATTGATCCCGTTGATGAAAAAGTACAAGGACGAAAAATTCCTTCTCCCTTCATCGGACCAATTGAAACCTTCTGTTCCCGAAGCTTTGAACGAGCTGGGCGTAGATTGGAAACGAGGTATTTTCTACAAGACAGTGATCAGCGACCTGTCCGACCTTAGAAATGTTTACTATGACATATTGGTATTCTTCAGTCCTTCGGGGATCGAGTCCCTTTTGAAGAACTTTCCCGATTTTGAGCAGAACAATACCCGTATCGCCGTATTTGGTAACAGTACAGTGAAGGCAGCCACAGATGCAGGGCTTAGGATAGACATCCAAGCGCCCACCCCGGAGACTCCCTCCATGACCATGGCCCTTCAGAAATACATTACCAGCGTAAACAAGTAAAAAAACTTACTGGAAAAAAAAGCAACGCCCCCGTTTGGGGGCGTTTTTTGTTTTAAAAGGCATACCGTTGTGGTCCGCCACGCCTGATTTCCTCGCTGGCGTAGGCCTCAAACTTTTTAAAGTTTTCCCTGAAGGCATTCGTCAACTTGAAAGCGGTCGTGTAATAGGCCTCATCATTGTTCCAAGTGGCCCTTGGACTCAATACTTCGGTGGGCACTCCCGGACATTCCCTGGGCTGTGCCACGCCAAAAACGGAGTGGATGTGGTACCTGTCATAGCTGTAAAGCCCAAGATCCCCTCGAAGTGCCGCACTGATCATGGCCCGGGTATATTTCAGTTTCATTCGGGTCCCGACCCCATAAGGTCCTCCGGTCCACCCGGTATTGATCAACCATACATCCACACCTGATTCCTTCATCTTCCTACTCAACATTTCTGCGTATTTCGCGGGGTGCAACGGCATAAAAGGCGCTCCAAAACAGGCAGAGAAGGAAGGTTGTGGCTCCACCACGCCCGCTTCGGTGCCGGCCACTTTGGCCGTATAACCCGAAATAAAGTGATAGGCCGCTTGTGCCGGTGTCAGTTTCGATATGGGGGGCAGTACCCCAAAGGCATCGGCCGTGAGGAAAAAAATGTTCTTCACGTTCTTGCCTATGGACGGCTCCTGTATATTTTCAATATGCTCTATGGGATAGCTCACCCTGGTGTTTTGGGTAATGGAGGTATTTGCAAAATCCACCACACCATTTCCATCCATGATCACATTTTCCAGGATGGCCCCTCTCTTGATGGCCCCATATATCTCCGGCTCATTTTCTTGGGACAGGTCTATGACCTTGGCATAGCAGCCTCCCTCAAAATTAAAAACGGTATTTGCCGCGGTCCAACCGTGTTCGTCGTCCCCAATCAATTTTCTGTCCGGATCGGTGGAAAGCGTGGTCTTCCCTGTACCGGAGAGGCCAAAAAAGATAGCCGTGTCACCTTCTTCGCCCACATTGGCGGAGCAGTGCATGGGCAAGGTGTTCTTATAGACAGGCAGGATGAAGTTCAATGCCGAGAAAATCCCTTTTTTGATCTCCCCTGTATATCCCGTTCCCCCGATCAGGGCAATTTTTCGTGTAAAATTGAGAATGGCAAAGTTGTGCTGGCGTGTTCCGTCCACCTCGGGAACCGCTTTGAAACCAGGTGCGTTCACCACGGTCCATTCCGGTTCAAAATCTTCCAGTTCCTCCTCTGTGGGCCTCAAGAACATATTGTAGGCGAACATATTGGACCAAGGGTATTCGTTGATGACCCTGATGTTCAACTTGTAAGCTGGGTCTGCACAGGCATACGAATCCCTGACGAAGAGTTCCTTTTCGTTCAGATACTGGATGACTTTGTCATACAACCTGTCAAACTTTTCACTGTCAAAGGGAATATTGATGTCTCCCCACCAAACTTTGTCTTCCGTAATGGCATCTTTCACGATAAAACGGTCTTTGGGCGACCGCCCCGTAAACTCGCCCGTGTTCACGGCCAAGGCTCCCGAGGAAGCCTCTTTTCCCATCCCTTTTTCCAAGGTGATGTCGTGGAGCTCGTACGGAGAAAGTTGATATTGGAAATTGTCATGTTTGATTCCGTAAGACCTTAACGAAATCGTTTTCGATGTTGAAGCAGAATCCTTCATCTGTTTGTTTTAATGTTAATGCAAAGCTAAAAAATATTCACTTTTTGACCTCTTTTTGTGACTTAATTGAAGCCTTTTTTAGCTAAAATGTAGTATCCCAAAAACACCCATCCCAAAATCAGGAAAACTCCCCCGATCGGTGTCAAAAATCCTATGCTTTTAAAATCGAACGAGGTCAAACTGTTCAGGGCCAGCAGATAGATAGAGAACGAGAACAGCAACACTCCCACAACAATCAAGGTAAACACCGTTTTTTTATGCCCCCTTGCCAAGTTTGGCCAAATTCCCAAAAAAAGAAGAAAAAGGGCATGGTACATCTGGTAGCGGACGCCAACCTCAAAGGTCTCGATGGAAGACGCATCCACCAATTTCTCCAATCCGTGTGCCCCAAAAGCACCCAAAATAATGGCCAAAACTCCCAATAGGATACCAATCAACACAATTGTTCTGTTCATAACTTTATATGCTAATTTTTTTAGAAATATAACAATTTGATACCTTAGTATCCATCTAACAAAAGTAAGCAAAACCTATGGTCCGTACTATTTTGGTCATTGGCGCTGGAAAGTCCACCTCATACCTTTTGGATTATATCTTGAAGAAATCCAAAGAAGAAAATCTTCATCTGAAAATCGGTGATCTTCACCCTGAACATATTCCCACAGAATTTACCTCCCATCCCAATTGCACGGCATTTACATTGGATATCTTCAATGATGGGGAACGCAAAAAAGCGGTCTCCGAAGCATCCATTGTAATCTCGATGCTGCCCGCCAGTCTGCACATCAAGGTAGCGGAAGATTGTATCCAGTTCAAAAAGCATTTGATCACGGCTTCCTACGTGAGCAAGGAACTGGAAGCCCTTGATGGGGAGGCCAAAAAGAATGGGTTGGTCTTCATGAATGAAATCGGACTGGACCCGGGTATTGATCACATGAGTGCCATGGAGGTGATAGACCGTATTCGCGACAAAGGGGGAAAAATGCTTCTTTTTGAGTCCTTTACCGGAGGGCTGGTGGCCCCGGAAAGCGATTCCAACCTTTGGAACTATAAGTTTACCTGGAATCCCCGCAACGTGGTGCTGGCCGGGCAGGGTGGTGTGGCCAAGTTCATTCAGGAGGGCACCTACAAATATATTCCCTACCAAAAACTTTTTAGAAGAACGGAATTCATGAACATTGAAGGTTATGGGACCTTTGAGGCCTATGCCAATCGGGATTCCTTGAAATATAGGGAGGCCTATGGCCTACAAAATGTACTGACCCTGTATCGGGGCACCATGCGGAGGGTCGGGTTTTCCAAGGCTTGGCAAATGTTCGTGATCCTTGGCATGACGGATGACAGCTACACTATTGAAAATTCGGAGGGCATGTCCTATCGCGAATTTGTGAACCTGTTCCTTCCCTATTCGCCCACCGATTCCGTGGAGCTGAAACTGAGACACTACCTCAAAATAGACCAGGACGATATCATGTGGGGAAAATTGCTGGAGCTTAACCTTTTTGATCCCCACAAAAAAATCCCACTGAAAAATGCCTCCCCTGCACAAGTGTTGCAATACATTCTCGAGGACAATTGGACGTTGAAGGAACATGAGAAGGACATGATCGTGATGTACCACAAATTCGGCTACGAACTGAACGGGGTAAAAAAACAGATCGATGCCAATATGGTCGTCATTGGGGAGAACCGCACCTACACGGCCATGTCCAAAACGGTGGGGCTGCCCGTGGCCATGGCCACGCTCCAGATCCTGAATGGAAAGATCTGCACACCGGGCGTGCAGATTCCCATCAAAAGGGAAGTGTATGCCCCGATACTTTCAGAGTTGAAGTCCCATGGGATACATTTTAAGGAATATGAGGTACCTTATTTGGGCTATAATCCGGATTCGGTGGCAAGTTAAATTTTGATGGATTTTGAATACCTTTAGCTACAATTTCAAATCTTTAAAGTGAAGAACAATAACAATTCGGTTAAAATCGATGGTATAGACAAGAAAATCTTAAGATTTTTGATGGAGGATGCCCGTAAACCCATTCTAGAAATTGCCCGCAGCATTGGCATTTCAGGGGCGGCCATACACCAAAGATTGCGCAAGTTGGAAAGTGCAGGATTGCTTACAGGCTCCAAATTCATCATAAATCCACGGGTTTTGGGCTACACCACCATGGCCTACATTGGCATCTTTCTGGACAAGGCCATGTCCAATCCCATGGCCGTAAAAGAGCTGGAAAAAATCCCTGAGGTCTTGGAGTGCCACTATACCACGGGCAACTGGTCCATCCTCATCAAAGTACTCTGTAAGGACAACGAACACCTCATGCAGGTACTCAATAAAAAAATCCAACAGATAGAAGGGGTGTCCCGTACGGAAACCTTCATTTCCCTGAACCAACAAATTGATCGACAAATACAGATCTGATATTTGTATTCAATCTAAATAAATATTACATTTGGGCCATGAATGTAATAGTTCAATCTACATATTACACCCTGTACCAAGACACCCAGCAACGGTGCTTCTTTGTCGATTTTGGCCAGAAAATGGTCCGCATGTCCCTTTGCCAGTTGTTGTCGCTCCGCCAAAAGGTGATGTCCATTTCCATTGAGAGCCATTTCGATAGCGACCTGAACAAGCACGGGTTTGAAGTGTTGATGCTCTGCAATAAGGAACACCTTTTTATCCTGAACACTTTTGAGATCCTGGACCTTAAAAGAATGGTGAGCCAAGGTTTTGTGGCCATGGGCCTATCCGCGGAAAACGAGCTTGTCAGCGCCTGATCCGACCTTTTATTTTCCTTATTTTTATTCAGTCTTAAATTGGCTTAAAATTAAATACTTAGCCTTCGTATGCCGTGAAAATTCAGTATTTTTACACTATACACAACTTCAATAAAATCAATTATGAAAGATATAGCTAGACAAAGCATGAGCATCAAAGTGGAATCCATGGACCTGCTCAATGCCCAGATAAAAATGGAAGCCCATGCCTCCGCCACCTATTTGGCGATGGCATCTTGGTGCGAGCAAAACGGATTTTTTACCAGTGCCAAGTTTTTCTTCAAACAAACCGAGGAAGAGCGTGAGCACATGATGAAGATATTCAACTTTTTGGTGGATACCGGTGGTAGCCCCGTTTCTCCGGAAGTGACGAACATCAACCACGATTATTCCTCCATTGTGGATGTATTCGAAAGCACTCTGGAACATGAGGTGGCCGTGACCAAGTCCATCCACAACATCGTGAAAAAAGCGAGGGAGATCGGTGACATTGCCACGGAGCGGTTCTTGGATTGGTTCGTTATGGAGCAGGTCGAAGAGGAAAACACTATCAGGGACATTTTGGACATGATCGAAATCACAGGCACGGAAGGTGTAGGTCTTCAAATGATCGACAACCAAGTTGCCAAATGGATTGATTAATTTTTCATCCGACCATAAAATTAAAAAGGGGCCTTAGGCCCCTTTTTGTTACTATACTTTTTTTAATCCCTGCCACCAAAGACCTGAAGAGCCCAGTAAAGCAAGGAGGCCAATGCACCGATGGCAGCCACCAAGTAGGTCCGTGCGGCCCATTTCAAGGCATCTTCCGCTCCTGCATATTCTTGTTGACTCACCATGTTCTTCTGCTTCAGCCACACCAATGCCCTTTTACTGGCATCGTATTCCACAGGAAGGGTGATGAAACTGAACAAGGTGGCAAAACCCATCATGATCAATCCGGCCACGGCAATGTAAAATCCGATACCGCCTGCCACTCCGGTCGCGGCCATCAGGGCAATACCCCCGAACACCACCCAGGTGGACATCCCGGAGGTCACGCTCACCACGGGCACCAATTTGGACCGCATGGTCAGCCACTCATACGCTTGGGCATGCTGTACGGCGTGCCCGCATTCGTGGGCAGCCACGGCTGCCGCGGCGGCATTCCTTTGGCTATAGACGCCTTCGCTCAGGTTGACCGTTTTGTTCTTCGGGTTGTAATGGTCCGTCAACATTCCAGGGGTGGAAATCACCTTCACGTCCCTGATGCCATGGTCGTCCAACATTTTTTGGGCAATTTCTGCACCGCTCATCCCATTGCGCAGGTGCACTTGGGAATATTTCTTGAACTTGCTCTTCAATTGATTGCTGACCAACCAGCTGACCAGTGCGATGGCACCTATCAATATATAATATGTCATCATAACTTTTCTATTTTGGTATCATAAATATAGCATATTAAAGCAAAAACCCCGCCAATTTATGACGGGGCTGTTTTTCTGACAAAATGTACGTTCTTAGGCCAAGACCGGCTCAAATTGGAACGCCTTGGCTATCTCTTTGTAAACGATGTCGCCCTCCACAATGTTCAATCCCTTGCCTAGGGACCTGTCCAGTTTGCAAGCGGTCCGCCATCCTGTGTTGGCCAGTTTTAGCACATAGGGCAGTGTTACATTCGTCAAGGCAACTGTAGAAGTATAAGGCACTGCCCCTGGCATATTGGCTACACAGTAATGGACCACATCGTCAACGATATAGGTAGGGTTCTCGTGGGTAGTGGGTCTGGTGGTCTCCACGCAACCCCCTTGGTCCACGGCAACATCAACGATCACCGTGCCCGGACGCATGTCCTTGAGCATGTCCCTGGTGATCAGGTTGGGTGCTTTGGCCCCTTTCAAGAGGACCCCGCCTATAATCAGATCATGGGTTTTTATATGTTTTCTGATATTGAATTCGTTCGAAAATTCGGTCACCACATGCGGTGGCATAATGTCGTTCACATGGCGTAGGCGTTTCATATTGACGTCCAATATGGTCACATGGGCGCCAAGTCCCGCTGCCATTTTAGCAGCCTGAATGCCCACTACGCCTGCACCAAGCACCAAAACACGCCCTGGTGCCACACCGGGCACACCGCCCAAGAGCACGCCGCGCCCCTTTACAGGTTTTTCCAGGTATTTGGCCCCTTGCTGAATGGCCATCCTTCCGGCAACTTCGGACATGGGGGTGAGCAGGGGAAGGGTCCCGTCCTCATCCTCCACTGTTTCGTAGGCAATACAAATGGATTTGCTCTCGATCATGGCCTTGGTCAATGCCTCGCTGGATGCAAAATGAAAGTAGGTGAACAAAATCTGGCCCTTTTGGATGAGTCCATATTCCTCAGCGATGGGCTCCTTGACCTTTACGATCATGTCGCTCATGGCATACACCTGACCGATGGTATCCAAAATAGTGGCCCCGGCCCGCTGGTAATCGTGATTGAAAAAACCACTCCCTTCGCCCGCTCCGGACTGCACATATACGGTGTGGTTGTTCTTTACCAATTCAAAAACCCCGGCTGGTGTCATCCCAACCCGGCTTTCGTTGTTCTTGATTTCCTTTGGTACCCCGACTATCATTTTGATATGTTTTGTGGTTAATGCCCCAAAGGTGATACAAAAAACAGAATCCACGAAACAAAATCGACAAAAAATAGGGGTAAATCGCCAAAAATCATTATTTTTTAACTTTATACCCTATTTTTAATAGGGGTTATTTTATTTTTTAAAGTTTTTACATTGAATTACCCTATGTTTTTTAGGGGTTGAATGATTGTAAAATAAAAATGCACGCCTTTTGGCATGCATTTTTAGATTCTGATGAATATTATGCAATGAAAATTGGCCTCAGCCCATAAATCCAAAATCTATCCTACTATATTCACGATTTTTCCGGGAACCACAATCACCTTTTTGGGAGCTCTCCCCTGCAGTTGTTCCTGGGTCTTTTCATGGGCCAACACAGCTTCTTCAATCGCCTTGCTGTCCATGTCCATTGGGAATTCCAGTTTGAACCGCATTTTGCCATTAAAGGAAATGGGGTATTCCTTGCTACTCTCCACCAAATATTTTTCTTCGAACTTGGGGAAAGGTACCTCGGCAATGGAGCCTGAGTGGCCCAATCGTTCCCAAAGCTCTTCGGCAATGTGCGGCGCATAGGGCGACACCAAGACGGCCAAGGGTTCCAAAATGGCCCTGCTGCTACATTTCTGTGCCGTGAGTTCGTTCACACAGATCATAAAAGTGGACACCGAAGTATTGAAGGAGAAGTTCTCGATATCCTCCTCCACCTTTTTGATGGTCTTGTGCAGGGTTTTTAGGTTGTCGGCAGTGGGTTCCGCTTCGACTCCCTGCCCATCCGGCAGGCGGGCGCTCAGCGACCCGTCCACATAAGGGGCATAGAGCTTCCATAGTTTTTTAAGGAAGGAGAACACACCAGTGATGCCCGCGGTGTTCCAAGGTTTGGATTGCTCCAACGGCCCTAGGAACATTTCGTACAGACGAAGGGAATCTGCCCCATACTCCTCACAAATGGCATCGGGGTTGACGACATTGTATTTGGATTTAGACATTTTTTCGACTTCGCGATGAGTTATGTAGCGATCACCTCCCTTTCCATAGACTTTTTGATTTTCACAAAAAATAGGAGATCTCTGGAATTGCTTGTTTCTTTCATCATTCAAAAAACTCGAAATATCCAATTCGTTTTTCAAATTCACATACTCAACATCTAATCTAAATGGGAAGATGCCATAAATTAATTTTTGACCCTCTTTTAGACTTTGATTGACATGCCTTTTAAATTCCTCTTTCCAGAAAATTGGCAAACCTTCAAAGTCTCCTTCATATCTACCTATTTCATCAAAATGCTGTTTGCCAATAATAAATTGTGGCACAAGAGGAGTTGATGTATTCCCTAAACCCTTAATGTATTCTTGGACATTAAATTGAAGCACATATACAAAAGCACTTTCTCCCGTAATCATCCCCTGGTTGATCAACTTTTGGGCATACTCGGTTTTAGGCACATAGCCCCTATCGAACATAAAGTGCTGCCAGAAACGGGAATACAGCAGGTGGCCCGTGGCATGCTCACTACCTCCAATGTAGAGATCTACATCTTGCCAATAGTCAATGGCTTCCTTAGAGAAAATGGCCTCGTTGTTTCGGGGATCCATATATCGATTAAAGTATTGGGAGCTTCCTGCCCAACCCGGCATGGTGTTCAATTCCAAAGGATATACGTTAACATGATCAATGAGGTCATTGCTAACCACTGCCGCCTTGAGGCGGTCCCAAGCCCAATGGGTGGCGTTGCCCAAGGGCGGTTCGCCAGTTTCGGTGGGAAGGTATTTTTCCACTTCGGGCAATTCCAACGGCAAATGTTCCACATCGATCATCTGTGGCATGCCATCCACATAATACACCGGGAAAGGTTCTCCCCAGTACCGCTGACGGCTGAACACTGCATCCCGAAGGCGGTAATTCACCTTGCCCTTGCCCTGACCTATTTTTTCCAGTTCGGCAATCGCTTTTTTGGTGGCTTCCTTATAGGAAAGTCCATTCAAAAAGTCAGAATTGGCAATGATGGTCGTGGCCTTGTCGGCAAAGGCCTCTTCGGAAATATCCACTCCCTCAAAAATATTTGGGATGGGTATGTTGTAGTGTTTGGCAAAATCATAGTCGCACTGGTCCCCACACGGAACGGCCATCACGGCACCGGTTCCATAGCTGGCCAACACGTAGTCGCCAATCCAAATAGGGATGGGTTCCTTGGTAAATGGATGCTCGGCGTAGGCTCCCGTAAAAACCCCTGAAACGGTTTTCACATCGGCCATACGGTCCCGTTCGGAACGCTTGGCAGTGGCTTCCACATAGGCATCCACGGCAGTTTTTTGTTCCGATGTGGTGATTTTGGCCACCAAATCATGTTCGGGTGCCAAAGTCATAAAACTTACCCCAAAAATGGTGTCGGGGCGAGTAGTGAAGACTTCTATTTCCAGTGATGAGTTCTGAGTGCTGAGTTCTGAGTTCTCAACTCTTAACTTTTCACTCATCACTCTGAACTTTACCGACGCCCCTTCAGAGCGACCGATCCAGTTGGTTTGGGAATCTTTCAAGGGTTGTGGCCAGTCGATGTTGTCCAACCCGTCCAACAAACGCTGGGCATAGGCGGTGATGCGCATGCTCCATTGCGTCATTTTTTTACGGATCACGGGATGTCCCCCGCGCTCTGAAACACCGTTCACAATCTCATCGTTGGCCAACACGGTGCCCAAAGCCGGACACCAGTTCACTTCGGTATCCGCCAAATAGGTCAACCGGTATTTTAAAAGGAGTTCTTGTTTTGTTTTTTCTGAAAAATTGTTCCAATCGGTGGCACTGAAACTTGGCGTGTCATCATCGCAAGCCGCTTCGACATTCGCATTGCCTTCTTTTTCGAACTGTGAAACCAAGGTTTCTATAGCTTCCGCCTTGTCCAATTTTTTATTGTACCACGAATTGAACAATTGGATAAAGATCCATTGTGTCCATTTATAATACGCAGGGCTGGAAGTACGCACCTCTCGGCTCCAATCGAAGGAAAAACCTAATTTGTCAAGCTGTCTTTTATAGCCTTTAATTATATTATCTTGGTAATTCTCCTGATGTATCGATGTTGGTAAACTCTTATCAATTAAAGCAGCCTTTTTTATCGAACCATCGCGATTAACATATTTTGGAAGAACCTTGCCTTCATCATCCAAGCATCCTTCTATATTAATTTCTGTTGTTTCAGCCGGGTGCTGTCCGGTTTGGATGGCATACTGCTCCGCGGGCAACCCGAAGGAATCGTAGCCCATGGGGTGCAGCACGTTGAACCCTTTGTGCCTTTTGTAGCGCGAATAGATATCCGTGGCAATATAGCCCAGTGGGTGCCCCACGTGCAGTCCCGCCCCAGATGGATAGGGAAACATGGACAGTGCATAGAACTTGGGTTTATCGGAGTGGTTGGAAGCCTTAAAGGTTTCATTCTCTGCCCAATACTTCTGCCACTTGGCTTCAATTTTTCGGAAATCGTAATTCATGCTATTCGCTTTCATTTTCGAGTTGCAAAAATAGGTTTAATCCCCTAAATACAATTTACTTTTCTATTTTTACGTATTGATACCACTATATGAGCCAATATATTGAAAGATATCAGCGAAGAAAACTGATCTCCTCCTACTTTTCCGTGGTACTGAGTATAGGACTGGTGTTGTTCCTGCTCGGTGCGCTCGGTCTTTTGGTGCTGAACACCAAGAAGCTGGGCGATCATTTCAAGGAGCAGATCACCATTTCCGTATTCCTGAAGGACAGTGCCAAGCCCGTAGAGATCGATCAATTGCAAAAAAGCCTTGCTCTGGCGGAATACACCAAATCCGCCGAATATATTTCCAAAGAGGATGCCGCCGAACAGTACAGTGAGGATATCGGCGAAAATTTCGTAGAGTTTTTGGGGTACAATCCCCTTAAAAATTCCATTGATGTGCACCTGAAAGCGGATTTTGTGTCCCCGGAACAGATCACCGAGATTGCCGAAGGGATAGCGGAAAAAACCTATGTGGACGAAGTGAGCTATGACAAGCCCCTGATAGAGCTCCTGAACGACAATGCCCGAAAAATTGGACTTTGGATCTTAGTGGCCAGTGCTATTTTCACGGTCATTGCGGTTTTGCTCATCAACAGTTCCATACGCTTGTCCATTTACTCCAAACGATTCATTATCAAAACGATGCAAATGGTCGGGGCGACCAAAAAATTTATCCGAAAACCGTTCATCTGGACCAATATCAAACTGGGCATGATCGGGGCTTTGGTGGCCCTTGTTTCCTTGGGTATTTTGCTGTATTACCTCAACAAAAATTTCCCGGAACTGAACCTCTTGGACGATTATCCCATCCTTATCATCCTATTTGTGGGCGTGTTCGGATTGGGGGTTGCCATCTCTTGGGCCAGCACCCATTTTGCCACCCAACGCTTCCTCAATTTGAGGACGGACGATTTGTACTATTAGACACAAGACTCTGGACCGCTGCGCTTTTAGATATAAGACGACATGAACCTGGGAAAGTTTTGATTAAATTTGTGCCATGAGCAAGAAAAACAACAACAATCAAAAACCCAACAAGGAGTTTGTTTTCCAAAGGAAAAATTACCTCTTTCTCTTTATCGGCATTGCCTTCATTGCCTTGGGTTTTATTTTGATGAGTGGCGGTGGTAGCGACGACCCCAATGTCTTCAATCCAGAGATCTACAATTTTAGAAGGATTCGTTTGGCTCCCACCTTGGTGTTGATCGGCCTCGGCATCCAAGTATATGCCATTTTGTTGAACCCCAATAAAAATAAGGACTGATTTGGAGTTGATAGATGCGATCATCCTTGGTATCATCCAAGGGTTGACAGAATTCCTGCCCGTGTCTTCCAGCGGTCATTTGGAATTGGGAAAAGCCATTTTGGGCGCGAATGCCCTGCCTGAAGAAAGCCTTTTGTTCACCGTGATACTGCACTTTGCCACCGCATTGAGCACCATTGTGGTGTTTCGAAAGGACATTCTCGATATTTTTAAGGGTCTTTTTCAATTCAAATGGAACGAACAGACCCAATTTTCCCTCAAGATCATCATCTCCATGATACCAGCGGCATTGGTCGGCCTCTTTTTAAATGATTTCATCGAAGTATTTTTTGATGGCGCCATCATCATTGTAGGGATCATGCTCATCATCACTGCCATATTGCTCTACTTGGCCGACATGGCCAAGACCACGGACAAAGGGGTGTCTTTCCGGAGTGCCTTTGCCATCGGTATGGCCCAGGCCGTGGCCATCCTCCCCGGTATTTCCCGAAGTGGGGCCACGATTTCCGCGGCCGTGCTATTGGGTGTGGACAAGACCAAATCCGCTCGTTTTTCGTTTTTGATGGTAGTTCCATTGATCTTGGGCAAAGTGGCCAAAGACCTTATGGGTGGCGAGATCAATTTCCATGGGGACCAGGCCGTGGCCATGGGTGCCGGGTTCATCGCTGCTTTCATTGCCGGATTGGCCGCTTGTACGTGGATGATCAAACTGGTACGTCAAAGCAAATTGACCTATTTTGCCATCTATTGTTTCATTGTTGGGCTTATCGCCGTGGCTTGGAGCATTTGGGGATAGATCAGTACCTTTGCCCAAAACCCAAAGCTTAGCTTTTGAATACCAAAGAAGATTTTTTGAACGGTCAGATCCTTCTGATCGACAAGCCCTTGGAATGGAGCTCGTTCCAGGCCGTTAATGCCTTAAAATGGGCCATCCGCAAAAAATTCGGCCTCAAGAAAATAAAGATTGGCCATGCAGGGACCCTGGATCCATTGGCGACGGGCCTGTTGATTATCTGTACCGGAAAGTACACCAAAAAAATTCCTGAGCTCCAAGGTCAGGTGAAGGAATATACCGGCACGTTCACCGTGGGGGCCACTACGCCTTCCTATGACCTGGAAACCGAAGTGGACCAAACCTTCCCCACGGAACACATTACCGAGACGACCATCAAAAAAACCGTCGACCAATTTTTGGGGGAAATAGATCAAGTTCCCCCTGTGTTTTCCGCACTAAAAAAAGATGGCAAACGGCTCTATGAACTGGCGCGGGAAGGGAAAGAGGTGGACATAAAATCCCGAAAAGTGGAAATACTTGAATTTGAAATCACACGAGTCACACTTCCTGAGGTCGATTTCAGGGTGGTTTGCAGCAAAGGGACCTACATCCGATCCCTGGCCCACGATTTTGGCAAGGCCCTGGGTTCAGGGGCCTATCTTTCAGCACTCAGGAGAACCAAAATAGGAGATTTCAACGTAAATAATGCTACCAGTCCTTTGGCTTTCAAAGAAAGCCTGGAGTAAAATATTTTTCGAAAAAAGCGGTTATAGTATGACCATGAACCTGAACAGAAGCCAATTATCGCTCTTGATCACCTTCTTTTCCATGGCCATTGTGATCTTGTTGTTGTTCAACATTCACTTGGGCGGGATGAAAGAGGATGAATATGTCATTGAAATGAGCTTGGCCGATGAGGACATCGAGAAATTGCTCGAAGAGGAGGAGCGAAAACTGGAAGAACTTGCCGCCAACAGCGACCCCATCAAAAGCCACATGGCCCTGAACGAAACGGCAAAACCTACCGTGGGCAGCCCAGAACCCTTGAAAACTTTGGAAGAACTCATTGAAGAAAGAGCCTTGAGCAGTGAGACCGGGGAATATTCCGGGGACGACAACTTTTCAAGCCAGCTGAAGCAACTACGGCAGCAACGGGACGAAAAAAAACAAAAATTGGGCGAACGTGATGCCCAAAAGGAGGAATTCACCAACTATTTGAAGGATAAGCGCACCTCCATTTCCTACTCCTTGGTGGAAAGGAACGCTTACTCTTTGCCACCTCCCATTTATACCTGTATCGAAGGCGGAAAAGTGGTCATCAACATCAATGTGGATTCCAACGGGTATGTCACGGAGGCCAGTTTTAACGATAAAAGTTCCACGACCAGCAATGGTTGCTTGGTGGACAACGCCATCACCTATGCCCTAAAGGCGCGTTTCAGCCCCGATTCCAAAAGTTCGCAGATCGGGACCATTACCTATCTATTCCAGAGCAAGTAGTTGTAGCATATCGCTCAGGATATTCTGGCCTTTGTCCTTGTTGTACCATACCTGGAGTTCCTGTTTGAAGTCATCGGTCAGTTTGCCGTGCGCTGCCTTGAAGGCCTCTACCATTTCCGTGGCGATACTGGGCCTGGGACCCCATTCACCCACAATTTGACCTTTTTTCTTATCCAAAACGATGAGTTTGGGAATGGAACGACTGCCATTGGTCAAAAAAGCATCCATAAGTTCAAGGTTCTCATCCCTGAACACGACCTTTAGATCCACGTTCTTTGCTCCCTCGGCTATTTTGTCCATAATCGGCAAGCTGGCAGCAGCATCCCCACACCAACTCTCCGTCAATACCAAAAAGACCAGTTCTGGATCCAATTTGGAAAGCTGCTCCTTTACATCTTCCGGCAGTTTGAAGGTTTTCTCCCATCGGTGCATGCGGCGGTCGTTGAGTTGGGTAAAATTGATTCGGGCCTCCGATGGGTCCAAACCTGTGGTCTTGCCCTCTTCAGCCAATCGGTGTACTTGTTCCCGATACTCTTGATATTCCTTTCCTTTGGAAAGGGCTTCTTCTACCAATGCCTGCCTGTCTTTTTCGACGACTTCCATAGCTCATCATTTATTTTTTCAAAAATACCATGGCACAATGGCCTATTTGGTGACTTTTGTCATAGGTTGTCGCAGATAATCCAAGAACTTACATCCTTTGGAATTGTTTAGAGTGTTTTGGGGTTGATGGCCAAACTCTTGAACAGCATGGCCTTGGCATGGAAGAATTTGTTCTCCATTTCGTTCTGCTTCAGGTAGGCGTCAATCAATTTACCTTCCCTGGAATTGATCAAAAAGAGGGAACTTTCACCGAAGCTGAACTTCCGTTCTTCGGCGGTCAGCAATGTGGCATAATCTTTTACTATATCTTGGATCAGTTGATTTTGGAGGACATAGGAATCCAGTTCGTTATAGATAGCGGTTACCTTGTTCTGTATTTCCACTTGGGCATTGTCCCTTTCAAATTCGGCATCCCGCAGTTTGAATTTGGCCAATTTCAGGTCGCCCCGCTCCTTGCGAAGGAACAAGGGCAATTGAAAGGTAAGGCCCCCTTTATAGTTTTCGGTCACAAAGGAATTCATCAGTTCGGGGGTTTCCGTGATAAAATTGTATTCCACGTCCAACTTTGGCAGTAATTTGTTGGCTTTTAACCTTTTGTCCACTTCCAATCCTTCAATTTTGTATTCCAAGGACATCATTTTGGGGTGGTTGTTGAGATCGAAACTGTCCAAGGGCACTCCTTGGATCTCCAATGTGGAATCAATGGCGAGGTCCGTCCCCAAGTCAGGTTTCACTCCGGGCTGAAGCTCCACGGGTACATCGTTTATCCACAAAAAGTTGGACAGTTGCAAGGATTCTTTCATCAGTTTCACTTTGGCCTGCTCATAACCGAGTGACCTGTTCCGCACGGCTATCTTCGCCTCAACGGTATCGATCATGGCAATATCACCTGCCAGGGCACTCTCACGTATCCCATTAAACCTGATTTCGGCGTTGTCCAAAAAGTCCTTGTACACCTCGGCATCCCGAAATGCCCTCAACCAATCAAAATAGGCCAGCGATGCCTTGTACAGCACCTCGTTTACCTGAAGGTCTTGTTCGGCCTTGGACTGCTCCCTGAAGAGCTTGGCCTTTCGCAAAGTGGCCATCCGTTCGTTGATCCAAAAACCCTGTGCCAACGACATGGAGACCCCAGCGCTGTACAATCCATCCTCCGGAAGGGTTTCATCGGGGTTGATATAGACCCCTTCGCTCTGCTGAAAATTCCCTTTGAGTTCTATCCCGAACCAGGTAGGAATTTTGAACGTGGTGTTCAATCGGTCCCAATATTCGGTTTCCTTGAACTCCTTGCGCTCATAGTCCACTTCTATCTTGGGGTCGAAGCCTCCCCTTGCTTTCATCAGGTTGGCCTGCCCCATGGGGATGTTCAACTGGGCCTGTTTGGCCACGGGATGGTATTTCTTCACATAGCCCAAATATTCCTTGAACCCTAGCACCAATCCGTCCTGCTGGGCATAAAATTGCCCAGTGACAAGGAAAATGAATGCGCAAAGAAGCGATTGCGTTCTATTTTTTTGTGGCATTCTCAGCTGTGTTTTGGGGTTGATAATAATCCGGAGGAAATCCATTGAGCTGCCTCCATAGTTCGAACCATATGGGAACGTCCTGCAAAAGTGCCAGGGTACTGGCCCCAGAGCCCACCCGTACATCCTTGGGCCAAGGAACGTCATCTGGATCGGGCGCCAACAGCACACGGTATTTTCCGTTTGGGCTGATGAAAGTCTCAATGGCGACTATTTCGCCCCCAAAAGTTCCATAGGATACGTTGGGCCAACCGCTGAAGACAATGGCGGGCCAACCATCAAATTGTATCCGTACTTTTTCGCCGACATGGATCAATGGCAAATCTATGGGGTCCACATAGGTCTCCACTGCCATATCATAATCTGACGGCATTATGCCGACCAATTGCGCTCCTTCCTTAAAGGTCTCCCCGATGCCGGACTGGAGGGCCTTGTTGATGTAGCCACTTTGTGGGGCCCTTATGTACAGCAGGCTGTTCCTGATCTCATAATTGGTGTACTCGTTTTCCAATTTGGTCACTTGTGCCTCGGAATCAAATTGATTGGACTGGGCCGTGTACAGGTCGCTCTGCGCCTTTGAAATTTTGTCGGTGTACTCTGCCTGCACCCTGTTGATTTCCACCTGGGCATTGATCACATCATTCTTACTGGCCAGCAATTTGTTCTCCTGGCCGATGAGTTTGGCCTGGGTCTCTTGGAGTTTCAGTCGTTTTTCTTCCACATCGGTGACCGCCTTCAGCCCTTCTTCCTGCAACTGCACCACACGATCGTATTGGCGTTGTGCAATGGTTATGTTGGTCTTTGCCGCTTCCAGGTCAATGCTGTCGCTGCGGACCTTTAATTTGGATTGGAGCAGTTTGTTTTTGGCCTGTTCCAACTTCAATCCGCGCTCCCTGGTCAATGCATCTATCTGCTGGTCCAAGGCCTTCACTTTTTCTTTGTACGAGGTTACGGCCATGGATTTCGCCTCTATCTGTTTGCCGGTACGCTCCACAAGATCGGGATCGAAATATTCGCTCTTCACCTCGGATATGTGCAGGATGGTGTCTCCTTTTTCCACGTAGTCCCCTTCACGGACATACCATTTTTCAATACGGCCCGGTATGGGCGATTGGATGGTCTGTGGCCTTTGGTCCGGCGTCAGGGTGGTCAAATATCCCCTTCCGGATATGGTCTGCGTCCATGGGAGGAAAAGGATAAAAAAGACAATGATGGAGAATGCTGCCAAAAAGCGGTTAAACTGTTTGTAATGTCTCTTGTGGAACACTTTTTTCCCGGCACAGTACTGGGAAATGTCCACCTTTTCATTCAACTTGCTATGTGAGGAAATATTCAGCATTATCTTAATGTTTCATTGATCAACCGTCCGTTTTCCATGGTAATAATCCTATTGCAGCGATCGGCCCATCTAGGGTTCTCGCTGACCACTATTAGGGCCCATCCGTTGGAAGGATCGGCAAGAAAATCCATGACCTGTCCTGACTCATTTTCCCCAAACAGTTCCAAGGGGTCCTTGAGCAGGAGTAGTTTGGGCCTGGTCACTATACTGCGGGCCAAAACGATCTTTTTGGAGATAAAGTCCGGTATCTTCTTCCCTTCGGGGTAGAGTATGGTCTTCAGTCCTTTTGATTGTTCTTTGACAAATTGGGTCAGCCCCACTTTTTCCAAGGCCCAATAGATGTCGTCCATAGGGATATTCTTGTTCCCAAAGGTGATATTGTCCTGAATGGTTCCTTCAAACGGATATTCTTCGGTAAGGGAATGTCCGAGTTGGGATCGATATTCCCTAAGGTTGATTCCTTGGAGCGACACATTGTTGACATAGATCTTGCCCTGATCGGGTTCCAAGATTCCGGCAATCATTCTGAGCAGGGTGGATTTGCCCGATCCGTTGGAACCTTGTATGAGTATCCTGCTCTGGGGTTCTATGGTGAAGGACACATCGTCAATGATCTTTTTGTCCCTTCCAGGCACTTTATACACCACGTTCTGAAGCTCCACCACAAGTCCCTGTGTACCATCAAAAGGGGTTTCACCTTCTAGGGGTTCCAGTTTCTTATCGACCACCTGTCCCAGTTTTTCCAAGGAAGTGAGCAGGTCGTAGAACACTTCTAGTCCCAAGATCATTTTTTCCACAGAATTGATCACCAAAAGAATGATGATCTCTGCGGCCACAAACTGACCGATGTTCATCTGTTGGTCCAATACGAGAAGTCCGCCTATCAATAAGAGTCCTGCTGTGACCAAGACCTTGAACCCGACCATTTGGACAAATTGGAGCACCAAGATCCGAAAGTGCCCTTCCCTGGCATCGAGATATTCCGCCACGAGGGCATCGTTCTTGTCCATGGCGTGCGAAGTGCGGCCCGAAAGCTTGAAGCTTATGATGGATCGGGCTATTTCCTGGATCCAATGGGCGACTTTGTATTTGCTGTTGGATTCTTCCAAACTTGTCTCCAGTCCCTTTTGCGCCGTAAACTTGAACACGAAATAAATCAACAGGAGCAACAATAGCCCATAGATAATGAAAAAGGGGTGGTAAAAGGACAGGAGCAACAGCCCGAAGATAATCTGCAACAATGCCGATGGAAAGTCGATGAGTATCTTGGACAGTGATTTTTGGACGGTAATGGTATCAAAAAAACGATTGGCGAGTTCCGGCGGATAATAGTCCCGTAGTTCGCTCATCTTTATTTTGGGAAAGCGATAGGTGAACTCAAAGGATGAGCGGGTGAAAATTTTCTGTTGGAGGTTTTCAATGATCCGTATCTGCATCAATTGAAGTGCCCCTACAAAAGCCACTCCCATGGTGACCAGAACGACCAGTACCACCCAGGAAGTACTTACCCTTGCCCCCTGTATCAAATTGATGATGGCCTGTATGCCCAAGGGCAAGGACAAATTGACCAATCCGGCAAAAATGGCGTAATAAAAAACTTGAAAGACATCTTTTTTGTCCAAGGTCAGCAACCCTATCAAGCGTTGCCAAGCAGTAAGAATGTTTTTTGCCATTATGCGTTTTTTAGAATACCGAAAACCAAATCCGTGAAGTATTGAGTGGGGCCCAAGTTTTCATCACAATCCGTGAGCGATGGAAAATGTTCCTTTAAAAAATATTGGTAGAGCGCCCCTTCCAAAACCGTACTTGCCAATGAATTGGGATAGGGATATTCTTTGTCCACTTCCTCCACCATCTTGCCCAATCTGCCCACCAACCTTTTGTAAACAATGAAATAGCCGTCCTTATTTTCTTTTCCTACTTCCTTGACCAATAAGGATTTGGAGTATTCGTCAATGATTATCCTGTTCAACACCACCTCATTGATGTGCGAGACCGAGGAGTCTTCCTGTACATTTTGGGTCAATACCTCAATGGCCTTTTTCAGTTTTTCCCTAGGGTCCGAAATCCCATTCGTGGCAAAGACCATTCTGTATTCCAACCATCCCCAGTACCAAGAGGCCAAGTACAACAATAGCTTGTGTTTGTTTTCAAAATAGCGGTAGATGGAGCTTTCGTTCGATTTGATCCGTACACCAAGTTTTTTGAACGTAAACCGCTCAAAACCCATCTCATCGATCATTGAAATGCTGTGCTCCACAATTTTTTTGCCCAAATCCGACGATTCCGGGTCTTTGATGTAGAGCTCTGAGTTGATTCCCATTTTAAGGGACTGCATCAATACTTCCATCACAAACACATTTTGAAATTATGAATCGCAAAAATAATAGTATTGCTATCATATTATGATACTTTAACTTTCAATTAACTATTCGCGTTTTTCACGTATTTTTGAAGAAATTGGAGAACATGGAAAAACACAGGTGCGGCTGGTGTCTTGGCGACCCCTTGTATGAAGCCTATCACGACACGGAATGGGGAGTTCCCGTTAAGGATGATGATACGATCTTCGAGTTTTTGATCTTGGAAACCTTTCAGGCCGGGCTGAGTTGGATCACCGTATTGAGGAAGCGCGATAATTTCCGAAGGGCCTTTGATCAATTCGATTATAAAAAAATTGCCGCCTACGAACAATCCAAAATCGATGCACTCTTGGAAGATCCGGGCATCATCCGAAATAAATTGAAAGTGAATGCTACCGTCTCCAATGCCATCGCTTTTATGGAGATCCAGAAGGAGTTTGGTAGTTTTAGTGACTATATCTGGGGGTTCGTGAACGGCAGTCCCATCAAAAATAAACTGGAAAATTACAAGCACGCCCCCGCAACCACCGCCATTTCGGATGCCATCAGCAAAGACCTGAAAAAACGAGGCTTCAAGTTTGTGGGCAGCACGGTGATCTACGCCCATATGCAGGCCACTGGCATGGTAAACGATCACGAAATCCACTGTTTTAGATATGATGAAGTATAAGATTGGGCTATTATTGTTGCTCTGTTCCCCTTTTTGGGCACTGTGCCAAGTAAAGCGTGAACAGGAATTCAGGATCGATAGGGAACAATTTCCCGACGCGGCATTTTCGCAAATCGAGGAATATGTGGCCAACGCCAAAAGAATACGGTTCTACCAAGAACTGGACAGCACCAAAAAAAGCTACGAGGCCAAGTTCAAAAAAGGCAGGCTGCACTATAGCGTGGAGTTCAATGAAAAAGGAAAACTGGAAGATGTGGAGTTCATCATCACCGAAAGGGACATCCCCGAAGATTCCTGGAATGCGATCACGGACCATCTCCATGCGGAATATCCCAAATTCCGGATCAGAAAGATCCAGCAACAATATCCGCTGGACGATCGAGATCCAAAAAAAACGTTGCACGATGCCTTCCAAAACCTCATCTTGCCCTACATCAATTACGAGCTTGTCTTTTCCGCCAAAAAGGATAAGGGTTTCCAAACCTATGAGGCACTTTTCAACTCCGAAGGCACTTTGATCAACATCCGCAAATCATCACCCCTTAGTTACGACCATGTCCTATACCCCTAAATGGCTTCTTTTTTTGCTGCTTTTTTTCTCTTTTGGCTACATCCGTGCCCAAGATAACCTGACCGGCTATTGGCAACCTGAATTTGCCATAAATTATGATGTCAACAAGGTCTATTCTCACAACTTTTCCGTGGCCAATAGAAATTACATCATCGAGGATAGTGAGGTTTTGCTGAAAACAAGACAAATCGACCTGGTCCATTTTTCCAATCTTGAGATCAAGGACAACCAAAGTATCGCCCTTGGTGTGCAGTACCGGTTCAGGAACAATTTTGATGGTGGTGACAACGAACTCAGGCTCGTACAGCAGTACAATGTGACCCATAAGCCTTTTTCGGTACGTTTTGGGCATCGGTTCCGTTCGGAGCAACGTATCACCAAACCCTTGACCACACACAGGTTCCGGTATCGTTTTGCCTTGGATTTTCCATTGAAGGGTGAAAAACTGGACTTGGGGGAGCCTTATTTTGTGGGCGGTTTTGAAAACCTGCTCAGTGTTGCCAAAGGCAACTCGCCCCAATACGACACCAGACTGAGCGGACAGGTCGGGTGGCAACTGGACCATGGGCTTAAACTCCAAGTGGGGGTGGAATACCGCATGGAGGAATATACTTCAGGATTGCCCCAAAATGTGGTGTTCTTACTCACCAGTGCCCAATTGTCCCTGTAAAATTTCCATAAACCTATTTCTGGGGATCAATTCGGCGCCTAGGCTTTCCAGATGGTCCGTATGGACTTGGCAATCGATAAGACTGTATTTTTTTCGGGCCAGTTCCTGTGCCATTCGTATAAAGGCATATTTGGAGGCATTGGGCCTCAGACTGAACATGCTCTCCCCGCAGAACACATGACCCAGGTCCACCCCATAGAGCCCCCCCACCAATTGGCCTTCCTCCCACACTTCGTAGGAGCGGGCAATCTTCTTGTGGTGAAGGTCCGTATAGGCCGTCTTCATCTCCGGAGTGATCCAAGTACCGTGCTGTCCCTTGCGTTCCACTTGGGCACAGTGCTCCATCACTTTTTCAAAACAGGTATCTTGGGTGAGCCTGAACTTGTCGGTCCGTAGTTCCTTCCGCATGCTCTTGGATATTTTTATTTTATGCGGAAAAAGCACCATACGGGGGTCCGGGCTCCACCAGAGGATAAGGGCATCGTCATTGAACCAAGGAAAAATTCCGTTCTTGTAGGCCAAAAGGAGTCTTTCGGGAGTAAGGTCGCCGCCCACGGCAAGAAGGCCATCCTCGTTGGCCATCTCCACTGGGGGAAACTCCAATCGTTTGCCTAAAAAATGTAGCGGAAATTTGCTCCCGTCGTTTTCCACAATGCAGTTTTATCCTAAAAATAAGCAATGGGACACAAAACAGAAAGCCCTTCCTGTTTCTCAGGTAGGGCTCTCATGAAAAATCGTCGTTTTCCTAAAGAAAAAATCGTTGGCCTTTTAGAACGGAAGGTCGTCGTGATCCTCCTCATTGAGGTCGTCCGCAGGCTCAAAGGCTTCCATGGGGGGAACCGGGGGCATGTTGCCGCTTCCGGCATCGGGCTGTAGGTTCTCGATACGCCATCCTTGGATGGAGTTGAAATATTTGGTCTCTCCCTGGGGGTTCACCCATTCCCTGCCCCTGAGGTTGATGCTTATCTTAACGGGCTGGCCCACTTTATAGCTGTCCAACAAATCACATTTGTCCTGTACAAACTCCACCAGAATATGCTGGGGATATTGTTCTTCCGTGGTCACTACGACCTCTCTTTTCCTAAAACCATTGTTTCCAAAGGTTTTGGTATCATCGATCATTTTGATTCTTCCCTGAACTTCCATTATGTTAATTTTTGTTGAATTTCAAAAGTACATAAAATGAATCCTATTGAAAACCCGTTATGCTAACTAACTATCAACATGTTTTCCATTTTCCGCTATCTTTAAAACACAATCCGACCAACAATGAACTTCAGCCCCAAAAGGAAAGCTTCCAATATTACCTTGTTGATATCCGCATTCGTCATTGTGAGCTTGATTTTGTGGAACACCAACAGTTTTTTTAAGAAGTTCAAGGAGGAAGAACGGTTGAAAATGGAAATATGGGCCACGGCCCAGTTGGAGCTCATCCAATCCCCGGTAGATCAGGAACTGGGCAACCTTACCTTGAAGGTGATGGCCAACAACACGTCCACCCCCATGATCTTGGTCAATGAAAAGGGGTCCTACAAAACCCACAATATCGATAAGGACAAGATTGCCGACAGCACCTATATCCAACAAAAGATAGAGCAGTTCAAAAATGAGAACGAGCCCATACAGATCATCCAGGAAGATGAACTGCTGGAAACGCTCTACTACGGAAACTCCGAGGTGCTCAACAAATTGAAGTATTATCCCCTCGCGCTGCTGCTGATCATATGCCTGTTCGGGACGGTCATTTTCTTTTTCTTCAAGACCAATAAGGCATCGGAACAGAACAAGCTCTGGGCGGGCATGGCCAAGGAGACCGCACACCAGATCGGCACTCCACTGACATCGCTCATGGGTTGGAACGAACTGTTGAAGACCGAGGACATCAACCCGGATGTGACCAAGGAAATTGCGAAGGACATCGACCGACTACAGACCATTACGGAGCGTTTTTCCAAAATTGGATCGATCCCTGAACTGCATGTCCACGACATTGTTGAAGAAACCAAAAAGGCCTACGACTATCTCAAGCAAAGGAGTTCCAAACTGGTCCATTTCTCCTTTAGCAGCAATGTGGAGGAAGCCCTTGTACTGCTGAATCCTCCATTGTACAACTGGAGCATTGAAAACTTGGTAAAAAATGGGATCGATGCGATGAAGGGCAAAGGGAACATCGCCATCCAGATCGAGAAAAAAGGACAAACGGTCAATATTTTGGTTTCGGACACCGGCCACGGAATCGCAAAAAGTGACTTCCAGAACATTTTTAATCCAGGGGTGACCACCAAGAAAAGAGGCTGGGGGTTAGGACTTTCCCTTGTAAAAAGAATCGTGGAAGAGTACCATAAAGGAAAAATTAAAGTATTTTCGTCAAGTAAGGAAGGAACAATCATGCAAATTTCCCTAAGAGCAAATGAAAAATGAAATGAGCCATGGCAAAGGAAAAAAAACTTGTACTAAAGGAAGCTGAGATTACCAATAACTGCCCCGAATGTTATAACCAGGAACTGAAGCTTACCTTTTACCAAAAGCACATGTACAGCCCGTTGTACCACCGGACAACGAACGAGGTGACCCACGAGATCAAGTGCAACAAATGCAATTCGACAATTTATCCAGTGAACTGGACCCCCGATATTGAAAGGGTCTATGAGTATTACAACAAACTGGTGGCCCCTGACCGGAAGTCGATACGGTTCACCACCTTGTTTTTTATCATTCTGGCATTGTTGCTCTGCCTTGTGGCTGGAGCTGTGTACTTTTTCCTTCAGGGCACGATTTAGAGATGGGAACGGATGGCTTCGGCCACGGTCTCAAATTCTTCAGTAGTCAGTTTTTCCTTGTGTTGAAAGGTCGCGTTCGCCATGCTCTGCAAGGGAATAAGATGCACGTGCACATGGGGCACTTCGAGACCGATCACGGTCATGCCGACCCGCTTGCAGGGAACGGCTTTTTCCAGGGCAATGGCCACTTTTCGCGAAAACGACATGAGTTTCCCGTAAGACTCCCCGTCCAAGTCCCATATTTTGTCCACTTCCTTTTTGGGGACACATAAGGTATGCCCTTTGGAATTTGGGTTGATGTCCAAAAAGGCGAAATTGTCCTCGTCTTCGGTTATTTTATGGCAGGGAATTTCCCCGTTCATGATCTTGGTAAAAATACTGGCCATCTTGATTTGGTTTTTAACTAAAAATCCCGTCGTGGGACGGGATTAAATATACAGATTTTAATTGCTGTCACTCCCTGGTGATCTCCAAAACTTCCAGTTTCAGGGTTCCATTGGGCACCTTGATCTCTGCCATGTCCCCCACTGATTTTCCCAACAACCCCTTTCCTATGGGGGAAGTGACGGAAATTTTTCCTGTCTTGAGATCTGCCTCGCTTTCGGCCACCAAAGTGTATTTCATGACCATACCATTGGCCTGATTTTTCAATTTTACGGTCGATAGAACGAGAATTTTTGAGTTGTCCAATTGTGATTCGTCTATCAATCGGGCATTGGCCAAGGTTTCCTCCATCTTGGAAATCTTCATTTCCAAAAGGCCCTGTGCTTCCTTTGCTGCATCATATTCGGCATTCTCGGACAGATCTCCCTTGTCTCTGGCCTCTGCAATGGCCTGGGATGCCTTCGGACGTTCCACGTCCTTTAGCTGGTTCAGTTCGTCCCTCAGCTTCTTTAATCCTTCTGCGGTATAATAAGATATCTTGCTCATATCGACATGTTTTAATGCAAAGGAACATCGAAGAAAATCAAAAAATTTCCCCAATGGTCTCTTTCTCTACAAATACAAAAAATCCTCTACGATTCCCATGACCTGCATGGTTTTTGCGAGGATTTAACGCAAATATAGGTAATTTTTGTTCAACTTTGCCGAAGCACCTCATTGAAAATACCGCTATGAAACATTTCTGGGGCCTTTGCCTTCTTTTGATTCTATTCGCCTGTAGTTCAGACAGTACCAACCGAAACCCCTATTTGCAGGAAGTGCGTTTCCGGTTCGACCTGAACCTGAACCTTCCCTTGTACAGCAACCTCAATACCATTGGCAATCCGGTGTATGTGGGGAACAGTGGTGTGGGTACCCGTGGCGCTTTTGTGATCAAATCCAGCTTGGACACCTTCTACGCCTTTGAGGCCAGCTGTCCCAACCATGCCCCAAACGATTGCTCCACCATGACCATAGATGGGCAAAATGTGGTCTGTAGCTGCGAAGGGTACACGTATAGCCTATTTACCGGGCAGCAATTGGACAGGCCCGATGATGGGAAAAGATACCATGACCTATTGTATTATAGAGCGACCCAGAGCGGGAATGTGGTGACGATTTCCAACTGATCAATTATTCCCCAAAATACGGTCCATGACCCAACTGGTGTGCAATCCTGTTTTTCCAGTGGATGGGTGCGCTTTTCTTCCCAAAAGGTGCTCCTTGATGTTTTCCACATGAAATTGCTGCACGTGATCGGGG
Source organism: Flagellimonas baculiformis (assembly GCF_033441575.1). NCBI lineage: Bacteria > Pseudomonadati > Bacteroidota > Flavobacteriia > Flavobacteriales > Flavobacteriaceae > Flagellimonas > Flagellimonas baculiformis. The sequence continues at coordinate 118,913 of NZ_JAUZVW010000003.1, forward strand.
TGGGGAACTTCCATGAGCTGTAGTCCCGATTCATTTTCCAATACCAAGGGGGCCTCGTCCAAAACAGCAAAGCTGATCTTTCCTTTGGAACCCAGGATATCGACTTTATCCTCTCGAAAATAATGGCCAAAATTCCATACCCCTGTACCAGTCACACCACTTCCATGCAACCAAGTCCCAGAAACCGCATCGTGTGCAGCATATAGCCCTTGTTGGTTCAAGGCAATCCCGTGGGCCATTTGGATGTCCCCCAAAAGAAAAGTGAACAAATCGAGTCCGTGGCTCGCCAGATCATCAAAATAGCCTCCAGGGGCCACTTTGTTGTCCGTTCTCCAATTGTAATCCCCGTTCAGATCTATGTCACTGGGCGGCTTCGTCTTTTGCCAATGGATGTGCCGTACTTTTCCGATCAGGCCTTCATCCAGCCATTCTTTCACTTTAAGGAACCTTGGCAAGGAACGGCGGTAGTAGGCCACAAAAAGGGGAATGCCCTTTGTGCGGAACGCTTCATAAATGGCAAGACTGTCCACATAATTGGGAGCCATGGGCTTTTCGACACAGCAGGGTTTTCCGGCAGCGGCCACTTTTAGGGCATAAAATTTATGGGAGTCGGGTGGTGTGGCAATATATATGGCATCTATTTCCGGATGGTCTATCACCTCATTCGCATTGGTGGTCCATTGGGCTATTTTGTGCCTTTCGGCATAGTCCCTCGCCTTCTCCGCATCGCGGCGCATGACCATTCGTACTTCAAAACCGGGAGTGTTCACATAGGCCGGAACGCTCTTTTTTTCGGCCACACTGCCACAACCAATGATGCCCCAACGAAGGGGTCTGTTTTCAGGAAAAAGAAAATGGGATTCTGCCATGTCATAAAAGTACAGAATCCCATTCATTACCGTTTAAAAAACAATGGTGGCCCCCAACAAAAAGTTGATTCCTGCTTGGGGATAATATCTGGCTTCCTCGATGGTGGTGATGGTTCCCGGGTTGGAAAAATCATCATCGTAGGTGTAAAAATATCCGTTGGAAACTATGTCGGCATCGAAAATGTTGTTCACCAGGCCGGACAGGATTATGCTCTTAAAAAAAGAGTTGGCATTGATGACATATTGCACATTGAAATCGGTCTGGGTGTAGCTGTCCAAAGTGGAATTTTCCGAGTCTATATTGCCCATGTATTGCTTGCCCACAAATTTGGACAACAGTGACAACTGGAAGTTTTGATGGGGTTGAAAGGCCAAAATATTTCCCGCCACGATCTTGGGGGAGTAGGCGATGTTGGTATTTCCCAAATCCTGAAGTTCACCATCCCTTTGGAAATAAAAATCGAGGTTGCGGTTGTCGCTAAGGGCGATGTTGGGCCTGAGCATGAACTTTTGTCCCAGTTTGATGTTGGCATCCATTTCCAGACCCATGCGATAACTGTCCCCCACATTGGATCTTAAGGGCGCCCCCACATCGTTGAGTTCCCCCGTAAGCACCAATTGATCCTTATACCGCATGTAGTACACGTTGGTGTTCAATTGGAAATTGGGGGAAACATAGCGCCAACCCAACTCAAAATCGTTCAGATGCTCTGGTTTTGGGCTGCCACTTTCATAATCATTACGGTTGGGCTCCCTACTGGCCTTGGCATAGGAAAGATAGAAATTGTTGTTCCGGTCCATGTCAAAGGTGACACCGGCCTTGGGATTGAAGAAGTCAAAGGTGTCATCGACCAGTCCGGTATCGTCCCCATTGGCCTCATAGCCGACGCCTCGATATTGCACATCACCAAAAATGGACCATTTTCCATTGAGTTGGTAGTTGGCCTTGGCATAGACATTAAAATCCGTCTTGGTGGAGTTGTCGTCATAGTATCTGTCCCTGATTTCACTATCGCTGGCATAACGTGCCCAGATGATCTCCCCGAAATGATCTCCTTTGTACTCATTATATCCTCCTCCCAAAATCAATCGAAGGTCATTTTTGGTATAAGTAGCCGAGAAAACGGTGCCGTAAAAATCATTGTCCAACCATCTTCTGCGGATCAAATCGGTGGTATTTATGGTTTCGCCACCTATTTCGATGGGCTCCAATCCATAATCGGCAAAGTCATCGTCTTCCCGATATTGTTCAAAATAACCCCTTCCCCGGGTATAGTGCAGGGCCAGATTGGTGCTCCACTCAGGACTCAAAGTCTCGCTCCAATGCAACTGAAAATGGTCCTGCTTGTAATTGTCCTCCTCTTTATCATAGAATTGGGTCTGTCCGTTTTCATCGGTGTACATGCCCACCGGATTGAAGGTCCTGTTATTTTCCAGTTGTTCGGCGGTGATTCCGTCCCAAGCCTGGTACGTGATCTCATGACCGCCAAAAAGCAAAGCTTTCACCAAGGTATTTTCGTCCTTATAGACCCCTTGCAGGAAATAGGCATCCAGTTCCGAAGCGGCTCTGTCCACATACCCATCGGATGTGATCCGCGACAACCTTCCCGAAAACTCAAAATGATCGTTCAGGATACCGGTGCTGAACTTCACATTGTTCCGCAGCGTGTTGAAACTCCCCACGGATGATGAGACCTTGGCATAGGCTTCCTCGGAGAATGCGTCGGTGAGCACGTTGAGGCTTGCCCCAAAGGCCCCGGCCCCGTTGGTCGATGTCCCCACCCCTCGTTGCAATTGAAGGCTTTGGGTGGAAGAGGCAAAATCGGGCATGTTCACCCAAAATGTACCTTGCGATTCGGCATCATTGTAAGGCACCCCGTTGATGGTCACGTTTACCCGCGTGGCATCACTACCCCGCACACGGATGCTGGTGTATCCCACCCCGGCCCCGGCATCGGAAGTGGTCACTACCGCAGGCATAAAGTTCATCAGGATGGGTACGTCCTGCCCGAGGTTCCTGGAAGCCATTTCCTCCTGGTCCAAATTGGTAAAGGTGATGGGAAATTCCTTGGTCACCCTAATGGCCTGCACCAATACCTCATCCAGCACCACTTTCTTCCCTTCGAGGGAATCGGTCGGTTCTTCCTGGGCGCTCATGTTGAACGCCAGCCCTGAAAGGGCCAATGTTGCCATTAAGGTTTTGATGTTGCGCCCGTGGTTCTTTATCGGTCGCGTTGGACCGCATGCGAACCCAGCGGTCATGGGCTTACTGTTTGAATAAAGCAGTTTCATTCGTAAAAATGTTACGAATAAAAGGGGTCATTATTCTTGTTGATAAATTGATTTTTGTTTCAAAAGAAACATAGAAATTCCAAGATGCGCCTTGCGCAATCCCTTGGCGGCATTACCCGCCCAGGTTCATTGGGTATAATCTCAGCCTTTTTGCAAAAGCACCCCTTTGAGATGGGACAAATGTACTGAGCAAGGTCCACTTTTCATAAAAATAGATTGGGAAAATTTAACTTTTTCTAACAACCATGACCCTCATGTTCCAGCGTATATACAAATATGTACCCCAGATCCAAAAAGAGGTTTACATTCAATATCATTTCCAGTTACGTGGCCCTTGGTATTTTGGCCGTGTTTGCCGCTTTTTTTATTTATAATGAGTTCAAGACCTACGTTTCTACCAAAAACAGTGAGGGCGATAGTGCCAAATTGTTACATACCAATAGATTGCTCTCCAACCTCTACGAAGCGGAAAACCTTTCCAAATTGGCACTCAAGACCAAAAAACCGGATGACCTGAAAGCCTATGCGATAAAAGTGGATTCCATCAACACCATTATCGATTCCCTTAAACCGCTTGTCAAAAACAATCCCAATTACCTGATCTCCCAACTGGACAGCGTTCAGGGGCTCCTACAGCAGAAGGTGTACAACAGTGCTGAGCTTCGAAAGTTAATGGTGGAGAACGAGAACAGTACTTCTTTCGATGCCGTGTTGGAAGCTTTCCACAGAATGGAGGTGGAGATGGGACGGATCACCGCTGAAAGTTTTGTCCCCAATTTTGAGCAATTGCCCCCATCGACCCAAAAATCCATCCGGGAATATGTGGCCCTGCTCAACAAAAACATTCCAAGCACCAACAGCAATGTGGACGCAAACAACATCGACTCCATACTGCAGGTGTCCCGGTCCATCTTGAACAAAGCCATAACCGAAGCCGCGGCCAATGAGCGTTCCCTGATCCAAAAAGAACTCCAGATCTATAGGACGGACCTTGAACTTTCCCAAAAGATGCGAAGCATTATTGCCGGATTTGAACGTGAGATGGCCCAAAAGGCGCAATTGGACAATGCCAACCAGCGGCTTGCCATGCAAAGAACCACCCGTTTGGCAGGTGGGGCCTTATTGCTGGGGCTTTTGATCGTCATTTTCTTCACCTTCATGATTTCCAAGGATTATTGGAAGGTGCAACGTTATCGGGAACAACTGGAGGAAGAGAAAAAATATTCCGAATTTCTTCTGAAGAGCAGGGAGCAACTGATTTCCACGGTAAGCCATGATCTGAGAACACCTTTGAACACCATAAGTGGTTACACCGAGCTGATGGAGCACAGTGGATTGAGTGGCAAGCAACTGGGCTATCTAAAAAACGTCAAATCAGCTTCAGGGTATGTGGAAAACTTGGTGAACGACCTTTTGGACTATTCAAAATTGGAGGCTGGCCGAATGAATCTCGACCGTGTGCCCTTCCTGTTGCCCAGCCTTATCCGTGAAACGTTGGTGCACTTTGGGGAAGTAAATTCCAAAAAGGATGTGGAGCTCCGGTCGGAAATCGATGAAAGGCTGGAAAAGCCCATTGTCAGCGATCCCTTCCGCATACGGCAAGTTTTGACGAACTTGGTGGGCAACGCCCTGAAGTTTACCGATAAGGGACATGTTATGATCTCTGCCATCTTGGAGGAAAAAGCAGGCAGACCTTGGGTCAAGATCGAAGTGGAGGATACCGGTATTGGCATAAAACCTGAAAAACAGCAGCTCATATTTCAAGAATTCGCCCAAGCCAATGAATCCACCGAAAAAAAATATGGGGGATATGGCCTTGGACTGACCATTTCCAAAAAATTGACCGAGCTCTTGGGTGGGACCATCCAAATGAAAAGCACTGAAAATCAGGGAAGTACATTTACCGTAAGCTTTCCGGTGGAATTTGGTGAAATGCCTGTTGAGGCTGATACTACAAAACCCGTCCTACCCAACGGAACATTGAGGCTATGTGCAATAGATGATGATGTGACCATGCTCAAACTCTTGGAGGACATTTGTCAGATCAATGCAATCCACATCGTGACCCATTCCAAATTCAAAGAACTGGAAAAAGAGGGCAATCTTTCCTATGATGTGGTACTGACCGATATCCAAATGCCGGGAACCGATGGCTTTACGGTTTTGGAGAAGCTGAGGGGCATGGGTTATGAAAATCCTGTGATAGCCATGACAGGGCAAAAAATCACGGACAAGTCGGTCTATACCCAAGCTGGGTTCGAAGATGTGCTACAGAAACCTTTCTCCAACATTTCCTTATTGGATGTTTTGGCCAGAACAGGCCATTCCTCCTTGTCAAATGGGAGTGCGGGCACTGCCCTTGCTGTTCCCGATCCCCAATCGTCATATTTCAGTATCAAGAATATCTTACCCTTTCTGGAAAGTCCAAAGGCTGTTCGGGAAGTGTTGGAAGTGTTTTTGGAAAATACGGACAAAAATATGGAACTGCTCTTTTCACACATCAGCAGCCCTGATTTTTCAGAAATCCGTGCCATAGCACATAAGATGCTACCCATGTTCAGGCAGTTGGAAGCCCACGAGGCCATTCCATTATTGGAAAATATGGAACGTCTTTCCGATGATACGAAGGGAAAAAAAGTGTTTGGGATGTTGACAGGGCTTGAAAAAACAATTTCTCACCTCAACGGGGATATCAAGGACTACTTGGTCAAACTTCCAATTGATATTGGTTGATCTTGTTGTAAAGGGTCTTCCTGGTGATGTGGAGCAATTTTGCCGCTTTGCTCTTGTTGAAGTTGGTCTGTTTCAAAGCGGTGAGGATCCTTTCTTTTTCATACTCAGCCCTAGAGAAGACGGAAGTATTTTCCGTTTGTGAAGCCTGCACGACCTCATCGGCAAGGGAACTTGCCAAAACGGTATTTCCCTGCGTAAAGAGCACGGCCCTTTTGATCATGTTCTTCATCTCCCTAAGGTTTCCTGGCCATGGATAATCCAACAATATTTGTTGCGTCTCTTCGGAAAACTCCAATACCTCCTTGTCCAGTTCTGCATTGGCCTTGTCCAAAAAATAATTGGCGAACAAAAGGATATCCTCTTTTCTGTCCCGCAATGACGGAACTTCAATGGAGAACTCGTTCAACCGATGGTAAAGATCTTCCCTAAAACTGCCTTCCTCAACGGCTTCCAGCAGGTTTTCGTTGGTGGCGGCAATGATCCGAAGATCCAATTGGATCTCTTTGGTGCTCCCCACCCGTTTTATCTTCCGTTCCTGAATGGCCCTGAGCAACTGCACTTGGTGTTCGTAGGACAGGTTTCCTACCTCATCCAAAAAGAGGGTCCCTCCATTGGCCGCTTCAAAATGTCCTTTTTTGTCCTCTATCGCCCCTGTGAAACTTCCCTTGACATGGCCAAAAAATTCACTGGTGGCTATTTCTTTCGGAATGGCCCCACAGTCCACGGCCACAAAATTGTGGCCCTTTCTTTTGCTGGCATTGTGGATGGCATTGGCCGTGACCTCTTTTCCCGTACCACTTTCGCCGGTCAACAGGACCGACATATTGGTAGGTGCCACCAACTCGATGTATTGTTGTAATTTTTTTGATCTTTCACTCTCTCCCATCAAAAAATTGCCCTGTCCAGAAGTCTTGGGACGGGGTTTTGGTGTCTTGGGCACTGCTTCGGTGGTTGTGGCCACATTCAGCGCATTATTGATCACTGATAGGATTTCCTCCGGGGTAAAGGGTTTTGAGATGTAATCGAAAGCGCCCTTTTTCATGGCGTTGACCGCGGTCTTGACCTCTGCATAGCCCGTCATCAGGATAACCTGGGTGGCAGGCGATTCCTTTTTGACCCGGGGGAGCAACGTGACCCCGTTCCCTTTGGGAAGTCTGACATCGGAGAGGATAATATCGAAGATGGAAGTGTTCAGTTGTTCTTCCGCTTCTTTGATGGAGTAGCTTGTGGAAACGGCAAAACCATGCTTGGTCAAAAACTTTTGCAGCATTTGACAAAAAGCCGTGTCGTCCTCAATGATTAAGATTTTGGGCATATCTCAGTTGTCTAAGATACAATACCCTTACTTTTTGGCATGGTGGCGAACCCATAAAATTATCACAAAAAAGAAGGGGCCGCTCTCGCAGCCCCTCGCTAACCAAACCAACTAACCTAACGTGTGGTCTCGAAAACTATGATCTACATTTCAATCCAGTTCCCTTCAGCATCGGCATACACTGATCCAGTGGTCCCGTCTTCAAGGGAAAGATCCAATTTGTACTGGTCCTGGTCGTTCTTATAGGCTTTGTCAACCTTGGCAGTGGGGTAATCTTTTGCCACGGCTGAGGATACTGCCTCAGGAAGGTCGGATACACTGATTTCTTGGAAATCCTGTGCCACGACAACTGTTGTTTCATCCATTTTCAATTCTGTGGGCTCCACATTGGCGATAGCTGTTAGTCCTACAAATGATAGTGCGGTTGCAAAAATTAACTTTTTCATGGTATAAGATTTTATGTTACTGATTAAACTTGCTTATCTATATGAAAAACTGGTGCCAAGTTTAGAATAGCTCCCTTCTTACTTGTATTCAATTGATTAATAGCTATTTATATTTTGTGCCGCTTTTGAACGGATGGGTAAAACTGTGTAGGAGTACCCAGAAGGTGTGTAGATTTTATACAAGAAAGGCTGCCGAAGCAGCCTTTCCATTACGCCAAAATCATAATCCCAAGGAAAAAGACTATGAACGAGATTGGCAGAAATGGACAATACATGGATAGTGTTTATATAGCATCGTCCTGATTCTTTTCTTCATTTTTCTTTCTTCGATCCTTTATATAAGCGTATAAAATGTACAGGGCAATCCCGAGGGAGACCAAGTTGAGGAGCAGTACTATTTTTAAAAACATCTTTTTTCATTCACATTTACAGTTTCCATGCCAAGGTGAAAAGAAAGCCGTACATAATGCACGGCCCTCTAACCAAATCAACCAACCTAAATCCTAACAATCCAAAGGACTGCGAATACTTTGCCTTGAGACAGAGATCACCGTCCCAATAGGTTGTACACTTGTTTGGACACCTTTTGTGGACGAAGGTCACATGAATGGACAAAATAAATCCGCCATCAAATTGATGGCGGATTTATTATGCTGTTTTTATGATAGTTATGCTTGGTGTGTGGGTTTCAAAAGATCGTTTACCGTCTTCACCGGGTTGAAGGTCACCAACGGCACTTCCACAAAAATGGTGTTCCAGAATGCCATGCCTCCGTTCCACAGCCCGGGGAGCTCCAGGGCCTTGAGTTCTTTGCCTTCCATGGTCTTGCCGGTGATGAAGCCTTGTTTTTCATCCACAAAATGCAAGAGGTCATACTTTTCCCCTTTGTAATTTCGTACCCCGCACACCAAATCCACAGGGTTGAAATGGGTCGAATTTTTAAGGATTTCAGCCTGTTCAGGATTGTCCATGTCTATTTGGGCGGATTCTATGATCTGAAGCGAAATGTTTCCTTGGGTGTCCTGTATCCAAAATGGTCCTCCTCCAGGTTCGCCTTCGTTCTTTACCATACCGCAGATTCGGATAGGCCTATTTATCCTGTCCTTCAACACCGCTTGCTGCTCGTCCACATCCAGTTCCTCATAATCGTTGGGCATGCGCACATTGAGGCTCTTCTCAAGAAACGTCTTTATTTCGTCCATTTTTTCCACTGAAACATCTCCTTTATCCAAAAGTGATGCATAGGCAAATGCCTTGTCCTGGACCTTCTTGAGTGCCCCTGCCAACATTTTCTTGCTATTGGCCACTTCCTCCAGATTCTTGTCGATCACCACATTGTCGATGTTCTTGATGAAGATGATGTCTGCATCCTGATCGTTCAGGTTTTCGATCAAGGCGCCATGCCCCCCCGGCCTGAACAGGATGGAGCCGTCCCCGTTTTTGAAGGGCCTGTTCTCCATGTCCACCGCAATGGTATCCGTTGATGGTTTTTGATTGGAGTATGAAATTTCAAAACGGGTGTCCGTGCTTTTCGAGACTTTCGGGACCACTTTGGCCTCTTCCTCCTTGAACATTTCATCATGCTGTTCCGAGACCGTAAAATGGAGATGGGCCTTTCCATCGGTTTTCGCATAGAGGGCCGCTTCCTTCAAATGTTCTTCAAATGGGGTGGCGCTCCCGGAATTGTATTGGTGGAACGGCAACAAGCCTTTGGGGTAGAATCCGTAGTTCAATCCATCTTCCACCAACATTTCCTTCACAAAAAGATAGGCTTCCCCATCTTTGTTGGACGCCCTGCCCTTGATTCGACCCATGATCAGATCATAAAAGGGCAACTTGTGTATTTGTTCGGTAAATTTTTTGACATCCGTGTCTCCGGTCCGTTCAGTATAGGCAGAAAGCGATTCCTTGGACGGATCATAGGCATCCAAAAAATTGAACATGGCCTTGAACATCCGTGAGGCGGCCCCCGAAGCGGGAACAAACTTCAAGAGATCGAGGCTGCCCCGATGGTCTTCAAAATACTGGATGAGCTCTTTTTGTTCCTTTTCGGAAAACCGCAGGATACCGTTGCCTACTACGGCCGCTTTTTTGAGTTGCACAAAGGGGATGCCTTCCATAAAGGTCTTGATCTGACGGATGACTTTTTCATTTGAAATTCCTTTGGAATCCAATTGTTCCACGTCTTTCGGACTTAATTCTATCATGTTTCAGAGGAGTTTGTCAATATGTTTTATGGCTGTTGAAAGCCGAGTTGCCTTATCTCCTCTTAAGGTAATAAAATTTCGGTCATATTTTTCCAATGCTTCCTTGAAATATGAAAACATTCGTTCGCGCTCGTCCGGTTTGTCCCTCAGGTCATCCGCCACCCAAGGGGTGTCAATGTAGGTCAACAGGTAAAGGTCATAGGTGTTCTTGAGCGCATATTCTTCCAACATGGGGTCACAAGTACCTGTGTAGTAGGTTTCGGAATAGACCTTGGTCTCCAAAAGGTCGGTGTCGCAGATCAGGACCTTGTTGGCGGATTTGGACAATTGGTTTTCCAAGCGCATCTGTCCATACGCAATGGGCAATAGGTCTTTGGGTTCACAGGTCTTTTGTTCCCTGTCCCATTTTTCCTGAAGATATTCCCGGGCATATTCGGGCACCCATTCGGTGTGGTAATGTTCGGCCAGTTGTTCGGCCAAGGTGGTCTTTCCTGTGGATTCGGGTCCAAAAAGGACTACTTTGATGAGGTTTGTGGGCTCTTGCCCAAGTTTTTCTTCCATGTGAGATATCCCTGAATGGCCAAAATGGTAAAGATGAGGTATTGCAATGAGAACATGCCCCATCCCCTATATGCATACAAAGGTACGGTTATTAAATCTCCTATGATCCATAGGGTCCAGCTTTCCAATTTTTTATTGGCCATATACCACATCGCCGTGAAAAAAATCCCCGAGGTAAGGATGTCCACATAGTTGCTCGTCTGTATCTCTGCCCCAAATACCCTGTACACTCCATAGGTCACAAGCATGGTGAGCATAAAAAGTCCAAAACCCACCCATTTTTCCTTCGTATTGGTTCTAGTGATGTACACCACGGGGTCCCTGTTCTCCTTTCGTCGGGCCCAGTTCCACCAACCATAGATGCTCATGATGGAGAAATAGAAATTCAGCATCATATCCCCAAAAAGCCTGTCCACCAAAAAGATGTAGGTGGTGATGGCGGTGCCCACCAAGCCGGTGGGATAGACCATGATGTCCTCTCTCTTGGCATAGACCACACTGGCTATTCCAAAGAAAAAAGCAGTGGCCTCCAAAATGACGAGGGAAAGCTCCCGATCCTCGTAGGGCCCTAGGAAAAAATCAAAAATGGGGTTCATAGCCGCTTCTGTCGGATTTTACCATTTTCATGGTCAGCACCACATGGTCCAAGGCATTGAACGTTTCCCTGATTTCGGTCTGGAGCAGCGCCATGACCTTGTCGTAGTCCCCGAACACCTGCGTGCTCAATGGATTTTCCAAAATGGTAAGCCCTGAAGCTCGCAATCTTTTGATAAAATCAATGATAGGAGGTTCAAAGTCATCCTGCAATGGGGTAAGGGTAAGTTCAACGGATATTTTCATGGGAACATTTTTCAGGGCAAAACTACTAAAAAGTAATGCTCATCCCCCCATCAATTTGAGCGCATACACGCAGGTGAAGCCCTCAAATTCAAAAAACTCCACCTCATACTGGGATTTTTTACCCTTGTACAGGATTTCGGCCACGGTGCGCGAATCATCAAACGTAAAATCCATGACATTGATATGCCTTAAAAAGCTAAGGCCCTGCTGCGCATATATTTTATAAAGGGATTCCTTGGCACCCCAAACTATGGTCAATTTTCGGATGATGGCCTCCGCATTGGCCAAGGTCTTGTACTCTTCAATGGGCGTGAACTTGTGCGCAATATTGAGGATCTTGTCCCGCTGCATCTCTATGTCGATGCCCACCTCATCGGTCTCGCTCACTATGATCCCTGTAAAATTGTGGGAATGGGTGATGGAAATGTAGCTTCCATCTTTTAGATGGGGCTTGCCAAAATCATCGTAGTAAAGGTCGCTGTCCTGATATCCGGCCTCTGCCAAAAGGTGCCTTATGCTCAGGAATGCCCTGCGGTGCGCCTCGGATTTCATACCGTCCATCCGGGTCTGGCAATGTGGGGTGAGCTCCACATTTCTAGATAGCTGGGCTTCAGGTTCTGTGACTTTCCAAATATAGACTTTGGTGGTAGGTGAAACTGTTATGGTTTTGTAAATGGGCATGACCAGAAGTTAAGCGAATTTGTATCTTTGTCGCACTAATAAAGCGAAGCTACAAAAGTAAATATACATAAAGTATGAGCACAAAGACAATTCCGTACATACCCTATAAGGTAAAGGACATCTCCCTTGCAAGTTGGGGAAGAAAAGAGATTGAGCTTGCCGAAGCGGAAATGCCAGGACTTATGGCATTGCGTGAGGAATACGGGAACCAACAGCCCTTGAAGGGCGCCCGGATTGCCGGTTGCCTGCACATGACCATCCAAACAGCGGTTCTTATTGAAACTTTGGTGGCCCTTGGTGCCGAAGTGACCTGGAGTTCCTGCAACATCTTTTCCACCCAGGACCATGCCGCCGCCGCCATTGCCGCAGCAGGGGTTCCCGTGTATGCTTGGAAAGGGATGAACGCTCAGGAATTTGATTGGTGCATTGAGCAAACCTTGTTCTTTGGAGAGGACAGGAAGCCTTTGAACATGATCTTGGACGATGGTGGTGACCTTACCAACATGGTCTTGGACAAATATCCAGAATTGGCCCCAGGTGTGAGGGGACTTTCCGAAGAAACCACCACTGGCGTGCACCGTTTGTACGAACGAATGAAAAAGGGCACTTTGCCCATGCCCGCCATCAACGTGAACGACTCCGTGACCAAATCCAAGTTCGACAACAAATATGGCTGTCGTGAAAGTGCCGTGGATGCCATCCGCAGGGCCACGGACACCATGTTGGCCGGAAAACGCGTAGTGGTTGCCGGTTATGGAGATGTGGGCAAAGGTACTGCAGCCTCTTTCCGAGGAGCGGGATCTATCGTTACTGTTACCGAAATAGACCCCATCTGTGCCCTACAGGCCTGTATGGATGGCTATGAGGTAAAAAGACTGGAAACCGTCGTTGCTAATGCCGATATTGTGATTACCACGACTGGAAACAAGGACATTATCCGCGAAGAGCACTTTAGGGCCATGAAGGACAAGGCCATTGTCTGCAACATTGGACATTTTGACAATGAAATCGATATGGCCTGGTTGAACGGTGCCTATGGCGATACCAAGGACGAGATAAAACCACAAGTGGACAAATATACCATTGATGGCAAGGACATCATCATTTTGGCCGAAGGCCGATTGGTCAACTTGGGCTGTGCCACAGGACACCCCAGTTTTGTGATGAGCAACTCGTTCACCAACCAGACCTTGGCACAGATAGAGCTTTGGAACCACAGCGATAAGTACGAGAACGAAGTGTATATGCTTCCGAAGCACTTGGACGAAAAAGTGGCCAAACTGCACTTGGCCCGTTTGGGTGCCGAGCTTACCGAACTCAAGGAAGATCAGGCCGAATATATCGGTGTGACCGTCGATGGTCCTTTCAAACCGGATTATTATAGATATTGATTTTCTGGAACAAACCATAAAAAAGGCCCTGATTGGAATCAGGGCCTTTTTATTTTGCAAAATCCACCTAGCCTTTTAGCCAAGCCTTTCGCAATTCCTTTTGGGCTACGGTGGCCTCTGGTTTTTCCACTAGGGTATTGGCTTTGGTGTATGTGGGCGTGGTAGTGGTATCAATGATGACCTCCTCATCTCCCCGTAACAACTCTACTTGAATGGCTTTGCCAGGGCTCCATGCATACACCTCTGTTACAATTTGATTGGCGTTGGCCAAGGTGACTTCTGTTCCATTAATGGATTTTATAAAATCATTTGGTTCAACCCCATTATCGTTCCAAAAACTGTTGTTTGCCACAAGATCATTGAACTTGATCCCTCCCCTCTCTGGGTCGGCGGATAAGATTAGTTCACCGGCATTCTGAATGTAATTGGTCTCCACTTCAGCTTCTGTGAAATAAAGTCCTACCTTATCCAATATTTGATCATAATCTATGGGTGTATTTCCAACTACATGGGTGTTCAAAAATTCTCCAACAGCGGGATAGGTCATCGCCGTAATTTCAGCAATTAGGGCATCATCTTCAAAAGGTTTGTCCTTACCATATTTTACGGACAACTCTCCCAACAACGAACGCAGGCTACGTTGGCCATCACTGTTTTCCCTCATTAAAATATCGAGGCACATACCTATCAACGCTCCTTTCATATACACGTTTGCATAGTTGTCCTTATACGGGTCCTCCAAGATGTTCTCACTCATTTGGGTAAAACTCATGGCATCATCGTAATTAGACCTTGAGGTATTTATCTTTTGCGTTGTTCTAGCGTAGTACTCCGCTGGATCGATCAAACCTTCATAAACTTGAAAATGCTGTGCAAAATATTCGGTGACCCCTTCATAAAGCCAAAGGTGTTTGCTGAACGTGGGATTATTGTAATCAAAATAATGCACATCTTCGGAATGGACTGAAAGCGGAGTAACAATATGAAAGAATTCATGGGCCACCACATCGATCATAGACTCTTTCAACGCTTCTGCATCCATTTGTTCCGGCAAGACCACCACAGTGGAAGTATGGTGTTCCAAAGCCCCAAAACCTTTTGGGGAATCTGGTTTTTGGGTGTCGGACAAATAAAGGAGGATGTCATATCGGGGTGTACTGTTCAAATCTCCCAGATACCTCTTTTGGGCCTGCATCATCTCCGCCATGGTTTCTTTGATCTCAGCAGCCTTGTGCACTCCATTAGGTGAAAAAACACTCAACACAATCTTGATGTTCCCGACCATGAACTCTTCAACCTCAGTTTCCCCATACATCATGGGATTATCCGTTACCTCAAAATATCGATTGGCGAGGAACACAGAATTCTTAATGGCACCATCCGAACTCAATGTGGATTGTATTTCTGTAAGAGGAGAGGTATACTTGAATTTTGCAGGGGATTTGATGTCAATTTGGTAAGCATTCCGCTTTAGGGAATCAAAATAACCCACAAATCCGTGCAGGTTCAGCATCACCTGCTTAGGTTCTATATTGGTCCCTGAGGGCGAAAAGGGAACTTCCTCGCCAATTCCTCCTTTCACTTCCTGATCAAAGGTATCGTTTACCGCATACGTTATTTTATCCAAATTCTTGGCGTTGACAAACATCCAAGTGTTGGTGTCAACCTGAGTGGCCTGAATCGCATTCCCTTGATAATCAATAGCTGAAACATCCTCTATATACTTACCAAAATCAGATACGGCATAAGTTCCTTGGACCACTCTTGGCAATCTGTAAGTAACCGTATCTTGGACAAACCTCCCTGGATCTATGACCACATTTACTTTATCATCTTGAATATTGACCAAATCCAATTGTGCCCTTATAGGATTATCGGAAGCTAAATCATTGACTTGATTTTTGACACCGCAAGAAAAAACTGTTGCAAGCAACAATGCATATAAGGTTACTTTTTTTATCATGATTTACCGAGTGTTTTTTGATATTGCCGACTAATATATGATTAAAATATGTTCAACAACAATAGGATACTGAAATAGTTGGTTTGTTACATGTCATGACATTTTTTACCGGGCAAAGACTACTAGTTCTATACTATTCTGAAGATTTTTGGCAAAAAAAAGTCATGGTAAGAACCATGGCCTTTTAGGTGGTCCACTGTAATTAATCTGCCAAAAGATCTTTTTGGAACCATTCCGTATTGAATCCTTCATCCATAACTTTTCCGATCATAGTGCTGAAAAAGTTCCTTTCGATTCTATATTGATCATTACCTTTACCCATAAAGCATAAGGCATGGAAAACAACTGGTACCCCATTCAGAATTTGGAAACTGTGGACTCTCCCTCCGTGGTGCTCTATCTGGACCATTTAACCTACAACATTCAAAAGATGGTCACTTTGGCGGATGGGGACACCCAAAGGTTGATGCCCCATATCAAGACCAACAAAATGCCCAAAGTGATGCAATTTTTAGTGGAGTCGGGCATTACCAGTTTCAAGGCCTCGACCATAGCCGAAGCGGAAATGGCCGCCGAGGCCGGGGCGGCATCCATTCTGATCGCACATCAATTGGTGGGGCCCAAAGTGGATCGGTTCATCCAATTGGTCCAGAACTTTCCCGATACGCAGTTTTCAACCTTGATCGACAATATTGACACTGCCGAAGTGTTGAACCAAAAAGCCCTGGAACAGGAACTCATCGTCAATATCCATATCGATATCAACAATGGTATGGACCGTTCCGGAATCAAGATCGGAACGGAGCTGGATGTGCTGTTGGATTATTTGAAAATCTGCAAAAACCTATTGTTCAGAGGGTTGCATGCCTACGATGGCCATTTGAGGGACAGTGATTTTTCGGTCCGGAAAGAAAAGATAGAATCGGGTGTCAGGGATGTGCAAACCTACTTTGAGACCCTTCGGCTAGATTATCCACAGGCCCAACTCATCTGTGGGGGAACACCTTCTTTTACCTCCCATGTGTTGCAGGAAAACAGGATCACCAGTCCGGGTACCTGTGTGCTCTGGGATTGGGGGTATGGCGAAAAATTGACGGAACAGGAATTTAAATATGCTGCCCTTTTGGTGACGCGGATCATATCCAAACCCACCGAGGGCATCATCACCGTGGACATGGGCCACAAATCCGTGGCCTCCGAAAACCCTGTTGACAAACGGATAAAATTCCTGAACCTTGACACCTATGAACTGGTTTCACAAAGTGAAGAACACGGGGTGATCAAGGTTCAGGACTGGGACAAGTGGAAGGTCGGGGACGTGCTCTATGGTGTTCCCTACCATATTTGTCCCACCATCAATCTTCATGATGAGGTATCGGTCATCAAAAACGGAAGGAAATTCGATACGTGGGAAATCACTGCACGCAAACGAAAGCTTCGTTTTTAGCCGTCAATCCAAATCCAACACCTTTCCCAAATCATAAAAATAAAAATCCTTCGCGTCGTTCATTGCGGCAAAGAGACCGTTTGGGAAGGTATCGTTCAAGGGCACGGTGACCACGTCACAACCATCGGTCTCGGTCGTGGATAGGTTCACTGCCTTGATAAAGCTGTTGTCCTTTCGGGAGAAAATGTTGAATTGCCCCCTTTGCTGATCGGAAACTATGATATAACCCTCCCCGTTCGGATATTTGGCGATGGCGATTCCTTCAATGTCCTCCAAAAACAGCTCGCCTCCAAAACAGGCCAGTTCTTCGTTGCCCATACTGGGTTCCGCATGATATTTTTTCACGCATTCGCCCTCATCGGAATAGTATACATAACCAAGTTCATTATCCACGGCAATGGCCTCGATTTCCTTTCCTCCGGTAAAGCTTCCAAACTTTCGCACCAAATTGGCGGAAACCCCGGTGCTGTCGGATTCCAATTTATATTGGTACAAGTAAGACCCGCTAGGTCCAATCTTTCGACCCACAATGGCATAGATGGATGAGTCTTTGAGCGATTTGTACAGACTGATCCCCATGGCCAGGCGCTGTTCCACATTTGTTTCATCTTCAAAAACGGGAAAACCGCCGCCATCCAATGGTTTCATATCGGGAACGGAGAACAATCGGATCTGTTGTTTCTCTCGTTCTGTGAAAGCAATCACATCCACCGCAACGGAATCGTTCAATTGGAAGCCATATTCCACATCCACGTTGTTGGGCCGTTGGATATCCGTTATTGATTTCTCCCTAATGATTTTTCCGTTCAGGTCGTAGGCATAAACGCCACCGTTGGTTTCCTTATCGGTTCCAAAAACAATGCTCTTTGAAGCATCTTCGGGATGGATCCAAATGGCAGGGTCATCGGTATCGTTAGGTGTTTTTTCAGTGATGATGTCCGGGGTGATGGCCGGCAATTTACTTCCCTGCTGCTTGCAGGAAACCAATGCCAGTATCAAACAAAATGGGATATATCTTTTGATCATAATGAATTCATTTACATTTTGTCAGCTCGATCAGCATCAGGAACTTTTAGGGACCAATCCATGTAGCTTCCTGAAGCTGAACGGCGTAACTTTGCTTGTTTTTATAATTTTAGGTGTGCCTTTCTATTTTTTGAAAAGGTCGTACTTCAATCCAAAAGTAAAGCGGATATCATAGAACTCGGCCTGTTGGGTCCTTTCCTTTACCCCTTGGAAATAACGCAATGGCTGATTGGTGATGTTGTTGACATCGGCATAGAGCCTTAGGTTCTTGTTGATGGCATAACTAGCATTGAAGTCCAGAAAGAACTGGGTGTCGTAGTACCTGTCCTCAAAGGCATTCCCACCAATCTCATCGATATAGGAATCGGAGAAGTTGGCAGACAACCTTGCACTGAACCTTTTATCGGCATAACCCAAAGACCCGTTGAACATATTGGGTGCAGTGTTGGGCAGGTCCAGATCGGTACGTTCGTCCCCATCCTCGTTGCGGATACCATCGGCACTTGAACTCAAATAGGTATAGTTCAAGTAAATGCTAAAGTTTCTGGCAAATCCGGGCAAGAAATCCAACTGTCGCTGGAAGGAGAGCTCTGCACCAAAAATGGAAGCAGCGTCACCATTCAAGGGTTGGAACACATCATACCCTGTGGTACCGACACCAAAGGTGTCGTCTTCTGCCTCTGTGATGTAGGTGTAGATGAAGTCGTTTATCCTTTTGTAAAAAACACCTCCGGAGATGATGCCCACACTTTCAAAATAGTGTTCGGCATTCAAATCAAAGTTCATGGAAGTGGTAGGGTCCAAATCTGGGTTGCCCACAATGACCTCTCTATCTTCATTTACAATTTCTGCCCTAGGAATCAAGTCCACATAATTGGGACGGGCCAAGGTATTGGTCCACGCCAACCTTAAAATGGTGTTGGTGTCCACATCATACTTAAAATGGATGCCAGGCAATAGATTGGTATAGGAGTTCTCATCCGAAACCTGTTCCACTTCAATCCCTTCCTCTATTCCGGCATCTTCGTCCTCTTCAATGTAGGTCACCCTGTTCCCCTCCGTCTCCAATTTGGTGTTTTCCATCCGAAGACCTGCCAATATGCTCAATTTATCGGACACTTTTTGGTTGATCATGGCATAAGCGGCCCACACGTTTTCCTTCACCTCAAAATTACCGGGTAGGTACTCATCCGGAACGGCCTCCCCGTTGGTGCTGTTCAGGTCCAAGGAACCCAACCACTCTTCACTGGCGAAGGTCCCGGCGCGGTATTTTTCCCCTGCCAAGAAATCCAGATTGGTGTAGTCCTTGACCGGCATATCGGCCAAGGTAGGGTACAGGTCCTCAAAATCGTATTCGAAGAAATCGTTGTTTCTTTCCTTGGTCTTAAAGCGACCCCTTGCCCCAAACTTTATCGTACCTCCATTGCCCAAAAGATCTGCAGGCAATTCAAAATTGGCAAAGAAGTTCATGTCCTCTTCCTCGGTGTACTGGTTCTCGTTGGTCACTTCGTCAAATTCAAATGCCCCCAAATCGTTAAAATCACTGGCATTGGCAGCCGTCATGATCGGGTATTTTGGGTAGCTGTTGTCGTTGTTGACGATGTATTCGGTGGCATAGACCGCATATCTCTCGTTCAAGCGCTCTTCGGATGCCTTGGCATAGGATCCCATCCAGTCAAACTTTAGGCTACCGAACAAGTGGTTCCCACCCAAAGTATAGTTCTGCATACGTTGGTCTTCCAACCTACGGTTTTGGTTGCGCCCTCCGGCGATACCTCCCTTGGTTTCCCGGACCACCTCGGCCGGAAACCTTGTGGGCACTCCATTGGTAATGGTAAAGTCTCCCGCTTCGATATCCTCCCCGTCCAACATCTCCTGGGTAAAGGCAAATCGGTTCTCACGGTCGTCCCTCCAGTTGTACATGGTCTTTAGGAAAATATTGTTGTCCGCATTGATCTGGTAATCAAAATTGGCAGCAAAACTGCGCCTTACCCGTTGCACCAAATAGGTGCGTTGCTCGGTAACATTGGTATAGGGATCCACATCCACTTCTTCCAAAATGGGCTCACCTTCTTCGTCTTCCACACCTGTGTTGTATTCAAATTCATCGGTCCATTCGGCCTCGATGTTGTGTGAACCAAAATCATTATCGTTGATGGTGGCCGAGACCATCCATCCAAATTTTCCGTCTTTGGTGCGGTCCCCTACCAATAGTGACCCGTTCCAAATCCTCTTATCGGTGATGAAATTGACCCCTGAACCAGCAGTTGCCGAAAGCCTGAACCCTTGTGGTGCAGTTCTGGTGACCAAGTTCACAGATCCGCCCAAGGCGTCTGCATCCATATCAGGGGTAACGGCTTTGTTCACTTCAATGGTCTGTATCATGTCCGAAGGGATCAAATCCATTTGGATGTTCCTGTTGTCCGCCTCCGCAGATGGGATCCTGCTCCCGTTCAGGGTCACGGAGTTCAATTGTGGGGACAGACCCCGAACGATAATGTTCCTGGCTTCCCCTTGATCCACCTGCATGGTGATTCCGGGAATTCGCTTGACAGCATCCCCAATGTTCGCATCGGGAAATTTCCCGATTTGGTCAGTGGACACCACATTGGTAATGTTCAGGTTTGTTCTTTGTGTGTTCAGTGCCTTTGCTTGGCCACTGAGCCCGTAGGCGCTTACTTGCACTTCATCAAGTTCCACATTGGTCGGGTTGAGCACGATGCCCACAGAAGCGGTCTGTCCGGCCGTAACGGAAACTTGTTGCTCCACATCCTCATAACCCATATAAGTAATCGTCAGGGTATGGTCGCCAGCAGGAATGCCCACCAAGGTAAACCGTCCGTCAAAATCCGTTATCCCTCCTTTGGAGATGGACTTGATATACACATTTGCCCCTGGGACATATATACCGTTTTCATCGGTAATGGTCCCTTGTATATTCCCTGTTTGGGCCTGTGCATTTGCGAGGCCAAACAGTAGAAAAAGCGTTACAAAAACTAGTTTTTTAAGGTTCATCAGTTTCATTTTGGTTCGTATTAGAATGCAATCCAAAACTATGTATATCAGTTTATTATGATTTAAATTAAAGGGAAACAAAAAGGAAACAAAAGTGAAAAAGGGCGGAAACAACAGGGCAACAATTACAGTTATTTTACATTGGGCTAACCTTTTCCCAATAAGAGACGGAAAATCAGGTCAGAGATCGATCATAAAATTTACCAACTCCTCTTTTTGGTCAATGGGCAACTTTTTTCTTAATCGATGACGCGCCACGCGAACACTGTCCGGCGTGACCCTCAAAATGGAGGCAATTTCCTTGGAGGACAGGTTCAACCGCAACAACATCCCCAAACGGAGTTCTGCGGGCGACAGGCTATTTTCGGATAAAGAGGATAGTTTTTTGATGAACTCGGGATGGATCTCCTTGAAAAAGACCATGAACTCGTCCCATTCCTGTTCCTGCTGTAGATTAAAATCGATTTCCTTCACCAGTTCCTTGATCTTCCGCGATGTATCCATGTTCTTTCTGGCGGCTATGTTCCTGAGGGTGTTCGCCAGATCCAGCAAGATCTTGTTCTTCTGGGACAGATGGAGGCTGTATCGGGACAAGGAGGCTGTTTTCAACTGCACTTCATCCTGTAGATTTTTCTCCTCGATGGCCTTTTTCTCCAATTCCGCCTTCAACATTCGCTGTTTGTATTCTTGGATCTTCAGTTTGGCCTTTCTTTTTCTTCCCAAAAAATTGTACCCAATCGTCAAAATGGCAACAATGGCGAACAGGGCCACCCACAAGAGGTTTTGGTTGGCAACGCTGACCTTGTTCTGCTCCTTGAGCAATTGGATCTCCGCCTCTTTTTTATTGGTCTCGTATATGGTCTGGAGCACATTGAGCTGGTCCGTGTTCTGGGACCGGAGCATGGCACTGTTGAATTCCTCCGCCTGCAAGAGGTGGGCATGCGCCTTTTCATAGTTGCCCATTAGGGCGTAGGTCTTGGAGAGGTCTTTGTGGGCACTTTCCATTTGATGAAGGTCGTTCAGCTCTTTGGCAATGTTCAAGGCTTTGGACGTTTCCTCCAGTGCAGCCACATATTTGCCTGTTTTTCTAAATGTATCCCCCAAATTGTTGAGCACATTCACTTCTTCAACAGATTTGGAACCTTTCAAGTAGTCATAGGCCCTATGAAAAAATTGATAGGCCAGCTCAAACTGCTCCAAGTCCTCATAAATACTTCCAATGTTCTCATTGGTCATGGCTACGCCATGAGGATCCCCCAGCTTCTCGAACAGGGAAAGGCTCGCTTTTTGGTCCTTCAGAGCGTCTTCGTATTCGCCTTGTTTTTCATGGCTTGCCCCGAGCAAACCCAATGATACGGCCAATCCGTGGTCGTCTTTGATTCGAATTGCGGACTTTTTGGTCTCTTCAAAGTGTTGTTCGGCCAATTCAAAATTGTTGAGCGAGAGGTACACCTTACCAATATGGATGTTCAGAAGGAGGAAAAGTGGGTCGGCCAACTCGGTCCCCAATTGTTCCAACGCTTGGTTGTATTCCTCCATGGCCTCGGAATACAATCCGAACGAATGGTAGTACTCGCCCAAGTGCAGATGGGCCTCTGCTATTTGTATAGGAGATTTAGATTCTTCCAATCGTTTTTGAAGGGCATGAAAAGTGGAATCAGGGGTCCCGATATTGGAATTTGTACGATTGGCTTGTTGGGCAAGACCAACGGATTGGACCAGCACAGTTGCGAGCACCACCACATAAACAAACCCAAAGACCTTTTTCATTGGCAATGAAGGAAAATAAGCTTTCAAGAAAGCCAATGATCCTCACCAAAACATCATCTTTAGGTTATGAAACCATTAAAAAAACAGCAATAAAAAAAGGCCCTTTGCTTTCGCAAAGGACCTTTTCACTTATAGGTTTTTTCCTTACGCTTGGAATGGCTCAATGGAAACAAAGGATTTTCCACTTGCCTTTTTCTCAAACTTTACAATACCGTCCACCTTGGCGTGCAAAGTGTGGTCTTTACCTGCGTATACGTTGTCTCCAGGATTGTGCTTGGTACCACGTTGTCTAACAATGATGTTACCGGCAACAGCTGCCTGGCCACCAAAAATCTTAACGCCCAAGCGTTTCGATTCTGATTCCCTACCGTTTTTTGAACTACCTACACCTTTCTTGTGAGCCATGATATCTAAATTTTAGTTCGTTTCTTATTTGCTTAATGCTTCGATCAACTCGGCTTTCTTCATGGAAGAGTAGCCGCTAATGTCCTTGGCCTTGGCCATGTCCCTCAATTCGGCCACTGTTTTGGAATTTAAATCCTCAGTTGCCTTTGGAGCTTCCTTTTTAGGGGCCTCAGCTTTTTTCTCTACCGCTTTTGGTGCTTCAGCTGGTTTTTCATCAGCTTTTGCCTTTGCAGGAGCTGCTTTCTTGGCACCTTTGGCCACGATACTTTCAACCACGATCTCGGTCAAATATTGTCTGTGCCCGTTTTTCTTTTGGTAACCTTTACGTCTTTTCTTTTTGAAAACGATTACCTTATCACCTTTTAGGTGCTTAACGATTTTGGCCTCTACGGCCGCTCCTTCTATGACTGGGGCGCCAATGGTCACGTCACCTCCATCTTCCAAAAGAAGGACTTTGTCAAAAGTGACTTTTTTGCCTTCTTCTTCCTGCAAACGGTGAACGTACACTTTCTGGTCTTTTGCAACTTTGAATTGCTGCCCTGCCATCTCTACGATTGCGTACATAATACGTTGATTAGATTAAAATTACTTCGCTTTATCAAAATTAGCGGGTGCAAATATACTGCTAAATCCTTAATCCACAAGTATTATTCCCTCATTTACCCATTATTTTTGGTATTGTTGGAGGTTTTGAACAGCTGCATGAACGAGAGGGTCAACACCAAGGAAGTGGCAAACCCCATTATGGCCACGGTAAAGAAAACGATTCCTTCAAAATTTTTATAGTCCTTGGACCAAACCTTGGATAGCCTGTCCAGAAAGTCGGTATCAAGTTCCGTGGCATAGAGTGCAAAAAAAATGGTGAACAGGAGCGTGGCAATGAAGCCGGTGACAATTCCTGCCGTGAACCCATTCCCGTAGCTGAACCCCTTGCCCTGTCGAAGTTTGGTGTATTTAATGGTCTCATAGATCCCAAATCCGGTAATGACCGTGTTGAAAAGGCTATAAAACACATTCGTATGCTTTCCTATGAGCGCCAAAATCAAAAAATACGCGATCAGTACGGCACTGGTAACAATTCCGAAACGAATGGAGAGGGTCATTTTTTTCATCGCTCAGTTTTTTGGATGCGTTGTTTAAATTACAGAATGTTTGGGAATTATACCACTATTTGTTCCAAAAGACTTGACCACTTCACCACCGTCTTCCAAATTTTATGCTATTTTAGTGTAACATCCATCAAAAAATCTATACCAACCTAACTACTAATCTTTCACTATAAAATTTGAACGTTTATGAAAAAACATTTGCTTTCAGCATTTTCCATGCTCTTTGCAGGGGGACTTCTTTCCGCGCAGGAAGTGGTTTTCGAAGAGTATGACCTGGACAACGGGCTGCATGTGATCCTACACCAGGACAATTCGGCACCCGTGGTCACCACATCGGTCATGTACCACGTGGGGTCCAAGGATGAAGATCCACAAAAAACGGGGTTTGCCCATTTCTTTGAACACCTATTGTTCGAAGGCACCAAAAACATTGAGCGGGGGGAATGGGACAAGATCGTGTCCTCCAATGGGGGCAGTGGCAATGCCAACACCTTTCTGGACCGCACCTATTATTACGAGACCTTTCCCTCCAACAGTCTGGAAGTAGGCCTTTGGTTGGAATCCGAACGATTGATGCACCCGATCATCGGTCAAATTGGGGTGGACACCCAAAAAGAAGTGGTGCAGGAAGAACGCAGGTTGCGTGTGGACAACTCCCCTTATGGCGCATTTTTTGAAGAGCTCCTCAAAAACCTCTACTCCAAGCATCCGTACCGATGGGGCGTTATCGGTTCCTTGGACCACTTGGCCAGTGCCACTTTGGACGATTTCAAAAAGTTCAACAAAACCTATTATGTGCCCAACAATGCCGTTCTCGTGATTGCGGGCGATTTTGATACCGCCAAGACCAAAAAAATGGTCACCGATTACTTTGGCGCCATTCCCAAGGGAGCGCCAATCCAAAGACCGGACATCAAGGAAGATCCCATCACCCAGACCATATATGCCAAATACCATGATCCGAACATCCAAATCCCGGCCATTCTTTTGGCATATAGAACTCCCGGACAAGGTCAACGGGATGCCTACGTGATCAATATGATATCCACCTACCTGAGTGATGGGGAAAGCTCCAAACTCTATAAAAAACTGGTGGACGAGAAAAAAATGGCGTTGCAGATACTCTCTGTCCCCATTGATGCGGAAGATTACAGTTCCTATATTGTGGGCGGGCTTCCAGTAGGCGAAAACTCCATCCAGGACATCAAAAAGGAAATTGATGAAGAAATCCTGAAACTGCAGATGGAACTCATTTCCGAAAAAGACCACCAAAAACTCCTGAACAAGTTCGAAAACCAATTTGTGAACGCCAACAGCAGTGTTCAGGGCATTGCCAATTCCTTGGCGGAAAACTATATGTTGAAGGACAACACCAACCTCATCAACACCGAAATCGATATTTATCGTTCCATAACCCGTGAAGAGATCATGGAAGTGGCCAAAAAATATCTGAAAGTGAACCAACGTGTGGAACTGGAATATCTACCTGAACAAAAAGCAGCCAATTAAGATGAAAAGATATATTGTATTGACTATGCTGTCCCTTTTCCTGACAGCATCCTACGCACAGATAGACAGGAGCAAACAACCCAAACCAGGACCAGCTCCAGAGATCAATTTAAAGGAGCCCGCCCGTTTTGAGCTGAGCAACGGACTCAAGGTATTGGTGGTCGAAAACCACAAACTGCCAAGGGTACGCATCCAATTGACCATCGATAACCCCCCCATTCTGCAAGGGAACAAAGCAGGGGTCTCGGACCTTACCGCGAGTATGCTCGGCAAGGGATCCAAAAACATTCCCAAGGACGATTTTTATGAAGAAGTGGATTTTTTGGGAGCGAACATTTATGTGGGCGACCAAAGCGCTTTCGCAAGCTGTCTGTCCAAATATTTTCCACGGATCTTGGAACTGTTGGCCGATGCTTCACTCAACCCCAACTTCACCCAAGAGGAGTTTGAAAAGGAAAAGGAAAAACTGATAACCGGCTTAAAATCACAGGAAAAAGATGTTTCTGCCATTGCCGACAGGGTACAATTGGCCCTGGCCTACGGGAAGGACCATCCCTTTGGTGAGATCACATCAGAAGAGACCGTCAACAATGTTACGCTGATGGATGTGGAGCAATTCTACAGGTCCTATTTTGTGCCTGCCAATGCCTACTTGGTGGTGATCGGCGATGTGGATTTTGACAACGTCAAAGAACTGGTGACCCAATATTTCACCCCTTGGACCAAGGCGGTACCCCCCTCTTTCGCCTATTCCGATCCCACGGATGCGCAATACACACAGATCAATTTTGTGGACGTGCCCAATGCCGTACAATCCGAGGTGTCCGTACAGAACATCACCAACCTGAAAATGAAGGACGATGATTACTTGGACGCTCTTTTGGCCAATCGGATCTTGGGTGGGGGATCACAGGCCCGTTTGTTCAAGAACCTAAGGGAGGACAAAGGCTATACCTACGGTTCGTATTCCAATATTTTGGACAACAAATACAGCCCCATGCGTTTCAGTGCGTACGCCCAAGTGCGAAATGCTGTTACCGATAGCTCCGTGGTCCAGATCCTTCAGGAAATAGACAAGATCACCTCCGAGCCGGTTTCCCAAGAAGAACTGGCCAATGCCAAGGCCAAATATGCCGGTAGCTTCGTCATGGCTTTGGAAAGACCTGAAACTGTGGCCAATTATGCCCTGAACATTGAAACCGAGGACCTTCCCAAGGATTTCTATAAAACCTATTTGGAACGTATCGATGCGGTAACGGTCGAGGATGTCCAAAAAGCGGCCCAAAAACACTTTTCCACCTCCAATGCCAGAGTGGTGGTCACTGGAAAAGGAAGCGATGTACTGGAAAATTTGGAAAAAGTCTCCTTCAAAGGGAAGACCGTTCCCGTACTCTTCTATGACAAGTATGCCACCAAAACAGAAAAGCCCAACTACACCGCCGAGATACCTGCCGGCATAACCGCAAACACCGTATTGGAGAAATACATCGAGGCCGTGGGCGGAAAAAACAAACTGGAAGGCGTGGAATCCTATTCCATGATTGCCGAGGCAGAGATGCAGGGCATGAAATTGGAACTTGAAATGAAAAAAACCACCAAAGACCAGTTTCTACAGGATGTGAAGGTAATGGGCAACTCCATGCAAAAACAAGTGCTCGATGGCGACAAGGGATACATGGTTGTCCAAGGACAGCGCAAGGACCTGTCTCCCGAAGAGATCAGTAAGATCAAAGAAGAATCCGCAGCCTTTCCAGAACTGAACTATCTGGCCGCGGGTGGCATTACTTTGGAGGGCATTGAACCCGTTGATGGCAAGAAGGCCTACAAACTCAAGATCAGTGAAAAGAAAACCGTTTTTTATGATATGGAGACCGGCCTCAAAGTGCAGGAAGTGAGCACGGAAGAGATGCAAGGACAACAAATGACGAATACTGTGGGCTTTAGTGACTATCAGGAAGTTTCCGGTATCAAATTCCCGTTCAAGCTCACCCAGAGCATGGGACCACAAAGCTTTGAGTTTTTGGTAAAGGAACTCAAGGTGAACGAAGGAGTCGATGCTTCCGATTTCAAATAAAAACAAACACAACCCATATACAAAAGGGCACTTTTCAAGTGCCCTTTTTCTTTTGCCCTATTTCTTCTTCAACCCAAATAGCAGTTGCTTTGGAACAATGTGTTATTTTTGAAAAAACTTTACCATGAGAAAAATCCTTTCCACACTTGCCTGCACTCTTTTGATGTTCTGTTCTTCATGCAAAGAAGCGAAAAAAGCCCCCGAAGGGCCCACCCAAATGGATCAGGTGATGGCCATCCATGACGAAGTGATGCCCAAGATGGGAAAACTGGGAAAACTGGTCGGGCAGCTCAAAAGCAAGGTGGACACTACCGCCGTGGGACAAGAGTATGAAATGGCCATGAGGGACCTTCAGTCGGCCCACAAGTCCATGATGGATTGGATGAAGGATTTTGGCGACAGATTTGATTCCGATGAAATCCTGAACGGGAAGGAACTCAGCGAGCAAAAACAACTATGGCTGGATGAGGAAGAGGCAAAGGTAAAGGCACTCAAGGAACAGATCAACGGAAGTATTGAAAGGGCCGAAGCACTTCTTGTAAAAGACACCCTAGAATAATTATTTTTTCCACCGCAAGCTTTCCATGATATTGCGAATATCGTTCTGCAAGTACATCGCCGCTGGCAAAATGGAGTCGTAATTGGGTTTTGCGTAGAAATACAGGGACCCCGTCACAAAATGATCGGTGCTGTCCGTGACATAGAACTGCGACTGTGAGGCAGCATTTCCGGTCACTTCAAAAAACTTTCCATACACTTTTTCCTCTGGATGCAGATATTCCACGGGGGCAATCTGATCGGCCTTGACCACATGCTCGTAGGTCAGTTTTTCCGCATCGATCATCAACTCCCTGATATTGCCGTCCACTTTTTTATAGGTAAGAAAAATGGCCCCTTTCATTTGGGGATAGTCCAGGACAAGGGAACAATCCTTGTTCTCTTTGATGTTCGATGCCATGTTCCGGTCAAAAATATAGGCACAGTCCACATCGGTCTCCACATATTCAGCCGTAGGGTAATCCAAGCGCAACATGGCCTTGGGCTTGGGCAGCACATCTTCCTTGCAGGCCAAGGTAAGGAGCGATAGGGCCATGGAAACGAAAATCAATCTGCTATGTTTCATGTGGCAACGTAACTTTTATGCGTTTCAACCTTTTTTTGTCCATGCTTTCCACAATGAACCGGTAATCCTTGAAAAATACTTTTTCGCCTTGCTTGGGGAAACTGCCCGAAATTTCCAGCACAAACCCAGCTATGGTCTCCGACTCCCCTTTCTTGGATTCAAATTCCTCCTCGTTCTCAATTTTCACGACCCGATAAAAATCCTTCAATGTGGTTTTGCCGTCAAAGACATAATTGTGGTCGTCCAATTTGGAGAAGACCAGGTCCTCATCGTCGAACTCGTCACTAATGTCCCCGACAATTTCCTCAATGATGTCCTCCAAGGTCACGATGCCCGAAGTACCTCCATATTCATCCACCACAACGGCCAAATGGTTCTTTTTGTCCTGAAACTCCAGCAACAGATCGTCCAGCTTCTTGTTCTCCGGCACAAAATAAGGCTCCCGAATGAGGGACATCCAATTGAAGGTCTTCCTATCAATGTATGGCAATAGATCCTTCACATAGAGCACGCCCAGCACATTGTCCATATTCTCTGAAAACACGGGTATTCTGGAATATCCGTTTTTTTTGATCTCCTGCAGCACTTCGGGAAACTTCATTTTCTCGTTCACCGCAAAAATATCGATGCGGGGCCGCATCACCTGTTTGGTATCGGTGTTACCAAAGGTAACGATGCCTTCCAATATCTTTTGTTCTTCCTTTGTGGTATCCCCTTCAGAAGCCAATTCCAATGCTTGGGACAAGTGGTCCACGCTCAGGCTTGATTTTCGCTTCCCTAATTTTTCCTCCAAAAAAAGGGTGGCCGACCTCATCGGCGAGCTCAGAGGCGTGAAAAGAAAGCTAAGGCCGTTGACCGGGATTGCCATAAAATGGGAAAACTGTACGCGGTTCCTATTGGCATATATCTTCGGAAGAATTTCCCCGAACATCAAGATCAGAAAGGTGGCTACGACCACTTCCAACAAAAACCGAAGGGTTCCATCGATATTGGAGAAAAGGGTGTCGCCAATGGAACTGAACAGCAATACGATACCGATATTGATGGCATTGTTGGTGATGAGAATAGTGGCCAATAGTTTTTTGGGCTTTTCCAACAATTTTACGATGAGTTTTTCGCGGGAGGACCCGTTTTCTTCCATCTCGTTAAGCTCTGTCTGTGAAAGTCCGAACAACGCCACTTCCGCTCCAGAGATCAATGCCGAACAAACGAGGAGCACTATGAGCACAATCACCTTGATAGTGAAGATGCCACTAAAAGCTGTAAAGAAAAAGACCAAACAATGGGGCTCGGGATCCAAATGGTATTGCTTTAGACTTTGGTTTTAAAATGGCAGGTCGTCATCTTCTTCGGTATCGTCCATCGGTGCGGCCGGACCTTGGTTCCTAATAGGTTCTCTCTGTTCTGGGGCCGATGTTGTCTGTGCATTGGCCATACTTTCCTTTTTGGTGGTCAAAAAGGTAAAATCCTGGACATGCACCTCAGTGGTGTACCGCATATTGCCGTCCTCTCCTTGCCACTGCCTGTTCTTCAGCCTGCCTTCCACATACACCTTATCGCCTTTGCTCAGGTATTTTTCACAGACTTCGGCGGCCTTGTTCCTCACTACGATGTTGTGCCAATCGGTATTGGTCACCTTCTCCCCTGTTTGCCTGTTGGTATAGGTCTCATTGGTGGCCAAAGGGAATCTGGCAACGCAATTTCCACCTTCAAAATAGTGGATTTTCACTTCGTCTCCCAAATGCCCGATCAGCATTACTTTGTTCAATGTTCCGCTCATAACTCTTTAATTTATCAAAAGTACTAAATTTTAAATGTCTTGATGAAATCCGCGATCAAAACAGGCACGGGAAAGGCCGTTATCTCGTCCCAATGGACGCCCTCCCTCAAGATCTCGGGCGATTTTGCCATCCAGAACTTGGTGTACAAGTGCTGATGGGACAGTTTATGGACTATGGGCCCATTGGTATTATATAAGGTAAGGGACTCCACTTCGGGAACGCCATTTTTGTCCTCCAATTGCTGTTGAAGGGACTGGTGGTCCAACTCCCGATCGGATTCCAGCAAGGGAAATTGATAAAGGTTCTGCCAAATTCCCTTGCCGCGCCGTTGTTCCATCAGCGTATGGCCTTCATCGTCCAAGAACACCAAATAATTGAAATGGCGTTCCTTGATTTTGGTTTTGTTCAATTTGACGGGAAGTACATCCACCTTGTTTTCCTTCAACGCAACACAGCTTTCATTCAACGGACACAGCAGGCAATAGGGCTTCTTTGGCGCACATTGTATGGCCCCGAATTCCATGATCCCCTGATTGTAATCCCTGATATTGGGAGCATCCATGACCTCACGGGCCAATTCCTTGAAATATTTGATGCCTTCCGTACTATTTATAGGTAGGTCCACGCCAAAATATCTGGCCAACACCCGGTACACATTGCCATCCACCACGGGTTCAGGAACATCAAAACAGAAAGAGGCTATGGCACTGGCAGTGTAATCGCCCACTCCTTTCAACGATTTGAGGCCCTCGTAGGTCCGGGGAAATTCACCTCCATGGTCGCTGACCACCATTTTTGCCGTCGCATGCAGGTTGCGCGCACGGGAATAATATCCCAGGCCTTGCCAGAGCTTCAGCACTTTTTCCTCGGGCGACGCGGCAAGGTCCCGAACCGTCGGGAAAGCCTCCAAGAACCTGTGGTAATAGGGCATTCCCTGCGCCACGCGGGTCTGCTGGAGCATAATCTCGGACAGCCAAATCTTATAGGGATCGCGGGTTTGCCTCCACGGAAGGTCACGCTGGTGCTCGCCGTACCAGGCCAGAATTTTATGGGAAAAAGACATGCGCAAAAATACTATGGACCAAATGTATCAGTTTATATACTTAAAATTAAAGGCTTTAAACGAAAGATTAATTTTAATGTTTATATTTGCAAGCCTAAAAAAATAAGAAAAATAATCAAGAGAAATGACGAAAGCAGATATTGTAACTAAAATCTCAGAAAAGCTAGGAATTGAGAAAGGTGACGTACAAGCAACAGTGGAATCTTTTATGGAGGAGGTAAAGTCTTCCTTGGAAAATGGAGATAATGTTTATTTAAGAGGTTTTGGGAGCTTTATCATAAAGACCCGCGCCGAAAAGACAGGTAGGAACATTTCAAAGAACACTACCATTAAAATCCCCGCACACAATATCCCTGCCTTCAAGCCCGCCAAAGTTTTCGTGGAAGGTGTAAAGAGCAACGTACAAGTAAAATAACATAATTAACAACACTTAAAGGAAGAGCCATATGCCGAGTGGAAAGAAAAGAAAAAGACATAAGGTAGCTACCCATAAGCGTAAAAAGCGCAGAAGAGCTAACCGACACAAGAAGAAGTAGTTGTAGAGACTACTTTTTCATTTTACACATATACGTTCTTTGACATAGAGATTCAAGAAGCGAATTTCAATCGGTTCGAAAAATGACCGATTCCATATATTGTTTAATCATTTGTCCCAAAACCTATTCTTTGGGATGAATATAAATCGATTCAGGTGAATAGAGAATTAATCGTTAGATCTAGTCCCGAAGCAGTCGATTTTGCCTTGTTAAAGGATGGAAAACTCATCGAATTACACAAAGAGGAGGACAACAACAACTTTTCCGTAGGGGATGTCTTCCTGGCCAAGATCAGAAAACCCGTTACAGGCCTAAATGCGGCCTTCGTGAACGTAGGTTATGAAAAAGATGCGTTCCTGCACTACCATGACCTTGGTCCACAATTGTCCTCCATGCTTAAATTCATCAAAAAAGCTAGAACAGGGAAGTTGAAAGACTATACCCTGAAGGATTTTCCATTTGAAAAAGACATTGACAAGAATGGCAGCATCAATGATGTGATCAAAGCCAATCAGTCATTATTGGTACAAATTGTAAAAGAACCCATCTCCACCAAGGGCCCAAGGATCAGCTCCGAGCTTTCCATTGCCGGACGCTACTTGGTCATGGTCCCATTTTCCGATCGGGTCTCGGTATCGCAAAAGATAGCGAGCAAAGAGGAAAAGGACAGGCTCATCAGACTTGTGAAGAGCATCAAGCCCAAAGGATTTGGAGTCATTATCCGTACCGTTGCAGAAGGCAAAAAAGTTGCAGAACTTGACAAAGATCTTCAGAACCTGCTATCCAAATGGATAGCCATGTGCAAGAAATTGCAGAGAGCCTCACATCCATCCAAAGTATTGGTGGAGCTCAACAGGGCCTCGTCCATCCTTCGGGATGTTTTCAACGATTCCTTTTCGGGAATCCATGTTGATGATGAAACGCTTTACAACCAGATCAAGGACTACGTGCATGAAATTGCACCCGAAAAAGAATCCATTGTAAAGCAATATTCAGGCCCAGCCCCCATTTTTGAAAAATTTGGGATCGAGCGTCAGATCAAGACCTCATTTGGCAAAACTGCTTCCATGAGCAGGGGCGCTTACCTTGTCATTGAGCATACCGAAGCACTCCACGTCATCGACGTGAACAGTGGCAACCGCTCCAACAAGGCCAAAAACCAAGAAGACACCGCTTTGGAAGTCAATATGTTGGCCGCTACCGAAATTGCAAGACAATTACGACTGCGCGACATGGGCGGTATCATCGTGGTGGATTTTATAGATATGACCCGGGGCGATCACAGGAGAAAACTGTTCGATCACCTTAGGAACGAAATGAAGGACGATCGTGCAAAACACAAGATTTTGCCCCCCAGTAAATTTGGACTGGTACAGATCACCAGACAAAGGGTACGTCCCGAAATGAACATCAAGACCAGTGAGGAAAACCCCAACGGCACAGGTGCCGAAGTGGAGGCCCCCATTGTATTGATCGATAAGATCCAAGCAGATCTGGAACGAATCCTGAAAAGTGACCAAAAGAACAATGGGATTGTACTCAACATACACCCGTTCATTGCGGCCTACCTTACCAAAGGATTCCCTTCCATCCGTTCCAAATGGTTCAAAGCCTATAAAAAATGGATAAAGGTCCAGCCTAGGGATGCCTATACCTACCTTGAATACCATTTCAAGGACAAAGACGGCAAAACAATCGGAATATAATACTCAAAGAGCGACCCCAAAAATGGGGTCGCTTTTTTGTTTTTAGGGGTTTCCGAACAAAATGCTACTTTTATGCATTCACCAATGCAAGACACACTGTTGAGACCCATTTTACTACTGATATCCATTCTCTTTCTTGCGGCCTGCTCCAAACAAACGGCACGGCCCATATCAAGTCTATTAAAAGATTCCGATTCCATCCAAGGAAAACCATCCTATCTCGAATCTCCATTTGTGACTGCCGGGGACCGCGTATATATGGTCGGCCACCAAGATGGTAGTTTCCCCCCTTTGGGCTGGCACATCAAAGGAGAAATGGGCGGAATCTGGAACCATCCCATCAAACTCATGGACGGGTTTGATGCCGAACTGGTCGTGGACGAAAAGGTTTTGGCTCTCAACAAGGCAAAAGGTTTCATCAACTACCCCTTTGCGAACAAACATCTGTTTGAATTCGAACAAGAACAGATCACGGTGGAACGTTATCAGTTTGTCCCCGATGGCAAGCAGGGTGTTTTTGTCCAATTTGTCATCCAAAACAATTCCAAGGAAGCCCAAAAGGGCAAGTTCCAATTCATAGGCCATACCGACCTAAGACCTACATGGCTTGGTGAACGCACCCAAATGGAGGATACCAAGGATGAAGCCAATTTTGATGGACAAAAATGGGTGGTCAAGGACACTTCCAATCCGTGGTACAACATCTTCGGGTCCGATCAAACCCCTGCATCGACCTTGTCCGCTGAAAATCCACAAAGCACCCATGGCGTATCAAACACATTGATCTACAACATCGAACTTCCTGCCGGGTCAAGTTCCACATTGAATTTTACCATCGCAGGATCATATACCTCTTTGGATGATGCTGTGGAAAACTACAGCTCCATCCAAGAAAATCATTATGCCTTGGCCGAAACCAAGAAAGAAAGGTATGCCCAATTGGCCCGCCAAACCAAACTTACAATTCCCGATAAGGATTTGGAGCAAGCCTTTACATGGCTCAAGTACAATTGTGATTGGTTGGTGCGCACGGTGCCCGAAATCGGAACGGGCATAGGGGCCGGGCTTCCCGATTATCCTTGGTGGTTTGGTGTGGATAGCGAATATGCATTGAAAGGCTATATGGCCATTGGCCGCGAAGATATTGTGGAAAAGACCATCCACCTTCTGGACAGCGTTTCCATGGCCCTCAATGGCAACGGGCGCATTTTACATGAAATGTCCACCAATGGAGCAGTGTTCAACGAAGGGAACATCAACGAGACGCCCCAATTTGCGTCATTGATTTGGGAAATCTACACCTGGAATGGGGATAAAGCGTTTTTGGAAAAATATTTTCCAACGGTCCAAAAGGGACTGGATTGGTTGTTGACCGAAAATGATGACAACCAAAATCTTTTTCCTGATGGATTTGGGATGATGGAGATCCATGGCCTCAACAGTGAAATGATCGATGTGGCTTCCTATACCCAAAAAGCCTTCGCCGATGTTGCCCTAATGGCCACCGAACTGGGCCAACCGGAATTGGCCACAAAATATCAAGCATTGGCAGCCCATTTGAAACAAAAGATCAACGATGAATTTTGGTCGGACGCATTTGGTTCTTATGCAGATTTCATTGGAACGGACGAACAGGCCATCCATTTGATCGAAGATGCCATTGTTCGTGCAGATACCCTGAACAAACCTTGGGCCGTTGAAGAATTGAAAGCCACGAAGCAACAAATTCTTGCTCAACCCTCAAACCAACCAAGACCCTTTGTCCTCTATCACAATTGGGTGGTCAACACTCCAATGGAAATGGGTATTGCCGATTCTTCCAAGGCCATCACCGCCTTGGACAATGCCAAAAAATTTACAAATCCCTTCGGGATGTTCGTCACAGGGATAGATAGGGATGAATCGGCAGGAAAGGATATGGGCTCCTTCAAAGGGAGCAAAGTATTTTCATACACAGGAGCTGTAATGACGTTGCCGACAGGGGTGCAAGCGGTGGCAGAGAACAATTATGGGCGCCCCGACGAGGCTTTGGGTTACCTGAAGCGAATGACGCGCACCTTCAGCTATGCACTGCCCGGTAGTATTTACGAAGTTTCACCGGACTATGGTATGGTGACGCAGGCCTGGAACATTTATGCGTATGCCTTCCCCATTGTCCGTCAATTTTTTGGCATAGAACCCATGGCGCAACATCAGATGGTCAAAATCAAACCGCAAATGCCAAGTTCGTGGGACCATGCCTCTTTGGAAAATGTAAAAATCGGGGACAATGAGATTTCCATTGGGTATGAAAACAAGGATGGCAAACTTCAAATAAAGGTTCAGCAATCCAAACCTGATTGGTCCATAGTGGTTGATTTGCCCCAAGACAATTATCAAATAGTGGAAGGCGAAGCCCAAGTTACCTCTTCAGGAAACAGCACTGTTATCACGGGCAAAGGCACATCACTTGTGATAACGAAAAATCCATAGGAATGTCCAATCCATTTCCCCAAAAATCGTTCGTCTCGGTCACGGAGGCCACCAGAAAAATGGAGCATTACTGTGCCTATCAGGAGCGTTGCCATCACGAAGTGGTGGAAAAACTCAAAGGGATGAACATGATCCCAGAGGCCATCGACCAAATTGCGGCCCACCTCATCCAAGAAAATTATCTGAATGAGGAACGGTTTGCCAAAAGCTATGCCAGGGGCAAGTTCCACATCAAAAAATGGGGAAAAGAGCGTATTGTCCGGGAGTTGAAGCTACGCCAAATATCGGTGTTCAACATCAAGAGTGCCCTTGCTGAAATCGATGAGGGCGATTATCTGGAGACGTTGGACGAACTGGCCAAAAAAAGATTGGGACAGATCAGGGAAACCAACATCCACAAGAAAAAACGAAAACTGGCAGATTACCTGCTCTATCGTGGTTGGGAAAGTCACTTGGTCTATGAAAAACTTACCGAACTGATCGGGGACAAAACGGTTTAGGTCCATTTTTCGGCCATCAGCCTTTGGGTACGCACCACCGCCTGCTCATTTTTCCAATCGATCCACTGTTGTCCTTTCCACTTGCGCATCAGGTTATCAAAATGGCGCATCACAAAAATGTTGTACACCGCCCGGCTCAAATTTTTGGGCTTTTTGGCAATGGAACGTAAACTCATGGAAAAACCTGGGGTCACGTATTTCATGTAGTGCCAATAGCCTTCGGGGATGTAGAGTACGTTTCCATGTTCCAAATTGGCGATGTGTCCCTTGGCATGTTCAAGGGCCGGCCACTTTTCGAAATCGGGATTGTCAAAATCTATGTCCTCCCTAGTAATCAAGGAATGTGGAATTTTGTACAGGAACTTGGTCTCCGATTGCGAATACAGAATACATTGTTTTTTTCCTTCAAAATGAAAGTGGAAAATATTCGCGAGATCGATATCGTAGTGCATGAAGGTATAGGAGTCTTCCCCACCGAAGAACAGCATGGGCAGGCCTTTCATCAGTTTCAATCCAAAATCGGGATAGGTGAAATCCTTTTGCAGTTCGGGAACCTCCTTCAGTATGTTCCAAAGGAAAATTCGGTATTTGGTAGGGCCGCTCTTCAACAAATCCACATAGTCCGACATCTTCATCTTGGCATGCGGCTGGTTGAAACCTTCATCATGTTTTACAGGGCGGTCATCATATAGAGGCACTTCCTTTTCCCCTGCCACTTGTTTCATATAATCCAAGCTCCACTTGGAATGTGCGGGCCAATCCTCAATAAAGCGTTCGATCACTACAGGCTTTTGGGGCTTGAAATAGTTTTGGATAAACTCCTTCTTGGTAAGAGTTTTTTCCCTGGGAATTTGTTCAAGGTTCAGGTTCAAGATTTCAAGGAATTTGAAACCACTAAATTACTAAAACGTTTTTAAATAGTTACCAAACCTTAATCTCCGGAAACCAAACTTCCTTTGTGCTTGGCAGCTTCGTTCCGCTCGATGGTATGCCCTGGTCTGGACCATTTTGGTTTTTCCCCCATGGCCACATATTTGGAATCGATGGCTTCCACGGTCTGCGGTTGGGGCGCTTTCACAAAGGCCTTTTGGGGATTCAGTCCCAATTGCCTGAACATTTCCATATCTTCGTTCACATCGGGGTTGGGCGTGGTGAGCAGTTTGTCCCCCGCGAAAATGGAATTGGCACCGGCAAAAAAGCACATGGCCTGTCCTTCCCGGCTCATTCCTGTTCTCCCTGCGGACAACCTGACCTGGGTCTGCGGCATCACAATTCGGGTAGTGGCCACCATGCGGACCATTTCCCATATCTCCACAGGTTTTTGGTCTTCCATCGGGGTGCCATCCACCGCCACCAAAGCATTGATGGGCACAGATTCGGGTTGTGGGTTCAGGGTGGATAGGGCCACCAACATTCCGGCCCTGTCCTCAATGGATTCACCCATGCCTATGATTCCGCCACTACAGACCGTAACGTTCGTCTTGCGTACATTTTCTATGGTCTGCAAACGATCTTCATACCCACGTGTGGAAATGACTTCCTTGTAATATTCCTCAGAAGTATCGAGGTTGTGGTTGTAAGCGTAGAGCCCAGCTTCGGCCAAGCGTTTGGCCTGGTTTTCGGTCACCATGCCCAAGGTACAACAGACTTCCATGTCCAACTTGTTGATGGTGCGGACCATCTCCAGCACTTGATCAAATTCGGGACCGTCCTTTACGTTTCGCCATGCGGCACCCATACAGACACGGGAACTACCTGAAGCCTTCGCACGCAATGCCTGTGCCTTTACTTGATGTACGGTCATCAGGTCATTCCCTTCCACATTGGTATGGTAACGAGCCGCCTGAGGGCAGTACCCACAGTCCTCCGGGCATCCGCCTGTTTTGATGGAAAGCAGGGTGGAAACCTGCACGGTATTAGGGTCATGGTGTTGCCTGTGGATGGTGGCCGCTTCATACAGCAGCTCCATAAAAGGCTTGTTATATATTTCGAGGATTTCTTCCTTGGTCCAATCGTGTCTTGTAGTCATATTTCTAGGATGTCTAGTTCAAAAATAAGTCATTCTTCCAAAAAGAACTGCCAAAGTCTGTGTTTTTAGAACAAGCCTGTTTATTGATCATCGGGTCGTCTCAACAAAATACTGACGGCATTCCCTCCAAAGCCTACGGCATTCACCAATACCCTGTCTATCGGTTTCGACTGTTTTTTATTCCCAAAAAATGGACTGCCAATGTATTCCTGGTTTTGCATCATCAGCACTGCCATTTCCAAACTCAACAATCCTGAAGCACCAAAGGTGTGCCCCAATTTCCATTTGTTCGTGGTCAAAAAAGGGACTGTATGCCCGAATACTTTTTGAATGGCATTGAACTCGGTCTGGTCCCCTTTGATGGTCCCAGGAGCGTGCATCACCACGGCATCCACTTGGGAAGGTTCCAGATCGCCCAAGGCCATTTTCATGGAGTCTTGAAAACATTGGGCATCGGTACTGATGGAAACACTGTGTTCCAAGGGTTCCGTGGCATAGCCGATTCCCTCGATCAACGCTAGGGCATGTTTCTTGGTCCCTTTTTCCAAACAGGCCAGTCCAGCAGCTTCACCCAACACCATGGTGTTCTGGTTCTTGTCCAAATCCATGGCTTTGCAAGGGTACTCATCTCTCGACTGCCTGCCCGTCCGGCAGGCGGGCGCTCGAGATGACACCTTGGAATAAACTTTTAGGGCCTGCATCTGGGCAATGGTAAAAGGGGTCAATGGTGCTTCGCTCCCCCCAACCAAAAATTGATTCACCAATCCACTTTGGATCCATGCGACGGCATTCAACACCGCATGCAAGGCGGTGGAACAAGTGATGGAATGTGAAATTTCCGGGCCCTTGCTTTTGAGATCGTGGGCCACCCAAGAGGAAATGTTCCCCAACGTGGTCGTAGGTGAGGATAGGGTCGCAGATTTGCCGTCCCTCAGAAATTCCTCGTGGTATTTTTCAAAAAGGGAAGTGGCCCCTCGTGAAGACCCTATGTTGATCCCAAAATTGGACCCTTTCTCCCATCCGGCACTTTCGATGGCCTTTCGGGCAGCTTGGATGGCAAAGAGTACAGAATCGTCCAAATGCTTGTACTTGGCATCGGACTGGCGTAATTCCTCAATTTTTAGTTTGATGGATTCCGGCAATTGCGACACCCACACCTTTTGCTCCCCAATAAGTGCCTCGGAGAGAAAATGTTCGTTCTGGTTATAGGATTTCCAAACCTCTTCAAGGGATTCTCCCAAAGCAGAAATGGATGATAGGGCCGTTATGGAAATGGGTTCCTTCAACATAGCAATAGCTTATACCAATTCAAGAGCCGACCGGATGGCGGCATAGATCCGCTCCATTTGGTCTTTTGTGGTCACATAGGGTGCCAAGATGTAGATGGTGCTTCCCAAGGGTCTTAAAAACACCCCTTGGTCCATAAAATGGGTAAAGAGCTTGTTGCGCAAATTGCCATAACGCTCCATTTTCACGTTCAGGTCGAGGGCAAAGATGACCCCGAGCTGACGAATACTTCCCACTTTGGGATGGTCCTTGATCTCTTCACCAAACTGTTGGTGCCATTGCGAAATGGCCTTTATGGATTGTTGGATTTCCTCGCTCTGGAGAAGTTCCAAAGCGGCCAAGGCCGTTGTGCAGGCCAAGGGGTTTGCCGAATAGGTGTGCCCATGGAAGAGCCCTTTGGCAATATCGTCACTATAAAAGGCCATATACACCTCTTCGGTACAAGTGGTCAGCCCCATTGGGATCAAGCCAGCCGTCAATGCCTTGGACAGGCAAACAATATCTGGCTTGGTTTGCAGGTAATCCGAAGCAAAGGGTCGTCCCGTTTTTCCAAAGCCTGTCATCACCTCATCCGCTACGAGCAGCACCCCATGCTTCTTCAAAAGGGCAAGGATCTTGTCCAGACCTTCGGCATCGTGCATCTTCATGGCCGCCGCTCCTTGAACCAAAGGTTCGTAGATAAACCCTGCGAGATTGTTGTTTTTCAACCGCTGCTCCAATTGGGCCAAAACGGAACCGATATTTTTTTTGGTGGGCACAGGGATTCGTTCCACCTCAATGAAGAAATCCTCAAAGGGTCCGTTGTAAACCGAGAGCCCTGAGACCGACATGGCCCCGAAGGTGTCGCCATGAAAGCCTTCTTCAAAAGCCAAAAGTACATTGCGCTTTTGCCCTTGGTTAAAATGATACTGCAACGCCATTTTGATCCCAATCTCCGTCGACGTGGAGCCATTGTCCGAAAAAAACAGCTTTTGTTGGCCTTGTGGCAATATCTTGACGAGTTCTTCGGACAACCGTACGGCAGGTTCGTGGGTGAATCCGCTAAAGACCACTTGGTCCAACCGTTGCATCTGATCCATCACCTTGTCCAAAATATAGGGGTTGCAATGCCCATACATACAGGTGTACCACGATGCGATACCGTCCACGTACTCCTTGCCGTCCTCATCATAGAGCAGCGCGCCGCTCGCTCTGGATATGGCCAACATGTCCGGGCTCACCTTGTGCTGGGTAAGGGGGTGCCACAGGTGTTTTTTGTCCCTGTCCGATAATTTTTCCAGTGCTACAGAATCTCTCAAAACATTCAATTTATCTATATTGCAAAGATGATAATTAATAGCCAATAAACCCGACGCCGACCGTGCTTAATACATTCCAGCTTCGTGACTACAACGACCTCGATTGGAAGAAGGTCCTGACCCTACTGATCATAGTGGCCCTTTTTATCCGTTTTCCCTTTTTTTTTAGGGACTATGTGGATCGGGACGAAAGCACGTTCATCCTTATGGGGCAATCTTGGGCGGATGGGCACCTACCCTATACCCAGCTTTGGGACCTGAAACCACCCATTACTTTTCTGTATTTTGCCATCATCATCAAGCTATTTGGGAAGAGTTTCTTCGCCATCCGGTTTTTTGGGGCCATCATGGTGGCCGTGACCGCCTTGTTCACCTATGGCATTACCCGTAAGATTGCCTCCAAAAAAATTGCTTTTTGGGTAGCGGTTTTCTGTGTGTTCTTTCAAAGTCTGTTCGGCAGCCTGCAGGGTGTGATGTCGGAACATATCTGCACCTTTTTCTTTGTGATGGGCATATATCTGGTTGTTTACAAGAGGCAATGGGGCTGGTATTTGTTGGCCGGGCTTCTTTTTGGGTGCGCCATCATGTCCAAACTGAACATGGCCTACCCCGTGCTCACCTTGGGCATCTATTTCTTGTCCGAAGGGTTTGCCAAGAACACCTTGCCCCGTAGCATCCGGAACTTGTTTTTTATGGGAATCGGGGTCATACTTATGGTACTTATGACTGCCCTGCCCTATTACCTACAGGACAACTTGTACGTTTGGTGGGAGTCCATTTTTGAGGCACCTTTGGCCTATTCGGGCGGAAAATACCATTCCCCCGTGAAAACACTGCCGTTCGTGTTCATTGTGCTCGGACTTTTGATTGCCGGATTTGTGTACAAGGTTATCGATTTCAAGTCCAGGGAATCCCAATTGCTGACCGTGGTGATCCTCGGGATCCTGCTTTCCTTCATGCAAACCGGGAAGGTAAACGGCCACTATCTCATCCAACTCTATCCGTTCATCCTTATTCCTTTGGGCGTGGCCTTTGGCAAACTTCCAAAATTGAAAAAACCGTACCGACCCTTGGTGATTGCGCTGCTCTTCCTTATTCCGATGGAATCCTATCTGGAGTATGTGAACATCGTTTCCAACAAAATAAAGAAAGGATCCTTTTACAATGGTGAGGGGATTGACGTTCCCAACTATATTTTAAAGCACCAATTGGACACGAAGAACATCTTTTTTACCGAGTACCATATCGGCTATTGGGTGCTGGGTGAAACACCACCTACAAAGGTGTCCATCCATCCGAGCAACATTACCCGCGACGAGCTATTCTCCGATCTGGACAATCCGAGGAACAGTGGCATGGAGGAACTCCGGTATATCATGGAAACGATTCGGCCCAACATCGTGGTGGCCCGAAAAGGAAAAAAAATCTTTTACGAAAAACTGATGAGCTACAACACCTATATCGATGCCTATCTTGAGGAACATTACCAACTCACTGCAACCGTGGGGCGAGGGCTCATTTATCAGCGACTAGAATGACAGCAGGGCCGCACGGAACTTATCCGCATATGCCCTTACCTTCATTTTATCGAATTTTGGCTCCTCATGGATCCGGCCCAAAAAAACGGCGCCTGTTTTTTTCAAGATGATCTCTTCGGTAGTGGGATGCTCATCCCCACTGAAAATAATCCCGACCTGAACTTCTTTTTGCTGCAATTTTTCGATG
Organism: Flagellimonas baculiformis; assembly: GCF_033441575.1. NCBI lineage: Bacteria > Pseudomonadati > Bacteroidota > Flavobacteriia > Flavobacteriales > Flavobacteriaceae > Flagellimonas > Flagellimonas baculiformis. The sequence continues at coordinate 162,086 of NZ_JAUZVW010000003.1, forward strand.
GTCAGCAGGGTATGGTTGATGCTGCCCAAATAATGCCTGGACACCACGATCACTTTGTGATCGGGCTGGATCAGGTCAAAAATCGTATCTGTATCGTTCAGGGGCACCAACAAACCACCTGCACCCTCAATCACCAAATGATTTTCGGTGACAGGCGGTACAATGGCATCCAAATCTATCGTCACACCATCTATTTCCGCTGCGGCATGTGGACTCATCGGGGTGTTGAGGGCATAACTGTTGGGGTGGATAACGGTCTTGTCATTGGAAATAAGCGATTCCACCTTATGGCTGTCCGAGTTGTCCAGATCCCCGGCCTGAATGGGCTTCCAGTAATCGGCCTGAAGGGCTTCCACCACAATGGCGGATGCAACTGTTTTTCCCACTTCGGTCGAAATTCCTGTAATAAATAGCTTCATTTGGTAGGTCTTGTAACAAAATTGCACTGCATGCACTGATATTTTCTGGGTTCAAAGAAAGGAAAGAGCTTATAAAAAACATTCTTTCTGGAATAATAAATTTCAGATTTGGCGGCCTTGCAATTGGGGCAGACAATTGGATTTCCCTGATCATCAGTGGCATAGTTCCTGATCTCGTCGAAGATTTGCTTGGCCAGTTCCTTGTCGCTCGAATAGACCTGGAGCTTCACCCCGCCTATGGCGGCACTGATCAGGGGGTCGGAATTGATGGTCGCTTCGTCCCTAAGGAACACGGCAATGCCCTCTGCTTCCAGTTTTCCTTTGATGATGACCGCATCGGCAGGGAACTCAAAGGTTCCCAAGGTGTAAAATTCCGTTTTCATGGGTTGATGAGATTGTTCAACAATACCAAAACTTTAGTTATTTCTTCTTTTGTATTGAATGGGTGCAAGCAAAATCGCAGGCGTTCCTCCCCTTCCTTTACCGTAGGGGAAAGAATAGGTTTTACATCAAATCCTGCTATCTGCAATTGTTTGGCAATGGCCTTTACCTTATCATTTCCAGGGATTAGGGCACACTGGATGGCCGAATCGCTTTTGATGAATGTGTCCGTCATTTGCAATCGTTCCGTTTCCTGCTTGAAATGCCCAATGTTGGCCCGTAGTTGCTTGGAAATAGCTGCGCCTTCGTCCCCAAGATATTGATACGCCGCCAAAATGGTGGCCACGGTATGCGGTGGAAGTGCAGTCGTATAAATAAAGCTCCTTGAAAAATTCACCAGATATTCCTTCAATGGTTGGCTTCCAAGAATGGCCGCGCCATGGCAGCCCATCGCCTTCCCAAAAGTGATGATGCGGGCAAACACTTCCTGTTCCAGTCCCTGTTCCGCAACCAAATCCCGGCCATTTCCATAAATTCCGGTGGCATGCGCCTCATCCACCACCAAAAAACAACCATTTTCCCTGCAAAAATTCGCCAAACGCTTTAGATCTGGAGAATCCCCGTCCATGGAAAAAATGGATTCGGTCACAATATAGATTTCCGCCAAGCCGTCCATATTTCGACTGCGCTCAACATGACGGGCCAAATCATCGAAATCATTATGGGCAAATTTGTAGCTTTTGGCATTCCCCATCTGAATTCCGTCCCGGATACTGGCATGAACCAATTCATCATATAAAACCATATCGCCCCGTTGCGGAACGGATGAAAAAAAACCAATATTGACATCATAGCCCGAGTTGAACACCAAAGCGGCCATGGAGTTATGATGGCCGGCCAAAAAATCTTCCAATCGTGCATAAAGTTGATGGTTGCCCGATAGCAATCGGGATCCCGAGGAACCGTTCTTTTGGGGAGCCTCTTTCAATAAATCAAGTGCCATTTGGGCAATTTTTTCACTCTTGGCCAGGCCTAGATAATCGTTGGAGGAAAAATCAATGGAGTTGCCCTGCAATGGCAAATGACGCAAGGAATCATTTTCCTTTCGTGCCGAAAGTTTGGACTGCAATTTTTTGGGTAATTTCTCCATGGGGCAAATGTAGTACTTCCTGTTTTTAAACAGTATCTTAGTCCTTCATAAACCTTTTTGAGAATGAAGATTTCCTTTTCTTTTTTGGTGTTGTTTTCCTGCTTATTAGGGATGGCACAGACCAATTCGTACACCATTTCTTTTGAGAATGCAGTACATCACGAAGCTGTGGTGCAGGCCACTTTTCCTGAACTGAAGACGGACAAGGTTTCCTTTCGGATGAGCAGGACCTCGCCAGGGAGGTATGCCCTGCACGAGTTTGCCAAGAACGTGTACGGATTCAAAGCCATGGACAGCAAGGGAAAACTGTTGAAAGTGCATCGCCCCAATCCTTATGAGTGGGAGGTTTCCGGACATGATGGCACCATAAAAATCGAATATACGCTGTTTGCCAATAGGGGGGATGGCACCTATTCCCAAGTCGATGAGACCCATGCCCACCTGAACATTCCCGCTACGTTTATGTTCTCTTCGGAACTGATCGAGCGCAAGATAGAGGTAACCTTTGCCGTGAGGGAAGATCTCAATTGGAAGGTGGCCACCCAATTGCCCTTGGTTTCCGGCACTACCTATTCCGCGCCCGATCTGTATTATTTTATGGACAGTCCCACGGAGATCAGCGATTTTATGCTGCGTTCTTTTGAGATCGATGGAAAGACCATCAACCTTGCCCTGCACCATAACGGCACGGAAGCCGAAGCGGACACTTATTTTGAAAAGGTCAAAAAAGTGGTCCTCGCCGAAAAGGAGGTGTATGGGGAACTCCCCGATTTTGATCATGGTTCCTATACTTTTCTGGCCTGTTACATCCCGAATGCCTCTGGAGACGGAATGGAGCATAGAAATTCGACCATTGTGACCAGCACGCGCAGTTTGGGCAATGGGGGCATGGAGCGAAACATTGGCACCATTTCCCATGAGTTTTTTCACGCTTGGAACGTGGAGCGCATCCGCCCAAAATCTTTGGAACCTTTCGATTTTGAGGCAGCGGACATGAGCGGGGAACTTTGGTTCGCCGAAGGATTCACCAGCTATTATACCAATCTCATCCTCTGCCGTGCAGGATTGATCTCCCCGAAAGATTATGTGGAAGGCTTGGCGGGCACCTTCAATTATGTATGGAACTCCCCTGCGCTTCAATTTTTCAACCCGATTGAGATGAGCTATCAGGCCCCGTTTGTGGACGCTGCTACCTCAGTGGAGCCCGTCAACCGGGAAAACACCTTTATTTCCTATTATTCCTACGGCAGTGTCCTAGGTCTGGCATTGGACCTTTCCCTAAGGGAAAAAGGGTTGAATTTGGATGATTTTATGAAATCGGTCTGGGAAACATATGGCAAGCCCGAAGTGCCCTACACTATTGAAAATCTTCATACTGCCTTGAATGACTATGCAGGAAAGGACTTTGGGGATTCTTTTTTTAATCAGTACATCTACCAAAGCAAAATGCCCGATTATGCTGCCTTGTTGACATCTGTGGGCGTTTTGTTGGAGCAGCCTAAGGACACACCCTATTTGGGCACCTATGTGTCCATGAATGCCGATGGTCTGGGAGCAAGCCTGTTGAGGAACACCCAAATGGGAAGCCCTGCCTACAAAGCGGGTCTGGACAATGGTGACATTATCCTGAACATCAATGACGTTTCTTTTTCCGAGGGACAAAAATTCGAGGACTACTTGAAGCAATTCCAAGTGGGGACACCGCTGCAAGTGAACTATACCAGGTTTGGGGAACGCAGGACCACGACCATGACATTGGCCCCCAGTCCAGATTATTCGTTCAGCTTGATGGAGGACAAAGGGCAAGCCCCATCTTCCCAAATGCTGGAACAACGAAAAGGTTGGCTCAAGACGGAGTGATGGTTTCCTATAAGCAGGCCTCGACCTTGGAGGAGTTGGAACAGATTCTGGCCCTCCAGCAAGAAAATTTACCCAAAAACATTTCCGCGGAGGAAAGCGCAAAAGAAGGCTTTGTCACTGTGGAACATACCCTGGAACAGCTAAAGGTCATGAACGATGAATGTGGCCATATCATTGCCGTGGAGAATGATACCGTTGTCGCTTATGCACTGTGCATGCACCCCAAATTTGGCGATACCGTCGAGGTGTTGCGGCCCATGTTCGCCGAAATTGATGAAATCCGGGGAAACCGGATGGATTACATGGCCATGGGACAGATCTGTGTGGCCAAAAGCCATCGTGGAAAAGGAATATTCCGCAACCTGTACCTTACCATGAAAGAAAAACTGCCGACAGGTTTTGACACGATCATCACCGAGGTGGATGGACAGAACAAAAGGTCGCTGGCCGCCCACTCGGCCATTGGTTTTGAGACTTTGAAAGTGTATTGGTCGGGCGGAAGGGAATGGTATTTGATCGGATTAAAATAAAAAAGCCGCTCCATGGAGCGGCTTTTTTGTGAATGAATTCATTTATATTCTTAGTCGGCCAAAACGATGACCTTGTTGTCCTTCATTTCAACTGTTCCGCTGGTTATGGCCAAAACAGTTTCTCCGTTGCTTCCTTTGGAAAATTTGTCCTGAAAGGCTTCGTCAATGACAATGTTGCCTTTCACCTTCACCTTGCCTTCTTGCAACAGGGAGACAATGGGTGCGTGGTTTTCCAACATCTGGAACTCACCATTTACCCCTGGAACGGTGACCGAAGTCACTTCTCCAGCGAACAATGTGGCTTCAGGCGATACGATTTCTAAATACATCTTTTTATAAGTTAGAAGTACAAAGTTTAAAGTTAGAAGTGAGCGTGAAAACTCTTAACTCATAACTCTTAACTCGTAACTAATTTATGCTTCTGCCAACATTTTCTCCCCGGCCTCAATGGCTTCCTCGATGGTACCTTTAAGGTTGAACGCGGATTCCGGCAAGTGGTCCAATTCACCATCCATGATCATGTTGAATCCTTTGATGGTGTCCTTGATATCCACCAAAACCCCTGGGATACCGGTAAACTGCTCCGCTACGTGGAACGGTTGTGACAAGAAACGTTGTACACGTCTTGCCCTACCTACGGCCAACTTGTCTTCTTCGGAAAGTTCTTCCATACCCAAGATGGCGATAATGTCCTGTAGCTCTTTATAGCGCTGCAACAACTCTTTAACACGTTGCGCACAACCGTAGTGCTCTTTGCCCAAAATTTCAGGGGTCAAAATCCTTGAAGTGGAATCCAATGGATCCACAGCAGGATAGATACCCAACTCGGCAATCTTACGTGAAAGTACGGTAGTGGCATCCAAGTGGGCAAATGTGGTCGCTGGTGCTGGATCCGTCAAGTCATCCGCAGGTACGTAAACCGCCTGCACAGAGGTAATAGATCCTCTTTTGGTTGATGTGATCCGTTCCTGCATGGCACCCATTTCAGTGGCCAAGGTTGGTTGGTAACCCACCGCAGAGGGCATACGGCCCAATAGTGCGGATACTTCTGAACCTGCTTGTGTGAAACGGAAAATGTTGTCCACAAAGAAAAGTACGTCCTTTCCTTGTCCATCCCCTGCTCCATCACGGAAATACTCGGCAATGGTCAGTCCGGACAATGCCACACGGGCACGGGCACCTGGAGGCTCGTTCATCTGTCCGAACACGAAGGTTGCCTTGGACTCCTTCATCACTTTTTTGTCCACTTTTGACAAATCCCATCCTCCTTCTTCCATGGAGTGCAAGAATTCATCACCATATTTTATAATTCCGGACTCCAACATCTCACGAAGCAAATCGTTTCCTTCACGGGTACGTTCCCCAACACCGGCAAATACGGATAGACCTCCGTGTCCCTTTGCGATGTTGTTGATCAGCTCCTGGATCAATACGGTCTTACCTACACCGGCACCACCGAACAATCCAATCTTACCTCCTTTTGCATAAGGCTCGATAAGGTCGATTACCTTGATCCCTGTGAAAAGGACTTCTGTTGAAGTGGAAAGGTCTTCAAATTTTGGGGCCTCCCTGTGAATGGGAAGTCCATTGTCTCCAGTTTTTGGCAATTCTTCCAAACCATCGATGGCATCACCGATCACATTGAAAAGCCTTCCATATACCGCCTCTCCTATGGGCATTTGTATGGGGTTTCCAGTAGCAACTACCTCAACTCCCCTACTCAAACCATCTGTTGAGTCCATGGAAATGGTCCTTACGGTATTCTCGCCGATATGCGATTGTACCTCCAAAACCAATCTGGAGCCATTGGCTTTTGTAATCTCAAGGGAGTCATAAATTCGTGGAATCACCGTCCCCGATTCAAACTCAACATCAATGACCGGGCCTATAATTTGGGCAACCTTACCTGTAACTTTAGACATTAGTGTGTTTATTTTTAATTGAATACACAGAAAAAAACCGTTTTTTTTCCGGCTGCAAAGATATGCTTTTCCCTTTTTATTAAGAAACCGATTTTTTGTTTTTTTAAAAAGAAAAAAGGCACTGAAAAATTCAGTGCCTTTCTGTGTGTTTTAGGGTTACTTTTTATGGGTTAATGGCCCAAGAAACATAGTAGATGGAACCTACGTTACCCGTCCCGATCGCAGTGAAATATTCATCGCCCAACAAGTTGGAACCACCCACCTTGAACACCGACTTGATGCTGGGCACGGAATAATTGATCTGTGCATCCAAGACGGTAAAGGCAGGAATATCCCCATCCGCGAAGGATGCTTCCCAATAGTAACTGTCGCTCCATCTGTAGTTTACATTGAAGCCAAAGTTCTTGAAGAGCGCTGCATTCCCGAAAGAAGCTTTCACCTTATGTTTTGGGGTGTTGAAATTGGTCCTTAAATCTGGGTATTTGCCTTCATCAATATCCAACTCGGCGAATGTATAGTTGACCCCTAGATCAAAGTTTCCGATCTTGGTGTCCACGCCCACTGTTCCTCCATAGGAGTTGATAGCCGCATCAGAATTGGTATAAGTCTGGTAGATTTGATAATCCCCATTTTGAAGCGCCAATAAGGAGAGTCCTCCATCCCCAGCTTCCCCATAGAACGGAACAGCTGTGGTTGTGTTCGCCAAGAAATCGGAATAGCTGTTGTAATATCCACTCAAATCAATGGTAAACCTATCTACCTGGGCCCTGTACCCTACTTCAAAAGCTGTGATTTCCTCTGGTTTCACCAAAGGTGTATTAACCGCTTGAGGAGCACCGGCCTGTAATGAACTGGTAGAATATGCATTTTCATAGGCGGCTCGTCCCACAATTTGAACTGTTGCAGGTTGACCCAAATTATCTTGTGCTGCTTGGCTGACATTGAACGTTCTCACGTCCCTATCCAAGTTGGCAGGTGCCGATCCCACCAAAATGGCGCGGCCTGCATTCAACCCAATGAAGAGATCCTGTGTAGTAGGGTTCCTGAAACCTTGTTGGACGGAAACCCTCAAGTTGTGGTTTCTCTTTTCTCCAGCGGTGTAGGCCAAAGAGACCCTTGGCGAAACAAATCCATCAAAGAACTCGTTTTTATCGTAACGGGCAGAACCGGTAAACTTCAACCGATCATCCAAGAATTTCTTCTGAAGCTGTACATAGGCTCCATATTCATTATAGGAAATGGGTCCATCGGTATCCGTGAAAATGGTACCGTTGGAGTTCAACACATATTCCCTGAAAGAGCCGCCCACCTGTAGGTCGGCCCAGTTGTCGATCAAATGGGCAAAGTTGTAGTTTCCATTGATGTGACGGAACTTGGTCTTGTCGATAAATTTGGCCCCCGTGGTCAAGTCCCCGTTATTGGTCACTTGGTTGAACGCGCTTTCAAATTCTGGTGTTCCAGGAATCAATCTTCCTTCATCTGCATACGCTCTTGCCACAGCATGTGCTTGAACTGATGCATCTTCCCTTGGGGTCCCTTGTTGAAAAAGTCCCAAAAATGTGGGTATATATGTCCCAATGTAGTCCCCAAACCATGACCTTTCATTGGGATTATCAGGGTTTGGAGTATCTCTCTTCCACAACCTATTTATGTTGATTGCAGCAAAGCGAGTGTCATAGGCATCCCCTGAGTTTTCGGAAACGATATATCCACGAAGGAAGAAATTTTTGTTCTTGATTTCCAGCTTGTGTTGTTGCATGGTGAACCCGCTTACCGCATAGCGGTTGGCCCCTTGGTAAATGGTGGTTCCACGACCAATTCTACTGTTCAGAATGATTTCAAAATCGTTGGCAAAGGGTCGGTAATGCAGTGCAAAATCTGATTTTACACTTTCCGCGCCATAATCGGCCAAATCCGCTTCATCGTACCCTGTTCTGGAAATCACCGCTGAACCTATGGTGCCACTAGGCAACCCAGCAAATGAGTCAAAATTTATTAAATCCGCCACTTCATCGCCATACACATTCAATCCATCATATCCTGGATTGGAACGATCGGCACCAGGGTTGTTCAGGTCCACTGTACTATTGGCATGCCAATCCTCACCGGTCAACACCGATAGATTTGCCTTTACGGCCACTTTGTCGCTAAAAGCATGGGCGGCACGTATGCCAAAATCCTTATAAAAATTGTTCCCTGCGGCATCCTGTACCGTGACCCCGCCTTTGGCGTAGGCACTTATTCCTTGAAAATCAAATGGGTTTTTACTGTTCATAAAAAGGATACCATTGAAAGCTCCAGCTCCGTATAGTGCAGAAGAGGCCCCGGGTAGGATCTCCACGCTCTGCACATCTAGTTCGGACATCCCCACCAAGTTACCCAAAACGAAGTTGAGACCGGGCGCGGTGTTGTCCATTCCATCCACCAACTGCAAGAACCTGTTGTTGGCAAAAGTGGCAAAACCCCTGGTATTAATGGACTGGAAGGTCAAACTGTTGGTGTTGATGTCCACTCCTTTCAAGTTCTGCAAGCCTCCATAAAAAGATTCGGAAGTGGTGTTCTTTATCTCTTTGAGCCCAAAGCGCTCTACCGAAACCGGGGATTCAAAAATCCGTTCGGGTGTCCTCGACGCTGAGATCACAATCTCATCCAATAGGGTAGAGGCTTCGGCCAGGGTAATGGAAAGGGTCTGGTTATTGGTAGTGACATTCGCCACAAAATCCGAAAACCCGATACTGGTTATCCGAAGTTGGAACGGAGGGGTCTGTGAGGTATTGAAGGTGAAGTTTCCATCAAAGTCGGTGACGGTCCCTTCGCTTTTTCCCACCAAGACCACATTGGCCCCGGGGATGGGTTGGCTATTTTCATCAACTACTTTTCCTTGAACGGTTGTCTGTGCATGCGAGACCACACCAATCAGTATAAGGAAAATGAACATAAGTCTTTTCATTGGCTATGAATTTGAGTTAAATTTGGTTTAAGTGTCTGTTAAGCAATGTATGTGGAAGATACATTTTTTTTCATTTCATTTCTACAAATATGGAAAAAATTATGCATGCATAATACTTTTTTGGCAAAATTCCACACCCAAAAATACGGTATCAATAAAAAAGGCGCCAATATTGGCGCCTTTTCTTTAAATATATGTCTTAAAATCACTCCACAGTGACCGATTTTGCCAAATTCCTGGGCTGGTCCACGTTGCACCCACGCATCACGGCAATGTGATAGGACAAGAGCTGCAAGGGGATGGTGGTCAGAAGCGGTGAAAGGCTTTCTGAGGTTTCCGGCACTTCGATCACGTGGTCGGCCAATTCCCTAACAGATACATCTCCCTCGGTGACGATGGCAATGATCCTTCCCTTTCTGGATTTGATTTCCTGTATGTTGCTCACTACTTTTTCATAGTGTCCTTTTCTGGTGGCAATGACCACAACGGGCATTTGCTCATCAATCAAGGCAATGGGTCCGTGCTTCATTTCCGCGGCGGGATATCCTTCCGCATGAATGTAGCTAATCTCCTTTAGTTTCAAGGCTCCTTCCAGGGCCACTGGGAAATTGTATCCCCTGCCCAAGTAAAGGCAGTTTGGCGAATCTTTGTAAATATTGGATATTTCCTCCACAATTGGGTTGGACAAAAGTGCTTTCTCCACTTTTGCTGGAACGCTCTCCAGTTCTGTGAGGTATTCATGGTACTTGGACTGTGACAAGGTTCCTTTCTCATGGGCCAACTTCAGCGCTATTAGCGTCAGTATCGTGATTTGGGTAGTGAATGCCTTAGTGGATGCCACTCCGATTTCCGGACCGGCGTGGGTGTAGGCTCCTGCATCGGTTTCCCTAGCTATGGATGAACCCACCACGTTGCACACCCCAAAAACAAAGGCTCCTTTCTCTTTCGCCAGTTTGATGGCTGCCAAGGTATCGGCCGTCTCTCCCGACTGCGATATGGCAATGAGCACATCTTTCTCGGTGATGACAGGGTTTCTGTACCTGAATTCCGAGGCGTATTCCACTTCTACCGGAATACGGGCCAAATCCTCAAAAATGTATTCGGCCACAAGTCCGGCATGCCATGAGGTCCCGCAGGCCACAATGATAATCCTATTGGCATTGAGGAATTTTTCCAAGTTCTGATCGATACCTGCCATTTTGATAATACCCTTGTCCGCCAACAAACGGCCTCTATAGGTGTCCAATATGGCCCTAGGCTGTTCGTAGATTTCCTTCAGCATAAAATGCTCATACCCCCCTTTTTCTATTTCCTCTAAGTTGAGCTGGAGTTCCAGAATGTTCGGGTAGGCAATCGCATCGTCCTTGATCTTGCGAAGTTTGATTTCCTTACCGATCCTCACAATGGCCATTTCCTCGTCTTCCAGATAAATCGCATTGTTGGTGTATTCAATAAATGGGGATGCATCCGATGCTATGAAATATTCGTTCTCGCCGATACCAATGGCCAGTGGGCTTCCCAATTTGGCCACCACGATCTCATCGGGCTTGTTCTTGTCAAAAACGGCAATGGCATAGGCCCCCACTACTTGGTTGAGTGCTATTTGGACAGCTTTTCCAAGTTTGACACCTTCCTTGTTCTTTACTTCTTCAATAAGATTGACCAGCACTTCGGTATCCGTATCGGATTCAAACGTATAGCCACGTTTGATCAATGCCTGTTTGATGGAATCGTAATTTTCTATGATACCGTTGTGAATGATGACCAGATCCCCGGAATTGGAAAAATGGGGATGCGAGTTGACATCGTTGGGTACCCCGTGGGTGGCCCATCTGGTATGTCCCAGCCCTAGTTTTCCTGAAATTGAAATGGAAGATTCTGTTTTTTGCTTGAGGTCTTCCACTTTTCCCTTGGTCTTGGAAAGATGGGTGTTCTCCCCGTCGTAAAGTGCTATTCCCGCACTGTCATATCCTCGATATTCCAGCCTTTGAAGGCCCTTGATTATAATAGGATAAGCATCCCGATGGCCAATGTAACCTACAATTCCACACATAAGATTTTTTTTAGTTAATGTCCACTATTGGGGGATAAAGTGTGCTCCAAAATTAAGATCTATTGGGCAAAATCAATACATCTGTCCACAGAAAACGATGAACGCCCAAAAATCTTCTTCAAGTGGCAACCATCAATTGGCCTCTGTGTAGAAAATCTCGAGTTTTAGCTTCTTCCCTTCTTCTCCTGTAGCCACATTGCTGCCATAGAGCACTGTCCCCAAAGGGTTCACAGCAGACATCACGGGATAATCCACTTCGTCAGACACATTGCCCACCGCTTCTTGTACGTTGGGAATCGCTATATTGGACGTCAACGACAGTGCCAATTTGGCGTTGGTGGAGTCACGGACGATAATGTTGTTGATGTGCTCCGTTATCCTAATGGTATATTTTATGCCTTTTCCGCTTTCCTTTTGGATGACACCATCGTGATTGGAAAAATATTCCAGTGGGTTTGCCGTGGTGTTCGGCGTACTGCTCTCGTTGGACGAGTTGTACAAGGGAAAACCGGTCTCAGCATTAAAAAGATAGAGTCTTGGTGGTTCTTCCACGGTCCCACCCGAATTGTCCAAGGTTTCCCTGTCCACATAAAAGACCAGATTGGCCTCGTTGATGATCCAGTTTTTGGCCCTAAGCTCATCTATGAGCTGCCCTCCTCCGTTTTCCAATTCGTCGAAAAGCCTGATCTCTGCCATCGCAGCCCCTCCTTTCACATATATTCTCGAAGCGTTCTCCCCATTGTCCAATGCACTGGCAATATCTGTTGGCAAGGGTTCATTTTCGAATACATTTACGGCATTGCCCGAAATACCATTGTTGGTGCTCATCATCAGCCCTAGCACAAAATCCTTCTCGGCAGTCACGACGGTCTCCTCCTCAGTATCGTAATCTTGGTATTCATAGGTGACCGTAATGGTGGCCTCGGTAATATCCAGCAAGAACATCAGCTCCTCCATATTTGTTCCGGAAAGATGGATTCCCCTAAGAAAGTTCCTAAAATTGGATTGGTTGAGCAATTCCGGCTTTCCTTCCATGTCCAGAAGGTTGGTCTGGAAAAATTCATTGCTCAACGGGATACGGATTCCCGGAGTCAATCTGGTTTCTACCTGCTCGGATTCGTCAACATCTTCAGTATCAGGGTCGTCTTCCCTGAAAAACAACATGTCCTCATTGCTAATAGTGACTTCTTCATTGGCAATAAGTTCGCCGATAAATCCTGAAAAATCATGATTGGAATAGTACTCTTGTGCTTCCTGAAAGCCTGAATTCGGATCCAAATTCCTCAGAAAATAATTTGAACGCGAAACACTGAGGTTAAACGTAGCGGTCCTGTCCCCATAAATACTGTCCAGATCATATCGCTTTTTGAAGGTATTTGCCACAAAGTCGTCGCCTGTACCATCCTCATTAGGGTCGAATGGGTTGGAGCCTATGACCCTTTCCTGATTGTCCGTAACGCCGTCCCCATCCCAATCAGAGTTGGGGTCGTCCACATCATCCCCTTCTTCAAATTCGTCGTCCACACCGTCACCATCAGTGTCTCCCGAAGGGGGCAGTTGGAAAGGGATGTAGAGATAGACCTCCTTCACGGTTTCATTTTCCTGGACCGTGGATGCACTATCGTCAGAATCCGCATTGTCCTCTGCGGCCTGTGTGATATCCCCAAAAGTGGGGTTCTCGGTGGACAAAGTAAGCTGCGAGATGATGCTGGCCGTCCTTTTTCCATAAAGGGGATCGGTAAAGGTGCCCAATTGGTACAGTGGCAACCTGTTGGTCTGCACAGCGGTTATGCCCTTGTTGTAGGCAAACACACCATATTCAACCTTTCCTGTGGTGAAGGGCTCCCCTCCAACGACACCTTCTCCAATGGTGTCCAGTTCGTCTTCACAGGAAGCTATCAGTAGAAGCAAGGTCCCAACCAAGGTTGAAACTTTAGTGATTCTGGAAAATCTCATGCAATTTATTTTAAAACCTCGGTTTTATAGAAATTTGTGTATGCCTCTTCTGCTTCCTGAAGCGAAACATAGGGCAGTACGGGTTTGGAAAGATTGGCTATATGGTCCTTCAGATCCTCCGACATCTCCTCCGAGGCTAAAATAACGGCATCGGAATAATCTACGGCAACCTTTAACAAATTATTATAGTCGGGCTTGGACAGGGAAGAAATATCGTTCTTGTCTATGCCGTCAAAGGAAATCTTATTGATCATCTCATTGTCCAACTCACCTTCATATCCCTTTCCATAGACCGATGTGACGATCTTACTGTCGGCGAACAAAGGTTCATCGGCATAATATTTTCTAAGGTACAACGGCAGCAGGGAGGCCATCCAGCCATGCACATGGATGATGTCTGGTGACCAGTTCAATTTTTTTACGGTTTCCACGACACCCTTGGCTAAAAAGATGGCCCGTTCGTCATTGTCAGGGAACAGCTTCCCTTCCGAATCCTTGAACGTCGCCTTGCGCTTGAAATATTCCTCGTTGTCTATGAAATACACCTGGATACGTTCCCTTGGAATGGATGCCACCTTGATGATCAAGGGCATATCCATGTCGTTTATGACCAGGTTCATCCCCGATAAGCGTATGACTTCATGCAATTGATGCCTTCTTTCATTGATATTTCCATATCTTGGCATGAAGATGCGTATTTGCCCCCCATTGCTGTTCACCATTCTCGGTGCTTCGTACGACATTAAGGAAACTGGATTCTCTGGGAGGTATGGAACTAATTCAGAAGATACAAACAATATCTTTTTACCATTCATAAACACTTTCTTTTGTTTATCTGAAAAACGTAGCTGCAAAAGTACAAAAATTATGCTGATTACCAGTATTTATAGTATTTTTGCACGCTCTTGAATGTCGCTATGCACATATTCGACCGCAAAAAGGAACTTGTTTCCTTCTTACAGGACGAGAGAAGAAAAAACATCTCCATCGGCCTCGTGCCCACTATGGGAGCACTTCACACAGGGCATGTTTCCTTGGTAAAAAAGGCGCTTTCCGAGAATGGTTTGGTAGTGGTCAGCATTTTTGTGAACCCCACCCAATTTGACAAAAAGGACGATTTGGAAAAATATCCCAGAAGTTTGGAAAGGGATGTGGAGCTTTTGCAAAGGGAATCCGATCAAATTGTCATCTTCGCCCCATCCATTGATGAGATCTATGGCAGCTCCGTCAAATCACAATCCTATAATTTTGATGGATTGGACAAGGTAATGGAAGGTGAGTTCCGGGCTGGACATTTCAACGGTGTCGGCACCATTGTGGAGCTTTTGTTGAGAACAGTTTCCCCCGATAAGGCCTATTTTGGCGAAAAGGATTTCCAGCAGCTACAGATCATCCGTAAAATGGTCAAGATCAAAAAACTGCCCTATGTCATCATTGGTTGTCCTATAGAAAGGGAACCCAACGGACTGGCCATGAGTTCCCGTAATGAACGCCTCTCCCAAACGACCAAGGAAGAAGCGGGGTTCATCCATAAAACGCTACTGGCCGCCAGATTAAAATTTGGCACGGAAAGTGCAAGTAGCATACGGCATTGGGTAAAAGCCGAATTTGAGGAAAATCCCGTGTTCAGCTTGGAGTATTTTGAGATAGCCGATGAGGACACGCTGACCCCCATGCTGAAAAAACAGGATGGCCAAAAATATAGGGCATTCATTGCCGTTTATGCCGATGGCGTACGCTTAATTGATAATCTAAGATTGAATTGATAATTTTGCACCATGCAAGTAGAAGTTGTAAAATCAAAAATCCATAGGGTGAAAGTCACCGGGGCCGACCTAAACTACATAGGCAGCATCACCATTGACGAGGACCTTATGGACGCAGCCAACATCATCAGGGGCGAAAAAGTGCAAATCGTCAACAACAACAATGGTGAACGGCTGGAGACCTACGCCATCCCCGGACCTAGGGGGTCTGGCGAACTCACCCTGAACGGTGCCGCAGCCCGGAAAGTGGCCGTGGGCGACGTACTCATCCTCATCACCTACGCCTGGATGGACATTGAGGAAGCCAAGGCGTTCAACCCGGCGTTGGTCTTCCCGAACGAGGCCACCAATCTACTCAACTAATTTTGGGCAGCTCCCTGAAAAAATTTCTCAAAATAGGTGTCCCTATCGCCTTTGGGCTCTTTTTGGTGTGGTATTCCTACAATTCCACCACACCCGAAGAACGCAAACAGATCATCCATTACATTTCCAACGCCAGCCCATTTTGGGTCACCCTCTCGGTGGTCATGGCCATCCTGAGCCATATCTCGAGGGCCATCCGATGGAAATACCTTTTGGAACCCTTGGGTTACAGACCAAAGACGCTGAACAGCATCCTGATTGTCCTTATCTCCTATTTTGCCAATTTGGGGATACCTCGTTCCGGCGAAATCCTAAGGGCCACAGCACTGACCACCTATGAAAAAGTGCCTTTTGAAAGAGGATTTGGCACCATCGTCACTGAAAGGGTCATCGATTTGTTGATGCTCTTGCTCATCGTCATGGTGACCTTGGTGTTGCAGACGGATATCATCCTGGCATTTTTGGACGAAAAAGGGGTGAACATCATGGGTGCCATCGGTATTTTGTTGGTGGGGATAGTCGGTCTTTTTTTGGCCACCTACATCATCCGAAAATCCAAATCTCCCTTTGCCAACAAACTGAAAACCTTCCTGAACGGACTTTTGGACGGAGTGCTCAGCCTTTTCAAAATGAAGAAAAAGTGGCCGTTCATTTTCCATACCCTCTTCATATGGGTCGCCTATGTGGGCATGTTCTGGGTGATAAAACATACCGTGGCCGAGACCACGTCCCTTTCCCTGAGTGAACTTATGGTCGCCTTCGTCGCCGGTGCCTTTGCCATGTCCACCACCAACGGCGGAATCGGGCTCTATCCCATTGCCGTGAGCGCAGCCTTGGGCATCTTTGGCATCAGCTCCGTTTCCGGGGATGCCTTTGGGTGGATCATGTGGATCGCGCAGACCCTCATGGTGGTCGTTTTCGGTACAATATCCTTCATCGTATTGCCGTTATTGAATAGAAATCGGTAACCCCAGCCGCGCAAAACTTAACCCATGAACAAAAAACTACAATTCCTATTGTTGGGCTTGGTGTGCTTCAATCTTGGCGCCCAGGTCAAACAAGAGATCTTTGAATCCTTCAAACTACAGGAAAGAAGGAACGTCTCCTATTATTTTCCAGAGGACTATTCCGAAGAAAAAAAATATCCATTGCTGGTCGTTCTGGATGCCGAGTACCTTTTTGACCTTGTGGTGGCCAATGCCAAGTTCCAAAGCCGTTTGGACCGTATGCCCCAGGTCATTGTGGTGGGTGTGGGCCAGGCCGAGAACGATATCCGGTTGGAAGACTGCGCCCATGAGGAAATCTCGGGACTGCCCTCCGACAAGGGTAAGATGTTCTATGAGTTTTTGGGCACGGAGCTCATCCCCTATTTGGAAACCAGCTATAACATTGCCCCTTTCAAAATGTTCGTGGGGTATGACATCACCGCCAATTTTGGAAATTATTACCTGTTCAAGGACCGTTCGCTCTTCAATTCCTATGTGAGCATATCGCCCACCTTGGCCACTGAAATGGAAAACCGGGTCCCTGAACGCCTTTCGGCACTGGAGCAAGTGATTTTTTATAACCTGATTGTCGAGAAAGAACCTTCGGACGATAGGCAACGTATCCTTCAGATGAACCACAGCATCAACTCCATCACCAAGGAAAACCTGCACTATTTCTTTGATGAATATGAAAATGCCGACCATTCGTCCATCGCGGCCTACGGAATCGGCAAGGCATTTGACAATGTCTTCAAAATATTCAGGCCCATCAGCCCTGCCGAGTACAAATCGGAGATATTGACCTCCGAAGAACCTGTTTTCAACTATCTGGAAAACCGCTACGGCACCATAGAAAAACTGTTCGGCTTCCAAAAACATGTGGAGCTCAACGACATCATGGCCATCTATGCCGCCTGCCGAAAGAAGGAGGATTACGAATCGCTGAAACCTTTGTCGGACCTCTGTAAAAAGGAATTTCCCGATACCATGATGGGCTTCTATTTTGAGGGAGAATATTACGAAGAGATCGGGGAACCTAAAAAAGCGTTCAAAACGTTTGAAAAAGCATTCCAGATGCAGGAGATCGACTTTTTGACCAAGGATATGGCCTTGGAAAAAATCGATGCGCTGAAAGCAGATTTTGGGTATTGAGCCATAGAATCTGGGAGAATGGGATTGCTGGAAAAATTGGTCCATAAATCGAGAAATCCAAAAATCCGATAGTCCGATCCTCCATCTAAATCCATATCTTTAGGCCTTCACCCAAAGAAAGGAATGGCCAAGACGAAAACTGCTTTTTTTTGCCAAAACTGCGGCACCCAATATGCCAAATGGGTAGGCCAATGTTCCTCCTGCAAGGAATGGAACACCGTTGTGGAAGAAGTGGTCCAAAAGGAAGAAAAAAGGAGTTGGAAAACGGACACGACCTCGGTCAAACAGGCCAGCAAACCCCTTCGCGTTTCTGAGATCACCCATGAGAAAGAGCTTCGACTGGACACCTTGGACCAAGAGTTCAACCGCGTTCTGGGCGGCGGATTGGTTCCCGGTTCCCTGACTTTGCTGGGAGGGGAGCCTGGGATTGGAAAAAGTACCCTGTTGCTTCAGATTGCCCTAAAACTGCCCTATAAAACATTATATGTTTCGGGCGAGGAAAGTCAACGGCAGATCAAGATGCGGGCTGACCGGATCCTGCCCAATAGTGACAATTGCTATATCCTCACCGAGACCAAGACCCAGAACATCTTTCAGCAGATAGCTGCCTTGGAGCCCGATCTGGTGGTCATCGATTCCATCCAGACCCTGCACACCGATTATATCGAATCGGCTGCTGGAAGCATTTCACAGATCCGTGAATGTGCCGCGGAACTCATCAAATTTGCCAAGGAAAGCCATACTCCCGTGATTTTGGTGGGCCATATCACCAAAGATGGCACCATAGCCGGACCAAAGATATTGGAACATATGGTGGATACGGTACTTCAATTTGAAGGTGACCGCAACTACGTTTACAGAATCCTTCGTTCGCTAAAAAACCGCTTTGGTTCCACTGCCGAATTGGGTATTTACGAAATGCAGGGCAGTGGGTTGCGGGAAGTGAACAATCCATCCGAAGTATTGATCTCCAAAAATGAGGATGACCTCAGCGGTACTGCCATTGCCGCTACGGTGGAAGGCATGCGCCCGTTATTGATAGAAATCCAAGCCTTGGTAAGCACTGCGGTTTATGGCACACCGCAGCGTTCCGCAACCGGGTTCAATGCCAAACGATTGAACATGCTCTTGGCCGTTCTTGAAAAACGGGCAGGATTTAAATTGGCCGCCAAAGATGTCTTTTTGAACATCACCGGGGGCATTTCGGTGGATGACCCTGCCATCGACCTTGCCGTTATGGCCGCTATTTTGTCCAGCAATGCGGACATATCGATTGAAAAAGGCATCTGTTTTGCTGCGGAAGTAGGTCTTGCCGGGGAAATCCGTCCCGTACAGCGGGTGGACCAACGCATTTTGGAAGCTGAAAAACTGGGTTTCTCCACCATTTTTGTTTCCAAAAACAACAAAATCGGTCTGAAGAACACGGGCATCCAAATCCGCAAGGTTTCCAAAATCGAGGATGTGGTGCACTTCCTTTTTTAGTCCATTTTTTATCTCCTTCCTTTTTTAAAACCTATATTTAGGAAACCTTCCATTGCACATGAAACGACTTTTACTTTTCCTGTGGGTTGCCGTATTGGCCTCCTGTTCCAATGAAAAAACCACTTCTTCCGACAAAGACTATTTTACTACTTGGGAGCATTATTTAGGTGATCCCGAGCGCACCCACTACTCCAATCTCGACCAAATCGATACCGCCAACGTTGGCCAATTAAAATTGGCCTGGAGCTATAAAAGTGGTGGGCTTCAAGAAGGAAGGACCACCCAAATCCAGACCAGCCCGTTGATGATCGGCAATGTGCTTTATGGGGTAAATGCCGCCATTGAACTCTTTGCCATCGATGCCGCTACGGGCAAGGAAATCTGGAAATTCAAACCCGTTACCAAAGACGATTCGGGATTGGGCATGAACCGAGGGTTGAATTATTGGAAATCGAACGGCGATGGCCCCAGCCGAATCTTTTTCACTTCAGGACCCCGACTCTATGCCATCGACATTGAAACTGGGAAACCGGTTCCTTCCTTTGGAAATAATGGCAGTATCGACCTGCGGGAAGGTTTGGGCCGGGATCCCAAAAAACAATCCGTGGTTTCCAATACCCCTGGAGCTATTTTTGAAAATATATTGATCCAGGGCACCCGGGTTGGGGAAGGGCCTGGTGCTTCCCCTGGGCATATTCGGGCCTACGATGTGCTCACGGGAAAAATTGTCTGGACCTTCCACACCATTCCACAACCCGGCGAATTCGGGCACGATACTTGGCCTGCCGAAGCCTACAAAACGGTCGGGGGTGCCAATAATTGGCCCGGGATGGCCTTGGACAACGAAAGGGGCATCGTTTATATTCCTACGGGTTCGGCCGCCTTTGATTGGTACGGAGGAGATCGGGAAGGGGCAAATTTGTTTGCCAATTCCCTTTTGGCTCTCAATGCCAAAACCGGGGAGCGTATCTGGCATTTTCAAATGGTGCACCACGACATTTGGGACCGCGACCCACCAGCCCCGCCCAACTTATTGGAAGTGAAAAGAGACGGAAAAACCATTCCTGCCGTGGCACAAGTGACCAAAAGTGGACACGTTTTTGTGTTCAATCGGGAAACTGGAGAGCCATTGTTTCCCATTGAGGAAAAAGCCTATCCAAGTTCCAAACTCATTGGTGAAAAAGCCTATCCCACACAACCGCTTCCCTTGAAACCCGAACCCTTCGCACGTCAAATTTTAACCGAAAATGAGTTGTATGCCCCCAACGAAAAAGCTTTTGTGGATGATTTAGTGAAAGGCAATACAAGTGATGATGCGCCAACCGTTTTGGAAAAATTCAAATCCATCACTTCCAATGGGCAATTTGTTCCGATGGACACTACTGGGGTTCTCTTGTATCCGGGAGCAGACGGAGGTGCCGAATGGGGCGGTGCCGCCATCGACCCACGAAACGGAACCATGTATGTGAACGGCAATGAAATGGCCTGGATCATCAGAATGAAGGAAGTGGGTGGAGATGGTGGTTCGAGCATGGGACAGTCCTTGGCCCAGATCCACTGTGCGCGCTGCCATGGCGGAGCGCTGGAGGGACTTGCCGGAATTCCTGAACTTCAAAAGGTGAAATTGCGCTTGCAGCCCGATTCCATCAAGGCCATCATTCAAAAAGGAAGGGGTGCCATGCCCGGAATGCCCAATCTTTCCGAAGCTGAAATTGATGCTATTACCGAATTTTTGACCGATATGGAAGAAGCAAAGGACCATCGGGTAGAAAAAATCAAAATCGATGTGCCCTATTCCGTGGCCAGTTTTGCCCGTTTCAAGGATGATAGAGGCTATCCCGTGGTCAAACCACCATGGGGCACCTTGAATGCCATCGACCTGAACACAGGGGAATATCTTTGGAAAGTCCCATTGGGCCATGAGGAAAGTCTGGAAGACCCCCATGTGCCTGTTTCCGGCCTCGAAAATTACGGCGGACCCGTAATCACCAAAGGTGGGGTGCTGTTCATTGCGGCCACCAAGGATGAAAAAATACGGGCCTTCCACATGAAAACCGGTAAAATGCTATGGGAGGACCAATTGCCCGCAGGAGGATACGCCACACCCATCACCTATGAAGTGGATGGCAAGCAATACATCGTCATTGCCTGTGGCGGCGGCAAAATGGGAACGGCCTCCGGTGATGAATACCGTGCCTATGCCTTGGATTAATTAAGGAGCTGGATTCGGAATAGCATTATGGATGGCCTCGATCCCTTCCAACACCTCATCCGAAAGGTCCACATCGATACTCTCGATGTTTTCCCGAAGCTGCTCCATGCTGGTGGCCCCGATAATGTTGCTCGTTAGAAAAGGTCGTGTGTTCACAAAGGCCAACGACATCTGCGCCAGGCTCAACCCATGTTCTTGGGCCAATTGGGCATATTTCTCCGTGGCTTGGGTAGCAGTTTCCCCACTGTACCTGTTGTAATTGGGAAACAGGGTGACCCTGGCCTTTCTTGGTGGTATCTCGGTCAAATATTTTCCGCTGAGCACCCCAAAAGCCATAGGCGAATAGGCCAACAATCCTATTTTTTCACGGGTCGATATTTCGGAAAGCCCCACCTCGAACAAACGGTTCAAAAGGTTATAGGGATTTTGGATGGTCAACATGCGTGGGAGGGTCCTGTGCACTTTGCTCTCCTCCAAAAATCGCATGGTCCCCCAAGGCGTTTCGTTGGAAAGGCCCACGTGCCTGATCTTTCCTTCGGCAATCAGGTCGCGAAGGGTTTCCAGGACTTGGTGGATATTGTCCTCCCAACCATCAATGATATGGGCATTGAATCCCCTTTGCCCAAAATAATTGGTGTTCCGTTCGGGCCAGTGCAGTTGGTACAGGTCGATGTAATCCGTCTGGAGCCGTTGCAAACTGCCTTCCACCGCACTTATGATGGATTCCTTGCTGAACCCGGTATTCCTGATGTGCGTAGCGGCATGTCCTTTTCCCGCAATTTTGGACCCCAATACCACCTTGTCCCTGTTCCCGGTCTTTTTGAGCCAGTTCCCGATAAATTCCTCGGTCACCGCATAGAGTTCCTTCTTTGCGGGGATGGGGTAGAGTTCCGCGGTGTCAAAAAAATTCACGCCTTGGTCCAGGGCATAATCCATCTGTTCGTAGGCCTCTTCCTCGGTGTTCTGCCTGCCCCAGGTCATGGTGCCAAGGCATATTTTGCTTATTCGGATATCGGTATGTGGGATTCTGGTATATTTCATCATATCAAGTTTAGGACGGTCAAAGGTAACTAAACCAAAACATTGACCTTTACGTCAAGGTTATCTTTCCACTTCCAACAAAATGGGACAATGGTCGCTGTGCATGGCCTCGGACAGGATCACTGAACGTTTCAACCTATTTTCCAAGGGCTCTGCCACCATACCGTAGTCCAACCGCCAACCCTTATTATTGGCCCTTGCATTGGCCCTATAGCTCCACCACGTATAATTGTCGGGCTCTTTGTTGAAGTGTCGGAAACTGTCAATAAACCCACTGTTGATAAAGCTCCCGATCCATTCCCGCTCCACGGGCAGAAAGCCAGAAACATTTTTGTTGCGAACGGGATCGTGGATGTCGATGGCCTCGTGACAGATGTTGTAGTCCCCGCACACGATCAGGTTGGGGCGCTCCTTCCGAAGTTCATCGGCATATTTTTGAAAATCGGCCATGTACATCAGTTTATGGTCCAACCGGGCCAGGTTGGTCCCCGAGGGCAAATACATGCTCATGATGGACAGATCTCCATAATCGACACGCAGGTTGCGTCCTTCAAAATCCATATAATCGATTCCGGTACCATATTCCACATGGTCCGGCCGTTCCTTACAAAGTAAGGCCACCCCGCTATATCCCTTCTTTTGGGCACTGAACCAATAATGGTGTGGGTATCCCGCTTCTTCAAAAACAGCAGTGTCCACTTGGTCCACCATGGCCTTGGTTTCTTGTAGGCAGACCACATCCGGGTCCACCGCCTGCAGCCATTCCACAAAACCTTTACTGAGTGCGGCCCTGATGCCATTCACATTGTAGGAGACGATCTTCATCTTTTAAATTTTTCCTAAAAATAGCTATTGTAGGCTTCTTCTTAAAATTGAATTTAACAATGGTCCTATTTCAAAATCAGATTGCAGTTCCTTTTGTCGTAATTTTAAGTCCAAAGACTACCCAATGACGGCACTTGTTCTCATCGATATCCAACTTGGGCTACAGGAAATGGCCTTTTATGGCACAGAGCGCAATAATCCCGTGGCCGAGGAGAATTGCCGGAAAATCTTGTTGGCCTTTCGAGAAAAACAATGGCCCATATTTCATGTGAAGCACGATTCCACCAACCCGGATTCCCCTTTGCATCCTTCCAAAAAGGGGAATGCGATACACCCATTGGTGCAGCCCATCAACGGTGAGCCCATTTTTGCCAAAAACGTGAACAGTGCCTTTATAGGCACCGACCTTGAGGCCCAACTCAGGGCCATGGGCATTTCCGAACTCGTTATCGCTGGGCTTACCGTGGAACATTGTATCTCCACTTCCGTGCGGATGGCGGCCAATATGGGTTTTGCTGTTGTTCTGGTATCGGATGCCACCGCGGCCTTTGACAAAGTGGGCGTGAACGGTCAAGTTTATGGGGCCGACCTCATCTACCACACCGAACTGGCCAACCTGAAGGATGAATTTGCCCAGATCATGGATACGGACACGTTCTTGAAGAGTCTGTAAAATTGATTACCTTCTCCTTTTTATCCATTTTAGAAAAACACATCAAATGAAAACTTGGATTGCACTGTTAAGAGGCATCAATGTTGGCGGGAAACACAGTGTCCCCATGAAGGAACTGAAACAGTTGATGGAGTCCAACGGATTTTCCAATGTCAGGACCTACATCCAAAGTGGCAATGTGGTTTTTGAAAGCCCGCAAAGGCCTCTGGACAAAATTGGGCAACTGATAGAGGAGCAGTTTGGGTTCATGCCCTACATTTTTGTTTTGGATAGGGACGAACTCATGGGTGCCGTGGCCAATTGTCCCTATCAAAGCGACCAAGGGAAGACCATCCATTATTTTTTTCTGGACAAGGAACCTGAGGTTTTTGATGAGGCGCTTTTGGATTCCCTAAAAGCCGATAGCGAGCGGTACATCCTAATCGAAAAGGTATTTTACCTCTACGCGCCAGAGGGCATAGGCCGTTCCAAATTGGTGGAAAAAATCGGCAAGGCTTTACCAGGCGTGACCATGACGGCCAGAAACCTGAACACGATCAACAAGTTGGTGGAGATGGTGGGGGAAGGTTGAATCTAAAATTCTTTTGGTCAATATTTTAACTGGTTATGTACCCATTAATTTTATGTATTTAGATTATATTATCATTTATATTTGATTGAAAGCAATTCATAATATGTTGACCAATCAAGAAGCAAAATATCTGTTAGACCTTGAAAAGGTTCTTAATGATCCTACACAGATAATTGATTTAGGAAATAAAAAAAATCGACTTGAATTGATTTCTCATGAAGATCCAGATTATCAATTTTGGTTAGAGATAACGACAAATCAAAAAATAATTCTTAAAACATCTATACACCATCTGGAAAGTAATTCTTTTATAGGTCTTTTACGTATTGACTTTAGAGGAGGGCATCATAATCCTGTTGAGATTAAAGACACTCTTCCCGAAAATCTTGGACAATATGCTGATAAGTGGTTCACTCCTACAGAGCCTCATATGCACATATATGTTGAAGGTTATAAACCTTTAGCATGGGCAATACCACTAGCAGAAACCGATTTTGAAACACAGGATATAACCGACCAATCTGACCTAACCGATTTAATATTTAACTTTGCTTTGAGAATTAACCTAAAATCTCAAATCAAAATACAACAAGCATTACTTTGAACTACTGGATAAACAAGCATGTTTCCGAATACTATGATTGGCTAAGAGAAAAAACTTTTGTCCAAAAAGGGGAAAGTACGGATTGGTTTCTGATAAACACACCTTTTATTGGTGCGTTTAATGATACCATTGAGATTTATGCTAGAAAAGAAAATAATCATTTGATTTTGAGTGATAATGGTGAAACCATGAATAATTTGGAACTTCAAGGTTTACATATACAAGGTTCTAAAAAAAGAAGAGATATTTTAGACTCCATTTTGCTTAACTATGGGGTTCGAAGTAAGGATAATGAACTAATGATAGAAAGCGATTTTGACAATTTTTCTCAGTCAAAACATAATTTTCTTTCTGCAATTATTGAAATAAATGACCTTTATGTTTTGTCAAAACATAATATAGCTTCAATCTTTAAAGAAGACGTAAGGTCATATTTGGATTCTTTGGATATTATTTACACACCTGATTTTATTTCCAAAGGAACCACTGGACTTGAATTTAATTTTGACTTCCAAATCGCTAAGAAAACCAGTGAAATTGTTATAAAATCTTTTAATACAATCAACAAGTCCAATCTTCCCACCTTTCTATTTTCATGGGAAGACATCAAACCTGTTAGAGAAAAATCAACAAAAAAAGAGGTCAAGGCAATTGCAATTATAAACGACCTTGAAAAAGAGATAAAAGGTGAATATTTAGAAGCATTAAAAGCAAAAAACGCTGATTATATTTTGTGGTCTGAAAGAGATTCTGAAGAAAAAAAGTCACTAGTTGCTTAAAAGCTTATTTCCATGAGGGGTAGTTCCGTTCACCTCAAAACCCGCCTCAACCCATACAACACAGTAATCACCTCCTGTAATTCCCGTTGCCCAAAAAGATCTTGCTCCACATAAAAGAGCATTTCCACAGCCAAATCAAGGTAATGTGCCAGTTCTCCGAATGTGCCGTAGGTATCGGTGATCCATTCGTTCAATTGGGTGATTTGGGTTTCGTTCAACATAAGGGCAAGATACCCTTCCATTTTGAAAAACGTTACTACTAATTTGTGGCTTTTTGGGGCTTCATTGTAAATTTCCGTCACCCAGAAATGCCTTTGGCATGACGGGAAATGGAATTTCGATAACCAACCCCTGATTTGAACTAGATTTTCTGCAACCAGTAGCGCATGTCCACCTCTTTGGAGATGATGACCTTCACTTCGGACAATTTCACCCGACTTTGCTCCATGGTGTCCCGATGGCGGATGGTGACGGTGTCATCTTCCAAGGTTTGATGGTCCACGGTGACACAGAAGGGCGTTCCTGCGGCATCTTGACGACGGTAACGACGGCCCACGGCATCCTTTTCATCGTAATCCACATTGAAGTCCCATTTCAGTTCGTCCACCAGTTTTTGGGCGACTTCAGGAAGTCTGTCCCGTTTCAGCAACGGTAGAACGGCCACTTTGTTGGGCGCCAACACAGCAGGAATTTTTAATACGGTACGAGTGGTGCCGTTGTCGAGTTCCTCTTCTTGCAACGAATTGGAGAACACGGCCAGGAACATACGGTCCAGACCAATGGATGTTTCCAACACGTAGGGCACGTAGCTTTCGTTCAGTTCTGGGTCGAAGTATTGTAGTTTTTTACCGGAATATTTTTCATGGTTGCCCAAATCGAAATCGGTGCGGGAGTGGATTCCCTCCAACTCCTTGAACCCGAAGGGGAATTTGAATTCGATATCGGCAGCGGCATCCGCGTAGTGGGCCAATTTTTCATGGTCATGGAAACGATAGTTATCGGCTCCCATTCCCAAGGAAAGGTGCCATTTCATCCGTTTTTCCTTCCAAGCCTCGTACCACTCCATTTGGGTACCCGGTTTGATGAAGAACTGCATCTCCATCTGCTCAAACTCCCGCATCCGGAAGATGAACTGACGGGCCACGATCTCGTTACGGAAGGCTTTCCCTGTTTGGGCAATCCCAAAGGGAATCTTCATACGTCCACTTTTCTGAACGTTCAAAAAGTTGACAAAGATACCTTGTGCGGTCTCTGGCCTAAGATAGAGGTCCATAGCGCTATCGGCGGAGGCACCCAGTTTGGTCCCGAACATTAGGTTGAACTGTTTTACATCCGTCCAGTTCTTGGAACCGGAAACGGGACAAACGATTTCCAGCTCTTCAATCAAGGCCTTCACATCAGCAAGATCTTCTTTTTCCAAGGACCTTGCCATGCGTTTCAGGATGGTATCGGCCTGGGCCTGATATTCGATGACACGCTGGTTGGTGGACAAAAATTGTTCTTTATCAAAACTGTCACCAAAGCGTTTTTCGGCCTTGGCCACTTCTTTTTCAATTTTGGCTTCGATCTTGGCGACATGGTCCTCGATCAAAACGTCGGCGCGGTATCTTTTTTTGGAATCCTTGTTATCGATCAAGGGGTCGTTGAAGGCATCCACGTGACCAGAGGCCTTCCAAGTGGTGGGATGCATGAAAATGGCGGCATCGATGCCCACGATGTTCTCGTTGAGCTGCACCATGGCCTTCCACCAATATTCGCGAATGTTTTTCTTTAGCTCGGCCCCGTTCTGCCCGTAGTCATACACTGCGCTGAGTCCGTCATAAATCTCACTGGATTGGAACACGTACCCGTATTCCTTCGCGTGGGAGATTACCTTCTTAAAAATGTCTTCCTGATTTGCCATTGGGCAAAAATAGAATTTTACCCAAAAAGAAATACGCTATTTCAACTGAAATTCAGTGGAGGCGAGCAATCTTTCATCCTCAAACACATTCAAGGTATAGATTCCCTCCACCAATGATGCTTCGGGGACGGTTATGGCGTCGCAGATACTGATTTCTTTTCCGGTGTACACGATCTCCACTTTCTTGCTATAAGTGTTCCCACTCACAGAAATGGTGTTGGCATTGTCCTCGATGACGGCCATATTGGGGTCTAAAAATTGAAGGTACAGCACCTTGATGTCGCCTTTTTCGTTGGCATCGCTCAAAATGGTGACACAGCCCCGCAATTTTTCAATGGTGGAAGCCTTGTTGGTCTTGATGGGTCTGCCTGCCCTCAATCGGAAACCGCTTCCTTCGGCGTCCTGTAGTTTCAAATAGCTTTTGATCTTCAGCTCGCGGGTGAGTTCCCTATTGGTTTCCCGTAGCAGGGACTCTGTCCGCTCCATATTGCTGGCCCTGCCCCTCAAATCCTCGAGTTGTTTGCGGGTCTCTTCATACCTGCTGGCCAAAAGGCTGTTGTTGTACCGGAGAAAGTTGTTCTTGAGCTTTAGGCTATCGAACCGGATTTCCAACTTGCGCAGTTCCTTTCGGGTTTCCTTTAATTTGGTGATGCTGAAGTTCAATCGGCCCACGGAGTCCAACAATTGCTGCACCCGGAACCTAGAGGTTTGCAACTCTATATCGTTCACTTCGTTGAGCCCTGATAAACGGTCCACTTCGGCCTTCATCAGGGTCAGGTCCTTCACCAAAAGGGATTTTTCCTGTTCCAAAAAGGACATTTGGTTCTTGGACTGTGCATAGCTGTAGTAGAAGGCTATCAAAATACCCACAATGACCGCAACAAGCGCAGCAAAGATAATCTTGTAGTTGAAATTGTTATCTTGGGGGTTCATGGGTTGACAGACTACTCTAACGCGTATAAGATTTGACAGCAAAAAGGTTGGCTAAGATAATAAACGAGATTAACAACATCCTATTGCCGAGGGCATGTTTTGGATGTAATGCCCAATTATTTAGGGGAGAACACATTTTGTGTGCAGTTTGTCGACATGATGTGCCACTCACCGATCATAACTTTCTGGAAGAAAACGTGGTAGACCGTATGTTTTATGGAAGAATCCCGATAAAAAAGGCTGCTTCGTTCATTTTTTTCCCGAAAAATGGATTGGTGAAAAACTTGATCCATTGGTTGAAGTACAAAAACCAAGAAGAGATCGGGAGCTTTTTGGGGGATTGGTGTGGCTCCACCCTACAAAATGATGCCGGCCTCGGACAGATAGATGTCGTGGTCCCGGTGCCACTGCACCCCAAAAAACAGAAAAAAAGGGGCTATAACCAAGTGGCACTCTTTGCCCAAAAGATAGCGGACAATATCCAAGCCGAGTACAGGGACGACATCCTCATAAAAGGCGTGAACATAACATCACAGACCAAGAAGGATAGGCACCTTCGCTGGGAAAGTTCCAAAGAGGCTTTTCGGCTGAACCCCGACTGCAATGTCGATTTTAGGCATGTGCTCTTGGTGGATGACGTGATCACCACGGGCTCCACCATGGAATCCTGTGCAAGTATCCTTTTGCAACTCGAAGAGGTGGAAGTTTCCCTGTTGAGCATGGCCGTGGTGCAACAGGGTTAAAATTTGTGAATCCCTTGTCCCAGTTTTCAAATTAGTTGTTTCTTTGTCCCACATTGGTTTTAGGCATGGTGTACTTAAAAAAAGTGTTGGGCTTTCTTTTCTTCGCCTTCATCGTTCTGGCGCTTTGGCAATGTGCCAAAAGAGGATCCCCGAGCGGTGGGCCCAAGGACATCACACCCCCAAAACTGGTACGCACGGAGCCTGAAAACTTCAGCATCAATTTCAAGGCAAAAAAGATCAGGCTTTATTTTGATGAACTCATCAAACTTGAAGATGTACAGAACCAACTGGTGGTTTCCCCTCCTTTTAAAAACTCGGCACAGATCATGCCCCAGGGAATTCCGAGCAAGTACATCGAACTGACCATAAAGGATACCCTTCGGGAAAACACCACTTATACCATCAACTTTGGACAGAGTATTGTGGACAACAACGAGGGCAATCCCAACCGGTTTTTGACCTATGTTTTTTCCACCGGTGATTATATCGATTCCCTCTCCGTTTCAGGTGCCGTAAAAGATGCCTATAACCGCAAAGCGGAGGAATTCATCAGTGTGATGCTCTATGAAATGGACAGTACCTATACCGATTCGACCATCTATAAAAGTCCGCCGCGGTATATTTCGAATACGGGGGACAGCCTCCCACTGTTCGAGCTCAAAAACCTCAAGGCAGGGAAATATGCCCTTGTTGCACTGAAAGATGTGAACAAGAACAATATGTTCAACCAAAACCAGGACAAGATTGGTTTTGTAGAGGACACCATTACCATCCCCACGGACTCCATCTACGTGTTGAGCCTTTTCAAGGAAGTCCCAGATTATTCGGCTTCCGTGCCCAGTTATGTGGCCAAGAACAAGATCATCTTTGGTTTTCAGGGCGACCCTATGGACATGAAAATCGAACCATTGACCACATTGCCCGATTCGGTGAGGACCACCATCCAAAAGGAGCGGGGCAAGGACACCCTGAACTATTGGCTGACTCCTACCGATCTGGACTCCATCATTTTTACGGTGACCAATGACAAGATGAAAATGATAGACACCTTCACTGTGAAGACCCGAAAATTGCCCTTGGATTCCCTGAAAGTGTCCACCAATGCCAGTGGAAAGTTCAATCTGGAAGACACGTTCAGCCTGCTGGTCAATACGCCCATCACCGAAGTAGATACCAGCAAGGTAGAACTCATGGTAAGCGATTCCATTCCGCTGCCCTATACCCATACCCTGGACACCTTGGAGAACAAAGTGGATTTTGATTTTGATGTGGAGCCCAACCAAAAGTACCGTTTCTCCTTTTTGCCCGGGGCCATCACCGATTTTTTTGGCATGCAGAACGATACGCTGGATTATAGTTTCTCCACCAGTAGCCTAACAGATTATGGCGTTCTTCGCATGAACCTCGGCGGTGATGTGACCTATCCGGTGATTGTACAGTTGACCAATGAAAAAGGGGACGTCCTGCGTGAGATCATAGCCACCGAACCTCGAATGTTCGAGTTCAACAGCCTTGAGCCGGCCAATTATGTGGCCCGTGTCATTTTTGATGAGAACGGGAATGGAAAATGGGACACGGGAAGCTACCTCAACAAAATACAGCCCGAACGCATCAGTTACTATCCCGGTTTGATCGAGATACGGGCGAATTGGGAAAAAGAGGAAAATTTTATCCTTTCCAACTAAAATTGTCCCTATCCTCTAAAAAGCGAAGTTTTTTTCGGGTGGATTCGATGTGCTCCTTGTCCAATGTGGCATATAGGATTTCCTCTCCCCCAGAATAAGCCATTTGTTTCCCCAGCACATCATAGACGGCCGAATGGCCCGGATATTCATGTTGTAGATGGTCTTGGCCGATTCGGTTCACCCCGATGCAGTAAGCCATGTTCTCGATGGCACGGGCCTTGAGCAGCGTATCCCATGCCTCTATTCTGGGTTTCGGCCAATTGGCCACATAGATCAGCACATCATAATCTTCCACATTTCTGGCCCAGACCGGAAAGCGAAGGTCGTAACAGATCAGCGGGCAAATGTTAAAACCCTTGTACTCCACGATCAGTTTTTGTTTCCCTGCTTCATATACCTTGTCCTCTCCTGCCAAGGTGAAGGTGTGCTTTTTATCGTAGGTATGGTATTCTCCGTTGGGTTCCACAAAGAAGAGTCGGTTGAAGTAGTTTCCATTTTCCTGAAAGACGATACTCCCCGTTAAGGCCGTGTTCTTTTGTTGGGCCAATCGTTGCATCCATTCCACTGTTTGCTTTCCTTCGGAGGAATCAATCTGCCCTGGTTCCATGGTAAATCCACTGGTGAACATTTCGGGAAGCACGACCAAATCGACTTCCTCTGAAATGGCATTGATCTTCTCCCCGAACATTGTTCTGTTTTTCTCCGGGTTTTCCCAATGAAGATGGGACTGTATGAGTGCTATGCGAAGGGTTCGGGCCATCACTTGTTTTCCAAAAGTTTCACCAATGGCTGTATGCCCTGTTCCTTGGCATGGTCCAAAGCGGATTTTCCTTTGGCATCCTTGATGGAGACATCGGCCCCATGTGCCAAAAGTAGCTTTGACATATCTTCCCTATTGAAGGTCACGGCGTAGATCAAACAGGTGGCGCCCATGGCATTTTTGTGGTTCACATTGGCCCCGGCTTGGATCAATTGCTTTGCAATGTCCACATAACCCTTGAAACAGACACCCATGAGTGCCGTGTTGCCTGAGCCGTCCTTGGCATCTACCTTGGCCCCATTTTCCAATAAGAGTTGCACCACATCCCCGTGGCCATAATAGGCTGCCAGCAAGAGCGGGGTAGAGCCTCTTTGGTCTTGGGTCTCCAGGAGTTTGGGAGCGGTCTGCAATTGGGATTCAACAGCATCCACATGGCCGCTTCGGATATGGTTGAAAAAATCTTCGGTACTGCTCATACTAGTTTGAAAGTTATAAAAAAACTGCCACAACCTTGGTCGGTCATGGCAGTCTTTTGCAGTTTCTTTTCTTTTTCTATAGACTTAATTCATTTGCCCAAATTAGGCCAAATCGAAACGATCCAGGTTCATCACTTTGGTCCAAGCGGCCACAAAGTCCTTCACAAATTTCGCTTTGCCATCCTCTGAAGCATATACTTCGGCCACGGCGCGCAAGATGGAATTGGAGCCGAACACCAAGTCCACACGGGTACCGGTCCATTTAAAATCGCCTGTCTTGCGGTCACGTCCTTCGTACAATGATTTTTCTTCATTGGCCGCTTTCCATTCCGTGGTCATATCGAGCAGGTTCGCGAAGAAGTCATTGCTCAACACGCCTACATTATCGGTAAGGATACCGTGCCTTGATCCGTCAAAGTTGGCGCCCAAGACACGCAAACCACCCACAAGGGCCGTCATTTCGGGAGCGGTAAGGGTCAGCAATTGGGCTTTGTCCACCAACAGATGTTCAGCTTGCACTTTTACCCCATCCTTCACGTAGTTACGGAAACCGTCGTATTTAGGCTCCAAATAATTGGTGGCCTCAATATCGGTTTGATCTTGACGGGCATCGTTACGTCCGGGTTCAAAAGGCACTTCGATTGCAAATCCGCCATCTTTGGCAGCTTTTTCCACGGCAGCACTACCTGCCAGAACGATCATGTCGGCCAAGGAAACTTTCTTACCGCCAGTGGTGGCGTTGCCGTTGAATTCATCCTTGATTCCTTCAAGAACCTTAATGGTCTTATCGGTGCCTTTGTTCACTTCCCAGCTTTTCATGGGCTCTAGGTTGATGCGTGCCCCATTGGCTCCTCCACGTTTATCCCCTCCACGGAAGGTGGAAGCTGATGACCATGCGGTGTAGACCAAATCAGAAATGGAAACACCAGAATCCAATACTTTGACTTTCAATGCCTTAACATCAGAAGCATCAATCAATGTATAATCTATAGCTGGAATGGGGTCTTGCCAAATAAGTTCCTCTTTGGGCACTTCAGGGCCGAGATAACGGGAACGTGGTCCCATATCACGGTGAGTCAATTTGAACCATGCACGGGCATATGCCTCGGCGAAAGCTTGTGGGTTTTCCAAAAACTTACGTGAAATCTTCTCATAAGCGGGATCAAAACGCAACGATAGGTCGGTGGTCAACATCATCGGTTTTCTATTGGGACCGCCAAATGGGTCAGGGATAATGGCCTCCGCATCTTTGGCCACCCATTGGTGTGCACCAGCGGGGCTCTTGGTCAATTCCCATTCATACTTAAATAGGAATTTAAAGAAGTCGTTGCTCCATCGTACCGGTGTAGAGGTCCAGGTCACTTCCAATCCAGAAGTAAAAGTATCAGGCCCTAAACCAGTACCGTTCTTGTTGAGCCAACCAAAACCTTGCAGCGCCAAATCTTCTCCTTCAGGGTCAACACCTACCAACTCGGCATTTCCATTACCATGGGTTTTACCAATGGTATGGCCCCCGGCAATCAGCGCCACGGTTTCCTCATCATCCATGGCCATTCGCTTAAAGGTTTCGCGAATGTCGTGGGCGGCAGCCACAGGATCGGGGTTTCCATCGGGTCCTTCCGGATTTACGTAGATCAATCCCATTTGCACAGCGGCCAATGGATTTTCCAGATCACGCTCTTCCTTATTATGGGAATAACGGCTGTTGGGTGTGTCGCTCAGGGCCAACCATTCCGTTTCGCTGCCCCAATACACATCTTGGTCCGGCTCCCAAACGTCCTCACGACCTCCGGCAAAACCAAAGGTTCGGAACCCTGTGGATTCCAAGGCTACGTTCCCGGCCAATATCATAAGGTCTGCCCACGATATTTTCTGACCATATTTTTGTTTGATGGGCCATAACAGACGACGGGCTTTGTCCAAGCTTACGTTGTCCGGCCAGGAGTTTAGTGGCGCAAATCGTTGCTGACCACGTCCACCACCGCCACGACCATCTCCAGAACGGTACGTACCGGCACTGTGCCATGCCATTCGGATAAACAGACCGGCATAGCTACCAAAATCGGCGGGCCACCAGTCCTTTGAATCGGTCATGACATCCAAAAGGTCTTTTTTAAGTGCTGCGTAATCCAGTTTTTTAAACTCTTCAGCGTAATTGAATTTTTCTCCAAGCGGATTTGACTTTTCGGAATGCTGGCTCAAAAGCTCCAACTTAAGTTGGTTGGGCCACCAATGTGTGTTTTGTGTACCGCTTCCGGCCACTGGGCCCTTCTCTCCATTTAAAAAAGGGCACTTTGCATCATCGGCCCCATTTGCCAGTTCTTTACTCATGATTGTATGTTGTTTTAATTAGATTTTTTTCGCCACCCTAAAAGTACAAAAATGCTGTTTTTCAGCATAGACAATTCATATTAAAATATTATAAAATCATAGATTAAACCTATTTCAACAAGTGGTTTCATGGATTTTTTCATTTTAGATAAATAAATCTCTCCATTTGGCGCATTTGACCCTCTTAGGGGTCTATATTTACCATATCTTTATATTTGGATTACATCGATCGATCCAAAAAACACAATCACAACAACCTAAAACACTGTAGAAATGAAAAAAATGATTCTACCCATGTTGGCGTTGGTCCTCTTCGGCTTTAGCACAGATACGGGAAAGCTTACAGAGGAAGAGCGCAGGATGGCAAACCAACATTTGGCCGAAACCCGGGACCATATGTTGGACGTTCTGGACGGCCTTACCGATGAACAATTGAACTTTAAACCAGGTGATGGCTCTTGGTCCATTGCAGAAGGAGTGGAACACCTTGCCATTCTGGAAACCACCTTTGGGGATTTGGTGCACAAGTCCGTGGCCGATGGCCCCAACCCGGAGCTAAAGGATTCCTTGGTATTCAAGGACGAACAGATCATGCCCATGGTAACGGACAGGAGCAACAAAGTGAAAACCTCCGAAGCTTTTGAGCCCAGTGGCAAATTCGGTTCCCACGAGGAAACATTACAAGCTTTTTTGGAGAAGCGGAGCGAACTCATGGATTATGTAAAAACCACCGATGACGACCTTAGAAACCGCTTCAACAGCGATTTCCCATTTGGTACAGTGGATGCATTGCAACTCATTATATTCACTGCTGCCCATACCGAGCGCCATGTGCTGCAAATGGAGGAGGTCATGGCCCATGCCGATTTTCCTGAATAGGCGGCCCAACAATACAATTTCATTAACATTAATTGGCAAACCCTTTCCAAATTGGAAGGGGTTCGTTTTTTACCTTTGGTAAAACACTAAAACACACGTATTATGAAAATCGCGAAATCAATAGCCTTGGCTTTGATGCTGCTATTTGGCGTTGGTGTCATGGCCCAGAGCAAAAAGGACCAAAAAATAATGGACGATGCGAAAAAGGCGAAGCAGACCCTTTTGAATGCCCAACCGGGACTGGAAGACTTTTTTGAGAATTCGGCAGGTTATGCCCTTTTTCCCAACGTGGGCAAGGGAGGCTTCATCATTGGCGGGGCCTCTGGGAACGGGGTCGTCTATGAAGACGGTACCGCCGTGGGCATGGCCGACCTTAAAAAACTGAACGTGGGACTACAGGCCGGTGGACAGGCCATCATAGAGGTCATCTTTTTTGAGACCGATGTGGACCTGGAACGCTTTAAGGGTGGTGAGTTCCAATTTGCCGCGGAAACCTCTGCCGTGGCCCTAAAATCAGGGGTGGCCTTCAATGCCAAATATAAGGATGGCGTGGCCGTGTTTGCCCTGCCCAAGGCCGGCTTGATGGCCGATGCCTCGGTAGGCGGACAGAAGTTTGGGTATAAGGCTTTTTAAGGCGTGCCCATCGATAAAGAACAAAGCCCCATTTATGGGGCTTTTCTTTTTTAAAGACTTCGACTAATCCCTTACTCCGGGCGTAAAATCCTGTGGGGCATTTCGGGGCTGGTTGGTGGTGCCCGCGTCACCGGTATCGTTAAAGATGTTCCATTCCGAGAAGGTATAGACCGCATTTCCTTCGGTAATGTTGCCGTTCCGTACAGCGCGGCCATCCTCAAACTCGTGGTCGGTGCCGGAACCATCCTCGCCGATCCTTCCAAAGACATCGATCACGGTACCAAAAGGGTCCACCAATTCCAGATTGTCATCTCCGTTGGAGTCTGCCGGGCTGTTGGTGGAAACGCCAAGATCTGGGGGAAAGCCATAGACCAGTTCAAATTCCGCGGCATTGGGGGAAATCACGAGCGTACTATGGGCGTCAATGATCAAACCAGATAGATCAATGGTGGAACTAATCTCCGTATTTTCGTTGGTGTATCGCCCAAGTGTCCACAGGTTCAGATCCAAAGGCTCCGAGGCAGCATTGTAGAGTTCCACAAAACGTGCACCTGCATTATTATCAGGATCGGCGAGTTCTGAAATGAAAATTTGGTTGGACGTAAATTCGGTGATGATTTCGGGACAACGTTCATATATCAACTCAAGATCGGTCACATCCCTTATGACCAATTGAGGTGTTTTGCCATCCTTGATCAGCACTCCGGTGACGGTTCCATTTCCTTCGGGAAGCGGTTCGGCCTGAAAATCGGCGTACCCACTATTGAGCAAAACCAGTTCATTTTCCCCACAGTCCTGAAGATGTCGTTCCGTTTCCTCTGCTGAAATCGCGTAGGTTTCCCCAAGCTCCCTGTCCACCACCTCCAATCCTTCCAACCGCACCAAGGTGTTGATGGGGATGCTATCCAGTTCTGAAATGGTGGTAAGGGTCGGTTCCACACTCACTTCCTCGCAGGAACGGAACACATGCTCCATGACCTTCAGGCTGGGCAACCTGCCCACGGACACATTACCAAAAGAGGTGAAGGCACTTCCCAACTTGATCGTTCCTCCCGTTTTCCCCAAGTAAAGTCCCTTCAACTTTACCAAAACCTTACTGTTCGCTGGAAAAAACAGATGGGAATCCCTCAAATCTATTTGGAGCAGCACCCCTTGGGACGGATTCGTTGGGGTGTCCTGAAGGTGAATTTCCCCGAAAAAATTCCCTGCCCTATCCGAAGAAATGACAACGCCTTCCAACACGAGGTCCTCATGGATCTGGATTACTTCATCCCTCAAAAGGGTGTCCAACCCAGCAAAGCTGATGTTGGCCTTCAGGTCGGGGTTGCAATTTTTTTCCAGTGTCCCAAAATCTGTTCCGTCCACACAGGACATGGCCAGTATTAAAATAAAAATTGTATATCCGTAATTGTACCAGTGGTTCTGGAGGTTTGTACCGATGCTTTGTTTTTGTCCTCTTGAGCGCAGTCGAAAGGCAGACAAAAACATCTCGACTGCGCTCGATGTGACATTTGGATTGATCACTGGTACAATTGTGTGTAATTCAAAAATAAAAAGTGATATATGTTTAAAAAGTATATTCTTCATGGTCAATGGATTAAAAGCTTATCGCCAAATTCAAAAAATAGGTTCTTCCATAGCTGTACCAATACTTTGGTCCAAAGGATGGCGAACCGCTCTGGTTGTCCTGCTGCCATTGCCCAAAATTTCCATTTCGGCTCTGTTCATAACCGCCTGTCCTAAATATGGAGTCGAACAGGTTGCCCACACTTGCAAAGGCACTGATGTACTTTTTGCCCACAATCCACGATTTTCCTCCCACCAGATTGAGGAGGTAGATGTCGTCCATATTCCGTTGCTTTAGCAATTTTTCCAAATTTTCAGGGGTGGCTTCCTGAAATGGCTCCCCGGTTTCTGGGTCCAACAAAAAACTTTGGGTCCTGGTAATGGTCGAAATGCCGATGTAGTTGTTGCTCAGATAATTGGCCGTGGCCCCGGCCCACCAATATTTTGGCGACCGATACTCCACCCCCAGAGCAAAGGCCTTTTGTGGCCCTTGTGCCAGTTTCAGCCCTTTTAAGGAAGCAATGCCCAAATCGATGGTGCCTTCGGGATCGATCAGGTCTTCCTCAGGTCCGGCGGTGTCAAAATTGATCTGCACGTTGGGGTTACTGGCATACACATACTGCCCCACATTGCCCACAGCGGTCAATTTTACGTTGGAAGAAGGTTCGTATTGCAACCCGAATTCAATCCCTTTGTGCAGTTTGTCCAGATCTGTAATGACCTCTTGCACGAAATCGGAACCCAGTCCTGAGTCCACAAAGAAGAAATTGATGTCCGTGGTGTTCTGGAACCGGGTGTAGAAGGCACTTATCCGCCCGGTCAATTGGGGCAATCGGACAAAATAATTCAGGTCAACGGAGGTGATGGTCTCCTTCTGAAGCGCTGGGACAACTTCATTGTTTTCCCTGGGGTTGATGAAACTGTTCTGCAAAGTCGGTGGTCTTTCCATTTTTGCCCCATTTGCCGTGAACCAATGTCTACCTGTCAGAAAATAGCTGACACCTCCCTTGAGGCCCAAACTTGAAAACGATACTTTCTCACCAGGACCGAAGGAATTTTCCAAAAAACGTTCATTTTTGAACAGCCCGTTTCGCTGTGCATTCAAACTGGCATAGGAAACTGAGGCAAAACCCGTCAATTTATTGCTGGTGTATGATCCTTGCGCAAAGGTCTCCAGTTGAGAAGCATCCATTTTATAGTGGTAATTGGACCTATCTCCCTCCATTTTTTGGAGACTTCCATCCATATCGTTCAAGGTTTGGGAAAAGGCATCCATATCCTCATAAAATTCCGCCCCCAACAAATCGGTGATCTGCGCATAATTCTCTGATGCCGTGGACTTGAAATTTCCACCAAAACTGAGTTGAAAACAATCGTTCGGGTTATAATTCAAGTTGCTGGATGCTGTAATCGTTCTATCATCCGACACATCATCATAAAGGATATAGGCCGCTTTCCCATCATTCTCACCATTGGCGATGTACAATTGTTCCCAAACCGTTTGCGGATCTGTCAAAAATGCTTCCTTCGCCAAATTTGCATTGATAAAATCGGCCCCGATGGAACTGTTGATGTGGTAACTGGGCAGATAACGGTAGTAAGTAGGGTCGGGGTTGGGGGCATTGAAATAACCCAATCGGCTCCTCGCATGGGTCCCGAATTGGTAGGCAACTCCCGTGTTCCACTGGAGTTTGTCCAGTTGCAGTGTATGGTTGAGCAAAAACAGGGGTTCAAAAAGGTCGCGTTCCCTTGAATTTCGGATCTTTCCATCCTGCACTCCCCAATAGGGATTGTACTGATGGCCCACCAGTTCAAAAACTTCTTCGGTGAGTGCTGCGGAGCGTCCCCGCCTGTTCTTGGCCAAAATGGAGGTGAACGAGATGCTGTTCTGTGGATTGAATTGGTATTCCAAGGCCCCGAAAAAGGAGTAGGCATCGTAGAGGGTGCCATCCACATACCCTTCCTTGGCCCATCTGCGTGAGGCCGAAACGGTATAGGCCAGGCCATTCTTGCCCAAACCAGAGCTGTAAGTGCCCATCA
Organism: Flagellimonas baculiformis; assembly: GCF_033441575.1. Classification (NCBI taxonomy): domain Bacteria; kingdom Pseudomonadati; phylum Bacteroidota; class Flavobacteriia; order Flavobacteriales; family Flavobacteriaceae; genus Flagellimonas; species Flagellimonas baculiformis. The sequence goes on from NZ_JAUZVW010000003.1 coordinate 201,710, forward strand.
ACCTGCCCCGATAGGTGCGGTTGGAGGCAGAAGCTGACAGACGGACTCCAGGTCTCATCCCAGAAGGCCGGGTATCGATATGGGTATTGCCCAAAATGCCTCCAAAAGTATAGGGATTGAAGGAGAGCGTGTTGGTATATTCTTGGTTTCGCAACACATCGTTGAGCCCGCCCCAGTTGTTCCACTGGGGCCTTCCATCAAAAAACTTGTTCATCGGGATGCCATTGATGAGCACGTTCCCGTTTTGCGAATCGTAGCCCCGTACCTTAAAAAAGGCCTGACCAAAATCAAAGGCGGCGCGGTTCAGAAAAACATCCCTTGTGGATTGCAGAAGTCCCAAGGCCCCTGAGACGGTTTCCTCATCATCCAGCAATTCGCCATCCGTCAACGTGATCAGGTTATCCGTTTTTTCCTGGACAATGTCCCTTTCCAGATAAAGGATACCCAAATCAATAGGGCTTCCTTCCAAATAGAGGGAAAACCGTTTCTCGATAAAATCCTGGGCATACACCCGCAGGATATATTCCCCTGTTTGTTCCACATCAATCTTGAAATGGCCATTCTGATCTGAACTAAATTCATTTGAAGTGCCCTCCAATAAAAGAGAGGCGTTCTGAACGGGCAAATCTGTCCCCTTTTCTTGCAGATGCCCTGTAATGACAGTACGTTGTTGTCCATATTGGGAGATGGAACTACAGAGTACCGCCACGAGTATAGCTGTTCTCATAGCGTATAAGTAGGTTAACAAAAAAGAGGTTGTAATTGCTTTACGAGGTATAAAAAGCAAACAATCTTACTTATTTTAGACAAAAAATCAAAACATAATGCGATCATTAATATGCCTACTTGTATTAATATCGACCTCACTCCATGGACAAAAGTCCAAAACATACACCTTAAGGACCATTGCGTTCTATAACCTTGAAAACCTTTTTGATACACAGAACGACACGCTGACCTTTGATGAGGACCATACGCCAGAAGGCCGTTATCATTGGACGCCCGAGCTGTACCAAAAAAAGATCGGGAACATGACCCGGGTGCTTTCCCAGATCGGTCAGGACGTTTCCAAGACCTCACCGGATGTCATCGGTCTGTGCGAAGTGGAGAACCGAAGGGTTCTGGAAGATTTGATAGCCCATCCTTTCCTTCGGGACAAGGATTATGGCATCGTACATTTTGATTCCCCGGATATGCGGGGCATCGATGTGGCGCTGCTGTACAAGAAGGCTTCTTTTTTACCATCTTCCTTTAAAAGCCATAGGCTTTTGCTTTTCGATGACCTAGGAGAGCGGATCTATACCCGTGACCAACTGGTGGTGGGTGGAACGATGGACCAAGAAGAAGTCCATTTTATTGTGAACCACTGGCCTTCCAGAAGAGGTGGCGCCACCAAAAGTCAACCCAACAGGATTAAAGCGGCCCTTTTGAACAAGCGCATCATCGATTCCATCCAAGAACTGGACCCTGACGCCAAGATCATTGCTATGGGCGACTTGAACGACGACCCTATCGATGATAGCTTAAAATCCATATTAAAGACCAAGGGCGAGGTACAACAACTGGACAGCCTGAGTCTTTACAATCCCATGGAGAAAATGTTCCGAAAAGGGGTCGGCTCCTTGGCGTATCAGGACAAGTGGAGCCTTTTTGACCAATTTTTTATGACCCCGAACCTTGTGAACGAAAGCAAAGAAGGGCTTTCCTTTTGGAAAGCGGGCATTTATTCCCCATCCTTTTTGAAAACAAGCAAGGGAAAGTACAAGGGATATCCGCTACGTACGCATTCCGGCGGAAGCTACACAGGAGGTTATAGCGACCATTTCCCTGCCTATATTTTTTTGGTCAAGGCGGTTGATTGAGATTCCCGCAATTAAGCGAACCACTGACTCCAAGGAATACGGCTCAGAATCAACAGGAGGCCAAGCCCATAAAAAATGGAAATAGTCTTGAACTTTTTGTCACTCTCCATAAATTTCTTGTGCCTGGACCACCCAATGGTGATCAAAGCCAAGGCAATAATGTTGATGAAAGGATGTTCCACAGCCAAGAGACGCGCAGGGGCATTCAGTCCGCTCATCCCCAAGGTTTGGATGGCCTTTAGGCCATTGGCGGAAACAAAATAGAGCAATAGCCCCACCAACAGTTGGATGTGGCTCAGGATCAATGCAAAGAGGCTGATGCGCAAATCCTTGTGCATGGTAAAATCCTTTTTGCCCAACCAGCCCAACAGGGCATTGACAACTGCAAAAACAAGTACGGCCAAGACGATATAGGCCATGTAGGAGTGTAGGTTCTTGATAACTTCCATCGGTGTAGTTTGTGTGGCCTAAAAATACGGAATTTATGTATAAAAAAACCCTGCCGATGGGCAGGGTTTTAGTTATTGTCCAAATACTGGTTCTAGAAGTTATATCTAATACTCACATTCCATGTTCTTCCAAAACCGAAAAACACTCTGTTGAACCTATTTATACCGTTCCAGTTATCTGCAGGGTCAGTACTAGGTGATGAATTCGTCTCTGCTTCAGATATATACAATTCATCAAAAACATTGTTCACATTCAATCTTAAATTAAGTGACTTTGATTTATCGACACCAAGTAGCATTTTATAAGAAACTCCTGCATCAAATAAGTCATAAGCAGGCAACTTCAACAAAAAGTCACTATCTGCACTGCCGTCATTATTCTCATCAACAAAATCCGTTGGCCCAAAATCTGCATATAAGTTATCGGCATGGAACCAGCTAACATCAAACTTAAGTCTTTCAACTGGCTCAATATCAACTCCCAGTAAAGAAGTAAATTGTGCTGCGTCTCCTACCTTAACACCATCCAAAATAAGATTGGCCTCACCTACCGGATTGTTCCCGTTGTCAAAAACTGTACCGGATGGATTTCCTGAATATTCCCAGTTACCAATGGAAAGCATCCCATTTACATTTATCATAGAAGTGGGTTTTGCCACAAAATCAACTTCAATACCAGTATGAACCTGCTCTACTCCATTATAATTTACAGATCCTTGGAAAACTACATCCCCATTGCCATCTAATCTACTGTAACTATCAGAGACAAATCTATCTTTCCAAGAAGTTCTATACAAGTTGACATTTGCATTCAAGAATTGTGATCTAAAACCATAACCCAATTCAAGTCCCAAAATCTTTTCGTTGGTAAGTTCTGGATTGATGTCGTTAACAAAGTTTAAGAATACTGCATCAAACAAAGGTTGTTTCACATAATAACCGGCGTTTGCAAATACATTGTTCTTTTCATCCAAATTGTAGTTAAGACCACCTTTTATATTTCCCCCAACTTTGTTCACCCAATCTGTTGTTTGCTCAGGGTCTGAATCCAAATAATTAAAAGGATCTTCTCTTTTAAATCCTTGATTGGATATAGAACCTTGAACAAAAGCAGAAATATTGTCTTTATTGTATTCAAGTTGACCAAAGGCTCCTGTCCATCTTACAAAACCTAGATTGTAGTAATCTATCTTCTCCTCATCATCAATATTCTTAAATACATTAAGCGTATTCTTGATGGTAGGAGCATAAGTTTCCCTTACAAAATTGAAGGTGTTGTTTATGTTGTCGTTGTCAACATAATAATCCGCACCCAATAAATCTACCAATCTTCGGTAATGAAAACCTTTGTACGTTCTAAGATCAACACCTAGATCCCAACTCCAGTTTTCATTGATTTCGTTGTTGAAATTAATAATTGCCCCGAACCAGTTATGCGAATTAACCGAAGAACGTTGGGAAATACCATTTTCGGGACCATCTGTATATGCTTCGTCATCTTCAAAACCATAGGAACTGTTGTTCCCATTGACGAACAAGCCTTGATTTGCCAACTCCCCACCAAAAGTATAAGTTTGCCTTGGGGTACCGAAGTCAGGCACATTAACCCCACTGTTCCATGCTTCTATATCATCTACTCTGATTATTCCATCTTCAGTTTTGAAAGTGGAAGAGAAAGATTGTCTATCATTGATTTTACCTATTGATCCAACTGATCCACCCCGTCCAAATGAAGCATAAACCACCGTAGATAGAGATGACCTATCAGAAATGTTCCAATCCCAGTTAAGGGATGCTATCGGTTTATGATAAAAATTTCCACCAAATGTAAACTCTTTTCCATTTCTGTAACCCCAATCGCTATTGTAACGGATATCTGGGTCGGTCCCATTACCAAATCTTATGTAATCATTAATGGTAGGTGCAAAACTTCTTTGATTGTGTTGTTGTGGAGCACCTGTTACTGTAAACTGAAAACTATGGTCGTCGTTTGGATTATAGCCGAGTGCAAAAAAGTAATTGTAGCCTTCAAAACTGGTACCATCGGCATATCCATCCCCTGCTGTTCTACTAAGCAGCAATGAAGCGGATAAACCGTTATCCATTATACCCGTATTATAGGATGCGAGTGTTTTGATATAATTATTGTTTCCTATTGACGTTGAAATTGCACCGCCTTCTTTTCTGTCAGCAGTTTTGGTCACCACATTTATGGTACCACCTACAGAAGAAATTGCAAGTTTGGAAGACCCTAGTCCTCTTTGGACCTGCATTGCTGAAGTAACATCACTCAATCCTGCCCAGTTGCTCCAATAGACAATTCCATTTTCCATATCATTCACTGGAACTCCATTGATCATGACAGCAGAATTTTGAGTGTCAAAACCACGGATATTGATTCTGGCATCTCCAAAACCACCTCCTTGTTTGGTTACATATATGGATGGGGTGGATTTTAAGATTTCAGGGAATTCTTGAGAACCAAGTTTCTCTTGAATCTCAGCTGCTCTAATTGTAGATACAGCAACCGGAGTCTGTCTATCTTTTGCAATATCCATTACTCCAGTAACAACAACACCTTCCAATTCTTCGGCATCTGGCTGTAGGGTAATGGTGCCAACATTGCCTGTAGTGCTAAAAGGAACGCTCTTGCTCACAAATCCGATGTAGGAGATGAGCAGGGTTCCGGAACTTTGGTTTACTTCCAAAGTAAAGTTTCCATCAAAATCAGTTGATGTACCTGTGCTGGTTCCCTTCACCATCACAGTTGCCCCTGGAAGCGGACCGCCCAGTTCCCCGTCTGTGACCGTACCAGTAAGAGTTCCTTGTGAAAACGCCATTGCGGACATCAAAACTGCCGCAAAAGCCAAGTAGATTCTTTTCATTTAATTCAGTGTTTTAAGTAATTAATTAGCCCTGCAAATGTGATTTATTTTTGACACACTGCGATTAAGGCAAGGTTAAAAAAGAACGTTTTGATTAACACAAAATTAACAAACAAAGTTAGCTGACAAACAATTGTTTAGGCTTTTTATTCACAAATAAGAACCTCGCAGCCTACTCCTTAAAATATTGCAGAAGATGTAGCGTGGAGCTGTCGTGCTTGCCAATTTCTGAATTTCCCATCTCAGAAAGGATGGCAGTGGCCAATTGCTTGCCCAATTCCACACCCCATTGGTCATAACTGAAGATGTTCCACACAATCCCTTGGACGAATATCTTATGCTCGTAAAGGGCGATCAGGGCACCCAAGCTCTTGGGGGTGAGTTTTTGGATCAAGATGGTATTGGTGGGTTTGTTGCCCTCGAACACTTTAAAGGGAAAAAGCGCCTGAAGCTTGTCTTCGGACAGGTTTTTCAATTCTGCCTTGGCCTCTTCCGCTGTCTTTCCGTTCATCAGGGCCTCGGTCTGGGCAAAAAAGTTGGCCATCAGCTTGTTGTGATGGTCCTTGTCGCCATAAAGGGATTCCTTGAACCCAATAAAATCTGTGGGAATCAGTTTGGTCCCTTGATGGATCAGCTGGAAGAACGCATGTTGTGAATTGGTGCCGGGCTCTCCCCAAATAATGGTCCCGGTCTGGTGGGAAACCCTGTTCCCGTTCCGGTCCACACTCTTGCCATTGCTCTCCATGATGCCCTGTTGCAGATAGGCCGAAAAGCGGTGCAGGTATTGTGTATAGGGAATGATGGCCTCCGTTTCGGCGCCAAAAAAGTTATTGTACCAAACGCTGATGAGCGCCAAAACAACGGGTATGTTCTCCTGAAATGGGGTTTCCCTGAAATGAAGGTCCATTTCGTGTGCCCCTTCCAATAATTTCTCGAAATTTTCGTATCCTACGGAAAGCGCAATGGAAAGCCCTACGGCACTCCACAGGGAAAAGCGACCTCCTACCCAGTCCCACATGGGGAACACATTGTCATCGGCTATGCCAAATTCCCCGATTTTTTCCAAATTCGTGGAAACCGCAGCAAAATGAAGGGCCACATCTTTCTCAGCGGCATTCTTCAAAAACCATTTTTTAATGGTAAGCGCATTGCTGAGCGTTTCCTGTGTGGTGAACGTTTTGGAAACAATCACAAAAAGGGTGGTCTCTGGGTCGAGTTCCTTCAGCACTTCATGTACGTGGTCACCGTCCACATTGCTTACAAAGTGCATCTTCAGATGGTTCTTGTAGAATTTCAGGGCTTCGGTGACCATTACCGGCCCAAGGTCGGACCCCCCGATGCCAATATTGACCACATCGGTAAAGGTCTTGCCCGTAAAGCCCTTTCTTTTTCCGGAAATGACCTCTTCGGAAAAGGATTTGATCTTTTCCCTGACCTCGAAGACTTCATCCACGATGTTCTCTCCGTCCACAAAAATTTTGTCTCCTTTTTTAGCTCTCAGTGCCGTATGGAGCACGGCCCTACCTTCGGTCTGGTTGATAAGATCTCCTTCAAAATAGCTTTTGATGGCGTCTTCCAGGCCAACCTCTTCGGCAAGTTCAAAAAGCAACGAGAGGGTCTCCCCAGTGATTCTATTCTTTGAATAGTCCACCAAAAAATCGTCCCAGGTCAACATGAGCTTTTTGCCGCGGTCCTTGTCCGCTGCAAACAGTTCTTTTATCTGTGTGTTCTTCTGTTGTTCGTAATGTGCTAAAAGTTTGTTCCAGGCTTTGGTGGTAGTGGGGTCTATTTTGGGTAGTGCCATTACTGGTTATAGGTTATGAGGGTTTCTTCGGGTTCTGGGGCTGGCTCCATGAATTCTATGCAGTCCAATTGTGTTCTTAGGGGCTCTATGTGCTCCATATATTGTGTGCGGAGCGAATCGACAATGGGTTCTGCCGACGGGAGTTCTTCCCTAAGGGGATCCACTTGCTTGCCGTTCTTCCAAAAACGATAGCACACGTGGGGGCCTCCCGTGTTTCCGGTCATCCCTATCCAACCAATGACGTCCCCTTGACGTACAAAATCACCTCTTTTCACATTTTGGGCCTTCATATGGAGGTATTGGGTACTATAAATGCTGTTGTGCTTGATCTTCACATATTTCCCATTTCCACCCCTTCGAGTGGATTCCTCGACGGTTCCATCAGCCGTGGCAATGATGGGTGTACCTATCGGAGCGGCATAGTCCGTTCCTTTGTGGGGGCGCACTTTGTATCCGTAATAGGCAATCCTTCGCTTGAGGTTGTACCTTGAGGACAGTCTGTAACCAAACTTGATGGGCGCCCTCAGGAAAGTGCTCCTCAGGTTATTGGCCTCTTGGTCGTAGTAATCCAAAATATTGTTGACAGAATCAGTCACATAGGGAAAGGCGTAGATGGGCCTGCCCTTGTGCTCAAAATAAGCAGCCTTTATGCGGCCACGACCTGCATAGATGCTGTCGTTGATATATCGTTCATCAAAAATGACCTTGAACTTGTCGCCCTTTTCCAGTTTGAAAAAGTCGATGGTCCAAGCATAGATTTCCGAAAGCCCGATGGTGACGCTGTAATCCACGCCCAAATTGTCCATGGTCACGGAAAGATTGTTGTCGATGATGCCACCCACTTCCCTTTCCACCAATTTCACCTTGCGCTTGCTCTTGTAGGCCACTGCACTGTCCCTGAGGTCCACCACGGTATAGTTGATCCTATCTTCTTGATAGATGAACACCTTGGCCACCTCGGTAGTATCCTTGGATTTGAGGATAAGGTAGGGGTTGCCGATTTTGATTTTCCTTACATCGAAAGTGTCCCTATAATTTTCGGAAATGGCGGCAATCTTGGGGTAGTCCACTTTGTTCTTCAGCATAAGTTCACCAAAGCTGTCGCCAGATCTTACGGTATCGTGGACCACGTTGAACTCCTCCAGATTGAACCCATAATGTAGGACGGGAGGTTTTTCTATCGTTTCCACAATTGCCACTTCATCGACCGGTTCCTTGGCCTGTTTGCACGACACCAATACCATCAGTGTCAAGATTGCCCCAATACATTTTTGCATCACTATCCTTAATATTCCTTGTATTCTTTGTTTGCTGGGTTAAAAATATGATCCACCCATTGTTTTCCCCATGTCTCCAGTTCCTCTTCGGAATACAAATTTGGGAAAAATATTACTTTCTGAAAACTGGGCGGCAAAAACTCTTTCCAGTTGGTGCCCCCAGTGGCCTCCACATCCTTGCCCTCCCTCGCCAAATAGCGGTAGGCCGAGCCCATGTGCATCAATGGCCAGTTCACGTTGGCATTGAGGTCCAATTCTTTTAACGCCTTTATCAGCTCTTCATTGTTCTTGGACGCATCAGGGAGTTGGAGGTATTTGTGGTATATGGTACTGTCCTTCACTTGATTGGCTATCCGCAGAAGTCTTGGGGTGTATCGAATCTCGAACTGTTTCAGGGTCAATGTTTTTTGACCCGTGGCCAAATCGGTCGCCCCTTTTTTCCAATAGATCTGTTCAAAAAGTTCCTCAATACTGTCCTGGGACGAAATGGAATCCCTTACCGTGTGGTGCACCAAGTGTTCCAGCGGAGTCGCATAGAGTTCGATCATTCTATATTGGGCAGATTGGAAACCACTGGCCGGGAGCAGGGCCATACGGTAGCGAAGGAACTGTTCGCGTTCCATGCCCTTGATCATGATACTGAACGAGGATATCAACGCCTTGAAATAGTTGTTGGTCCTGTTCACTTTTTCTATGAAGAACGGAACATCTTGGGATCTGTCCTCCACAATCTGCTTTTGTTCGTGTAGGATGAGCTTGAAATAGAGCTCCGTGATCTGGTGGTACATGATGAAGATTTCCTCATCGGGGAAATGGGTGCGGGGCACTTGGATGCTCAAAAGGGTGTCCAAGTGGATATAGTCCCAATAGGTAAGGTATCTTTGGTAGAGTAGTCCGTCCAGATAGGAACTCAGGTCCTGACCGGAGTTTTTGTACTTTTCTTCAAGTTTGTTGATCTGGGACTGGATTTTTTCACCATTCTTCATCAATGCCGATCTACTAATTCATTATAATTTTAAACTGGTTCCTCAGTCCATTGTATGCTTCCAAGTCCGCCTTCAGTGACCCAACGGCCAAATCTGCCTTGATGCGGATGGGAATCTTGTTCAAGTCGTTGGATACCCAAAGGGTAAGACTCTCCTTTTCCTTAAAAACACGCCCTGATTGAACATAAGGCCTAAATTTAAGACATTCCACTTTCCCAAACTTGGTTCTGATGACTTCTTTTCCCAAATATTTCAACTTGAACTGAAACACCCCGTCATCATCAAAGAGCATATCCAGGTCTATGGACTGTCCTTCCTGAAACTCCTCAAGATTGTAATTGTTCCTCAAAAAATAGGAAGCGGAAATCAGGTCCTGGATCTGGTCGTGCACGGGAATGTCCATTTGGGTGCCGTTCTTGTAATCGTTCAACACGGCTTTTTTTTCATCATAGTCAAAATTGATCTCGATGTCCTTGGTGTAGCCTCCCTCATCAATCTTTCGAATAAATTTATAGGGCTTGCCGTTCCTGCGGCCAAAATAACTCTCGTAAGTATCGTCCACCTTAAAAAAGATACTGGCAAAACCGGTCGTTTTCCCTTCGCCTACCACGTGGTACACAGGAATACTGTCGAGGGTTTCTGAGGTTAGGTGCAACGTGGCATAGCTGGCATTGAGAAATCCATAATGTATCCTGAACTTCAACCACTCCCCCGACTTGAAGGCGGGCTGGAATTTTTGTCCCAGCATCGGGACGGCCATAAGCAGGAAAAGTAGGGGCAGTATTTTTTTCATAGGTATTTTTAACTTGTATAAAATTAGCAAAATAGGTGTTCGGGACATTTGGTTTACATATACTTAAACAAAACTTGTTCCAAAATAGTATATACAAAAAAAGCCCAGTCTTGAAACTGGGCTTTTCCTAAATAACCAACCAAACTTTAAATTATGAAAAACCAATACTTAAAGTTATAAGGGAACCACCCCTTATGTGGAACAAATATACGCCAAGCTTTTGTAGGAAAATGAGTTTTTAACGGACTTTAACTATACTTATCCTTTTTTGATGGCCAAAGACTATTTTTTTGGCAAATTATTAAGAACATTGGGGGTTTTGATAAATTCTTAACACTAGAACCAATATCCCACACTAAAGAAAATACTGTCATTTTTTATCTCCGGTGACCAAGAATAATAAATCTGTACGGGACCCAAAAACGACTCAAATCCATACCCCAGTCCAAAGCCTGAAAAGGTGGGCTCGGTAAACCAGTCCCCTGTCCTGAAAAGATCGTCGCCCACATTGGCAAAGTTGGCCGAGAAAAGGATGTGGTTCTTGGGCGCAATGTTATAATCCAATTTGCCGAATGCCTTCACAAAGCTGTTCCCGGGGATACTGAGAAAATCATATCCAAAAAAGGGCACGAAGTTGTTCACAAAATCATTCCCGAAACCACCCAGCACAAAATCAAAGGAGGTCACCTCCGACGTGCCCAACTTTACCCCGCCCGAAGCTTCCAAATTTAGACTCAGTCTGTTCACTAAGGGAATCACAGTACCCAAGCGACCCTTGGCAATGGAAAATTCCCTGAAATTATCGTTGAAATCCGATGAGAAGAGGTAAACGTGGTAATCACTGTCAAAAAGCAGCCCTTTTGTGGGGAAATATTTATCATCGTAGGTGTCCAGGGTAATCTTTCCAAAACCACTGAAATAATTGGAATTTTCAAAATAGGTCCGCTCCGAGGTGGGTGCCGCCTCAAGGTCTTCCCCCAGTTGATTGAGCGTCCTCGTGCTGTATTTCAAGAGTTTGTGCTCGCCCCCCACTGTAAAGGCAAACTCTTCCCTGAGGACCGTCTGCAAATAGATCTGGTTGGTGAGATCGGTCACATCTAGACTGATCCTGCGGATGTTAGGGTCGATCGGTGCATCAAAATTTCCCTGGATCAGTGAAAAATCGATCTCTGAATCGAAATCCGTGAACTTGGAATTGACCCCAAAGCTCCAATAATAGCCTTTGTCCAAATAGTACTGCATGTTGTACCTGATATGGTCGCCCAGAATAAAATCGAAAGAGGCCACGTCGTCCTTCATCAAAAAATTCTTTTTGGTCAGGTTGATGAGTGCCGCACTTTTGTAAAGGTCATCATAGTGCGCGGACATTTTGATGAACATCTTGGTCGGGTTCTCCTTTAGCTTCAAGATCAGGTCCGTTCCCAAGCCGTTGGATATCAGCTCATACCTGATGGCCCTGAAGTTTCCTGTCGCCGAAAGGTTGTTGATCCCCTGCTTCAGGTCGTCAAATGCGATTTTCTCGGCCAGGTTGAACCTTAATTTCCCCTTGATGTACCCTCTTGTGTATTGGTCGTTTCCCCTTATGATCATTCGGTTCACCACCAAACTGTCCATTCCCTGTATCCGTTTTTTGCGGTCAGGGGTATATTTCTGGGCCTCCGCAACTTTTTTTAACTCCTCTATTTTGGCCTTGGCCGCCTCCTCCCCACTTTTGACGATTTCCTTGCTCCGACCAAAATCGATCACGGAGAATTCATCAATGGCCGGCCGGATATAAATATCCGTCTCTTCGGATTTTTTCCTCATGTCGTTCACCGTGCGGTAGTTGTTGATCTGCAACAATATCTCGGTGGCCGATGAGAGGGATTCCCGTGTGGCCAGATCATGCTGCACGTCCACCCCAATGATGAAGTCTGCGCCCATGGCCCTGACCCTTTCTATGGGATAATTGTTCACCACCCCACCATCGATCAAGATTTCTTCCTCTATTTCCGAGGGTTCAAAAAGGGATGGAAACGTCCCACTCGCCACTATGGCCTCGGGAAGGTAACCGTGGTCCAACAATACTTGTTCGCCCGTCTCTACGTTGGTGGCCATACAAAGAAAGGGGATAGGGAGTTTGTTGAAGTCGTGCACATCCTTTACATGGAAGAGCAAACGTACCAGTTCATTATAAATGTTCTGCCCCCCGGAAATGGCCTGGGGAAAACTTACCTTGAAATTGGTGAACGGTAAGGTAAGCGCATATTTTTCTGAATTTTCCTTTTCGTAGAAGGTCTTGGCTCCCCTGGGCACATTGTCCTGGATAAGTCTCGTAAAGTCCGTGACCCTGAAAATGGAGTCCAGTTCCTTGGCCGAATATCCCGATGCATAAAGTGCCCCGACAATGGCCCCCATGCTGGTTCCGCCAATATAATCCACTTTCACCCCGGCTTCCTCAATGACCTTCAGTGCACCAATGTGAGCCAGCCCCTTTGCCCCGCCCCCACTCAGTACAAGTCCCACTTTGGGAGGTGGGTCGCTGTTCTGGTCTTGGGCCATCCCGAGAACGCCCAATAAAACAAACATCAATGTGATCTTTATATGTTTACTGTGCATGGTTCACTAATGAAAGGATTTATAAATTTTCTTGGCCTTCGCCATTCCCACGGATTCGGCCAGGCTCTCCATGGAGGCTTCTTTGATACGTTTTACCGATTTGAAACTTTTCAACAGTTGCTCCGCCGTTTTCTCCCCAATGCCCTCTATGCCTACCAACTCCGTACCTATGGCACCTTTGCTCCGCTTGTTCCTATGGTGCGTGATACCGAATCGGTGGGCCTCATTCCGCAATTGTTGGATAATCTTCAATGTTTCAGACCTCTTGTCCAGATATAAAGGTACGGGGTCTTCGGGAAAATAGATCTCTTCCAACCTTTTGGCGATACCGATGATGGCTATCTTGCCCCGTAGGTCCAAGGCTTCCAAACTTTTCAGGGCCGACGACAATTGCCCCTTTCCCCCATCGATCACGATCAGTTGGGGCAGGGGTTCATCCTCGTTGAGCAACCTTTTGTACCTTCTGAAAACCACTTCTTCCATACTTGCAAAATCGTCAGGGCCCTCCACGGTCTTGATGTTGAAATGCCTATAGTCCTTCTTGGACGGTTTGCCGTCCTTAAAGACAACACAGGCGGCCACAGGGTTGCTTCCCTGGATGTTGGAGTTGTCAAAACATTCAATATGTGTGGGTTCCACCGAAAGTCGAAGATCTGCCTTCATCTGGGCCATGATCCTTTTGGTATGCCTGTCCGGATCGGTGATCTTGATCTGTTTCAACTTGTCCTGTCTGTAAAAACGCGCATTGCGCTCCGACAGTTCCAAGATCCTGCGTTTATCGCCCAGTTTGGGCAGGGTGACCTTTACATCTTCCTCCACCGTCACAGGGAACGGCAGATAGATCTCCTTGGTGCGGGAATGGAATCGTTGCCTTATCTCCGTGATGGCCAATTGCAAAAGTTCCTCATCGGTCTCCTCCAATTTCTTCCTGATCTCCAAAGTGTGCGACCTGATGATGGCCCCATGCGACAACTGCAAAAAGTTCACATAGGCATGGGTCTCATCGGAAATGATGGAAAAGACATCCACATTGTTGATCTTGGGGTTCACCACCGTGGACTTCGCCTGATAATTTTCCAGAATATCTATCTTGTCCTTTACCCGCTGCGCCTTCTCAAATTCCATTTTATCGGCCAGTTCCTTCATCTGCTGCCGGAACGATTGTAGGGAACTTTTGAGATTCCCCTTTATAATCTGTCGTATGTCCTCTATCTGGTCATTGTATTCCTTCTCTCCCTGGAGTCCTTCACAAGGGCCCAAACAGTTGCCCAGATGATATTCCAGACACACCTTGTACTTGCCAGCCTCAATTTTTTCCTCGGAAAGGTCATAGTTGCAGGTCCGGAGGGGATAAAGGCTCTTCACGAGTTCCAAAAGGGTCCGCACCGTTTTCATGCTGGTGTAGGGGCCATAATATTCCGAGCCGTCCTTGATGAGTTTCCGCGTTGGAAAAATTCTAGGGAAGCGTTCATTTTTTATGCAGATCCATGGGTAGGACTTGTCATCCTTGAGCAACACATTGTAGCGTGGCAACAGTTTTTTGATGAGATTGTTCTCCAACAAGAGGGCATCCGACTCCGTAGAGACCACAATATGTTTTATGGTATGGATCTTCTTCACCAATACCCGGGTCTTCCCATATTCCTGTTTTTTATTGAAATAGGACGACACTCTTTTTTTAAGGTTCTTGGCCTTGCCCACATATAGAATTTTCCCAGCAGCATCATAAAACTGGTACACCCCTGGGTTATCGGGCAAAGTGCTTATCTGTATATTGATGGATGGTGGGTTGGACATACGGTTTTTGGAAAATTACCCTATTCGACTTTACAACAAAGTTATATTTTAATTACCGTGTTTTCTGTTAAACTTGATGCTTTGCCCTTTTGTGTTGATATCTGCCCAGTTTGGATCCATGGAAAAAGGTCACCTCATCAATTTCCCTCCTTTCCTTTTTTGGAGCGAGGCATCAAAACTGGGGTTTTTCCACAAAAAAACTATGGAAAACCTATAATGGAGAATAAAAAAGTGTTAAACTGTTGCAAAAAATGATGCATTTCACCGATAAAAAGTGCATTTCGTGGTGGCTTTTAAAATTCTTTTACCTACATTTAACAGTATAAATACAATCCTATGGAAAACTATGTCATCGTTTTGGGAATGTACTTGATCTTGATGCTTTTCTTCAAGATATTCTTCTCTGTGTCAACAAGCAAGGGAGAATAAGACCATTGTGCCCCAAAACAACCCCTAAATCTTCAACATCTAGATGTTGAAACATGAACTAAGAAAAAAATACAAGAATCTGAGAGCGGGAATAGACCCATCAAAAGCCTCAGATTTTAGTTTGATGTTAGCAAACCATCTACTCCAAATCCCAATCTGGGATTTTTTTTATTACCATATCTTTTTGAGTATCGAGGAGCAGAGCGAAGTGGACACCCTCCCCATCATCACCCTGCTACAAGGGAAGGACAAGCACGTGGTCGTGCCCAAGGTGAGCGGCGAAAATTCCCTGGACCATTATTTGTTGACCGATGGCACTGCCTTCAGAAAAAACAAATGGGGCATTCCGGAACCAGTGGACGGCATAACGGTCCCTGAAGAAAAAATAGACGTCGTCTTCATCCCTCTCTTGGCCTTTGACGACATGGGCAACCGAGTGGGCTATGGAAAAGGGTTTTATGATGTCTTTTTGGAAAAATGCAGAAAAGATGCACTCAAAATCGGGCTATCCTTTTTCGGTGTCGAAGAAGAACCCATAACCGATGTGCATGAAAACGATGTGAAACTGGATTACTGCATTACCCCAGAAAAGGTCTATACATTCTGATCGGCGACCTCTTCCTTTTTTTCCGCTTGCTTGGGAAATGCCTTCTTGTTGAAAACAATCAAAATACCCACTCCTGTACTGATGGCTGTATCCGCGATATTGAACACGGGCTCAAAAAACCGGAAACGATTGCCCCCCACTGACGGGACCCAATCGGGCCAAGTAGTGTCTATCAAAGGAAAATAGAGCATATCCACCACCTTGCCATGGAACAGGCTGCCATAAGGATTATCGGAAAAGAGGGTGGCCACTTGGCCATTGCTATGATCAAAGATCAACCCATAAAAAACCGAGTCGATGATATTGCCTACTGCACCGGCAAAAATGAGCGAAACGGCCAAGATCAAGGTTCTTGGTGACTGTTTTTTGACAATGTCCCAAAGCCAATAGCCAATGCCCAACACGGCAAAGATCCTAAAAATGGTCAGCACCAGTTTTCCTGCTGGTTCCGAGATGGGCAAAAGGTCGCTCAACTTGGTCCCCCAGGCCGCCCCTTCGTTCTCTATGAAAAGGATCTTGAACCAACCAAAGACATCATGGGACTCTCCCAAAATAAAATGGGTCTTGATATAGACTTTGCTTATCTGGTCAACGAGCAAGATCAGAATGATGATCAACAGGGATTTCTTTAAACTCATGCTTCTACTAAGAGGTTGCAAAAATATGGATATTATTTTGTTTTCTTGAGATGGATTTGCCCTTCCACCGTCTTCAGTATAAATTGGTTGTCCCCGAAGGGTATGGTTTCTTGGTCCACCTTTCCATACGCACTTTCGGCCAAGATGTCTCCATTGGGCACAGAGAGCCATATGTCCCCTTTTTGGGTGGTCACCTCAACCGTTTCGGAAACGTTCTCCAAGGTGCATCTCCCATCGGAAAGGGTGATATGCAGGTTGTCATACTTGCCCGTGGCATTCACATTGCTGTTCGTTCCAAAAACAGAGACCTGTTTGTATTCCGGCACACTGATCTGCAATGCTATGGAAACCACTTTGTGGGCACTGAGTTTATCATTGGGATTGATGAAAATGGGTTGGAACCCTGCGCTGACCAGCACCGTTGTCCCTTTTTCCTCTATGGAGACCAACAGATCCTTGGCATATTCGCCCTCAATGCTCGCGGACACCTGTACCTCTTTGGTCGGGGCCGTGCGAAGGTCTATCTTATAGCAATATTGGGCATCTATCTGGATGGACTCGGTCCTGGGTCCTATGAAGGCCTTTTTGACCAATTTTTGTCCATGTAGGTGCACAAGAAAAAAGAGGGCCGGCAAAAACAACAAGATCTTCATAAACAAAAAAACGCCCGAAGGCGTTTCTATTATTTTTGCATGTTCTTCGCCTCGATGCTCAAAGTGGCATGGGGAACCAGCTTCAACCGCTCCTTGTTGATGAGCTTTCCGGTCACACGGCAGATGCCATAGGTCTTGTTCTCGATGCGCATAAGGGCGTTCTTCAGGTCGCGGATAAATTTCTCCTGACGGATGGCCAGCTGTGTATTGGCCTCCTTGCTCATGGTCTCCGAGCCTTCCTCAAAAGCCTTGAAGGTGGGTGAAGTATCATCCGTACCGTTATTGCCATCATTCATGTAGGAACTCTTCAAAAGTTCCAGATGACTTTTTGCCTTTTCCATTTTTTCCTCGATCAAGACCCTGAACTCTTCCAGGTCCTTGTCGGAATATCTAACTTTTAAATCTTCTGCCATGTTCTAATGCTTTTGAATAAACAATTTAGTATTCACTTCGTCGAAGGCAATCGCTATGCCCTCATCCAATTTTTCCTCAAAGTTGAGCACTGCGGTCAGGGTCTCTGTCTTGATGTATTCCTCATTACTGGAAACCGCATTTTCCACAAGCCCGTCCTTCAGTATTTTGATGTCGATCTTGTCGGTCACCTCAAATCCGGAATCCTTTCGGATGTTCTGGATCCTGTTGACCAATTCCCTTGCGATCCCTTCTTTTTTAAGGGCTTCGTCAATGGTTACGTCCAGTGCCACCGTAAGCGGACCTGAACTGGCAACCAGCCAACCTTCGATGTCCTGGGAACTGATCTCTACATCGGCTAACTGTAAATTAACGGTTTTATTTTCCAATTGGAGTGTTAATTCTCCTTCTTGTTCCATTTTTTGGATATCCTCCTGGCCCAATTGGTTCACTGCTCCCGCTATCGCCTTCATGTCATTGCCAAATTTCGGGCCCAAAACCTTAAAGTTGGGTTTGATCTGTTTTACCAAGACACCCGAAGCATCATCCAGCAATTGGATTTCCTTTACGTTCACCTCGGATTTGATCAATCCGGACACGGCTTCGATGTCCTTTTTCTGTTCTGCGTTCAAGATCGGGATCATGATCTTTTGCAGGGGTTGGCGCACTTTTATCTTTTCCTTCTGGCGGATGGAAAGTACCAAAGACGATATTTTCTGTGCTAACTGCATCTTTCGCTCCAATTTTTCATTGACCATGGAGGCGTCATACGCAGGGAATTCTGCCAAATGCACACTTTCAAAACCTTCCTTGCCTGTGACTGCATCCAGATCTTTGTACAATCGGTCCATAAAGAAAGGCGCCACTGGTGCGGAAAGCTTGGCCACGGTCACCAAACACGTATAAAGGGTCTGGTATGCGGAAATCTTGTCCTGCCCATATTCACCTTTCCAGAACCTTCTCCTGCACAAACGCACATACCAGTTGCTCAGGTTTTCCTGCACGAAATCAGAAATCATCCGTGAAGCCCTGGTAGCTTCGTAATCTTCATACGCCTCATCCACATTTTGGATCAAGGTGTGCAGCTCGGACAGGATCCATTGATCTATTTCCGGTCTGTCCTTCAACGGGATATCCGCCTCAGCATAGCTGAACCCATCAATATTGGCATAGAGCGCCATAAAGGAATAGGTGTTGTAGAGCGTTCCGAAGAATTTTCGCTTTACCTCGACCACGCCTTCAATATCAAATTTAAGGTTGTCCCAAGGGTTGGCGTTGGAAATCATGTACCAACGGGTGGCATCGGGTCCGTGCTCGGGTAAGACCTCAAAGGGATCTACCGCATTGCCCAAACGCTTGGACATTTTTTTGCCTTCCTTGTCGAGCACCAATCCGTTGGAGACCACATTTTGATAGGCAATGCCATCAAACACCATGGTAGCTATGGCATGGAGGGTATAGAACCATCCACGGGTCTGGTCCACCCCTTCGGCGATGAAATTGGCCGGAAAGGCAACCCCATCATCGATCAATTCTTTGTTTTCAAAAGGGTAGTGCCATTGGGCATAGGGCATGGAACCACTATCGAACCAAACGTCGATAAGGTCCGATTCCCTTTTCATGGGCTGGCCACTTGGCGATACCAAGGTGATGCCATCCACTATATTTTTGTGCAGGTCGATCTTGTCGTAATTGTCCTCGCTCATATCGCCCACCACAAAATCGGCAAACACATCTTTTTCCAGCACCCCAGCTTCTACGGCCTTGGCCATTTCTGCCTTGAGCTCTTCCACAGAACCGATGATCAGTTCCTCCTTGCCATCATCCGTTCTCCAGATGGGCAACGGAATGCCCCAATATCTTGATCGGGAAAGGTTCCAATCGTTGGCATTGGCCAACCAGTTGCCAAAACGACCTTCGCCGGTTGCCTTTGGCTTCCAGTTGATGGTCTGGTTGAGTTCGAACATCCGATCCTTCACGTCGGTCACCTTGATGAACCATGAATTCAGCGGATAGTACAAAATGGGTTTATCGGTTCGCCAGCAGTTTGGGTAACTGTGGACATATTTCTCGACCTTGAAGGCCTTGTTCTCTTCCTTCAGTTTGATGGCAATCTCGACATCCACCGATTTTTCGGGGGCCTGGCCATCGTCATAATATTCGTTTTTGACATATTTCCCTGCCAATTCGCCCATTTCAGGACGGAAACGGCCCTGTAGGTCCACCAAAGGCACCAAGTTGTCGTTCTCATCTTTTACAAGCATGGGTGGAACTTCTGGATCGGCCTGTTTGGCCACCAGGGCATCGTCCGCACCAAAGGTGGGAGCCGTGTGCACGATCCCGGTACCATCTTCCGTGGTCACAAAATCCCCAGCAATGACCCTAAAGGCATTTTCGGGGTTGTCGTTGGGCAATGTGTACGGAAGAAGCTGCTCATAGCGGATTCCTACCAAATCTTTTCCCAAACAGCTCTGGCCTACCCAATATGGGATTTTTTTGTCCCCTTCTTTAAAATTGGACAATTCTTCTGCGGTCTCCACCTTGGCAAACTTTCCTGAAAAATTATAGCTGACCAAGTTCTTGGCCAATATCACTTGGATGGGTTGGAAGGTATATTGGTTGAAGGTTTTCACCAATACGTACTCAATTTTTGGCCCAACCGTCAAAGCCGTGTTGGAAGGAAGGGTCCAAGGGGTGGTCGTCCACGCCAAGAAATGCACATCGCCCTCAACATTTTTCAGAAAATCGGGAAGCGATTCTTTTTTGGCTTTGAACTGTGCCGTTACCGTGGTATCCGTCACATCTTGATAGGTGCCGGGTTGGTTCAGCTCGTGCGAGCTCAATCCTGTGCCCGCCTTTGGCGAGTAAGGTTGTATGGTATATCCTTTATATAAAAGTCCTTTATCGTAGATCTGTTTCAGCAACCACCAAACGGACTCCATGTACTTGGGTTTGTAGGTGATGTAGGGGTCATCCATATCCACCCAGTACCCGATCTTTTCGGTCATTTCGTTCCAAACGTCCGTATAGCGCATCACCGCTTTTTTACAAGCGGCATTGTACTCCTCAACCGATATTTTCTTGCCGATATCCTCCTTGGTGATGCCGAGTTCCTTCTCCACACCTATCTCTATGGGCAGTCCGTGGGTGTCCCAACCGGCCTTACGCTTCACCTGAAAACCTTTCATGGTCTTGTACCTTGGGAAAATATCCTTGATGGTACGCGCCATCACGTGGTGGATGCCGGGCATGCCATTTGCAGATGGGGGGCCTTCATAGAAGACGTAGCTTTCCTTGCCCTCCCTGGTGGAAACACTCTTTTCAAAAATCTGTTTGTCCTTCCAAAAGTCCAGAACTTCTTCCGATACTTTAGGCAAATCCAATCCCTTATATTCCGCAAACTTCATAAACTGCTACTTCTTCTAGAATTCAAGTTTGCAAAATTATAAATTTAGATGGAATTATGGCCTACCCATCGCCTATTAGAATTTCCTTAATCTGCTTAATGTAAATATGATATGGGGGCAATCCCTATTTCAGGTAAATTTTTGTTATTTTGATTTTACATTAACACTAATCCATTTTTTAAAATGAAAAAAGTATGTATCGCCGTATTGGCCTTATCGTTATCGGTATCCGTGCTGACCTCTTGCAAAGATGCACCCGAAAATGCAAAAGAAGCTTCCGAGGAGGCAGGTGAAGCCCTTGAAGAAGCTGGCAAGGACCTGAAAGAGGCTGCCAACGATGCCATTGACACTGCAAAGGAAGTGGGCGAGGATGCCAAGGAATTGGGTGAAAAAGCCATCGACAGTCTTGAAAAAGCCGGAAAAGAGATGAAAGAGGCCACCAAAAAGGCCCTTGATAGCTTGTAGAAGTTATTATTAACCTGTTGAAAAATATCGGTTAAGTCGATTTTGTCAGTTCGAGTGATTTTTCTCTCGAAAAATTGTGTCGAGAACCAAAATCCAAAACCTGAAACAATTCTCGATACAAAATTCCTCTGGAATTTCACTCGAATTGACAGGTAACTCAAAGTACAGAACGGGACATTTCCATCAGTAAACCAAGGGGCAATTAAAATTGCCCCCTTTTTTTAAAACACATAACCCACTCCCAAAATTAGATTGGTTCCCGGTGCCACTATCCCCGACGAATAGGATCGGTACCGCTGGTTGGTCATGTTTTCCAAGGCCATGGTGGCTTTGAGCGCATTGGAAATCTGGTATTGCGACCTCAAATTCAAGGTGTACCACGAAGGGGAATACGGGTTTCCGTTGCGGTCACTGGCATACATATAATCCTTGCTGAGTTCCGAGAGCGTGAGCTCATCGTTGCTGATTTCCCCATTGTAATTCACGAACACATCCGCCTTTAGCTTTTGGTTCTGCCAGATCAGGTGCACGTCACCAAACGTAGGGGCGGCATGTCGGGCAGGCGTGTCCGTGCCGCTATCATCTTCTTCCGTACCTTCCGTGAGGGTGAGATTGGACAACAGCGACCAATGCTCATTAAAGTAGGCTTCCAGCCCAAACTCAAAGCCATACACATAGGCCTTGGCCGCATTTTGGATGGCCTGCACATTGCTCAGTTCTCCATTGTATTCGATCTCGCGTTGCCCATTGAAGGTAAAGTCCCTTCGGACCAAAGCGTCCACTAAATAGGTATAATAGGCAGCCCCTTTGAACACCACCA
Organism: Flagellimonas baculiformis; assembly: GCF_033441575.1. Lineage (NCBI taxonomy): Bacteria > Pseudomonadati > Bacteroidota > Flavobacteriia > Flavobacteriales > Flavobacteriaceae > Flagellimonas > Flagellimonas baculiformis. Next base: position 223,591 of record NZ_JAUZVW010000003.1, read on the forward strand.
CATCATCAAAATTCTTCTTGATGCCCAGTTCCCCGTTATAGGCATATTCGGGTTCCAGATCTGGGTTGGGTACCACCACGGAGCCGGGTTCAGAGTCGAAAATCTTCCCGATATCATCAATATTGGGCGCCCTGAACCCTGTGGAGCCGTTCAAGGTGACCTGAAAATCGGACCATGGAAACCAACTGACCCCCAAACTGCCCGTGAGTGCCCCGGTCACAATATCGGCTTCTTCAAACGGAAAAGGATAAAAGGTGTTTTCAAACTGGGCATCCACCCAAACCTGGCTGTACCGTATTCCCGACAGCACGGTGAGGTTGGGTTTCACTTGATATTCACCATTGATATATCCGGCAAAGGTCTGCCATGTGGCCCCGTCGGGATATCTGGAGGCGGTCAATTCTTTTTCATCCGTCACAATATCTTTCACACTCCCTTCCGAATGGACTTTATTGAAAATATATTCTGCCCCATAAAAAAGATTCAGGTTGCCCATTTTCTTGTTCTCAAAATCCAAATTCACGGAAATGGCATCCACCTTTTCCCTTGTGGAATACAGCTCCACATCGTCAAACCCACGGTCATGGCGGCTCTCTTCAAAAAATTGATAGGCCGTGGTCAACTTGACACCGTCATAAAACTTGTTCTTCCCCTTTTGCGTGACCTGAAAGTTCCCCATGAACCATTTTTGGGGACCGTAGTACCATTCTGCGGAGCGAAGTCCCAAACCATCACCAGTGGGACGAATCAACCTATCGTATCTGGAATAATCGGATGTTTCGGAATAGTACAGCCCCAGATCATAGTTCCACGAAGTATTTGGCCTGTAGGCGAACTTCTGGAGAAAATTGAACTGATCATATCCAGAGGTCACTTGCTTTCTGGGATCATCATTTTCCACCAAAACATCGGTGCCGTTCTGCCGCACCACATAATTGTTCCGTAAATAGGAATCGGGGCCATGCTTACCCATCTTCAGGTCATCAAAATCATTATAGGTGAAACTGGTGTAGGAGGCCCATTTTCGTTGCCCAAAGTTCAAATCCACATGGGCGGTGTTCTCATTGTTTGCCGTGGCGTAGCGATAGTTGGCATGGCCCGAAAAGGCAAGACTGTCGGTATGTGAAAAACGTGGTTTCTGCGTGTAAAAATTCATGACCCCTCCAATGGCGTCACTGCCATAGATCACGGAACCCGGCCCGAAGGTAATCTCGGTCTTGGCAATGGTAAACGGGTCGATGGATATTACATTTTGGAGATTGCCTCCCCTGAAAATGGCATTGTTCATCCGGACGCCATCTACGGAGAGCAAGAGCCTGTTCGTGGCAAAACCCCGTATCATTGGGCTTCCCCCGCCCAGTTGGCTTTTCTGCACAAATACTTTCCCGCTGTTCTGCAAAAGATCGGCAGAGGTTTGGGGCGAGGTAAAATAAATGTCCCTTGCGCCCAGCGTCTCCACTTTCTGGGGAATCCGCTTTTTCTGCTGCTCCCATTTGGAGACGGACATGACCACTTCCTGTAATTCTTCGGCCCGGGTGAAGAGATACACCCGATTGCCCCTTCTGCCAATCTGCGATTTCGTAGCTGTGTAGGTCTCATACCCGATATGGCGAAAGGTGATTTTCTCGTCCTCCGCAAAAATACCCAGATCGGTGTTCCCGCGGGCGTCCGTGATGGTCGTCTTGGTCTGTTCCTTGTTGAACAGGGCCACATTGTCCACAGGCGCCCCACTATCGGCATCCAAAACGGTTACTTGTTGGGCATAAAACGTGAAGGAAAAAAGTAAAAAGATGAGGGCCGAGGCTAATTTTGGGTTTTGCATTTCAATGGAATACTTCATTTAGTACGGCAAGCGACTTTGGCTCCCTGAATCCGTGCACATGCAACCGGAAATACAGGATCACCATTTTTAAAAGCTCCCGCCTTTGGAATTTAGTTAGTTGTACAGTCTGAAGTGCATCAAAATCCATGCCCAAAAATTTCTTAAAACTGATTAGGTTTTCTCTCTGTATCAATGGGTTAAGTGATGGCGTTTCGCAAAACTCCCCTTCTTGAAGGTCAAAGAAAGGTGCTTCCTCCAAAGAAGTGTCCGGATAGAAGCCCAGATATTTGGTAAGGTTCAGTAAAAAGAGGATATGGAAATTGGGTGAAAGGGCATGTTCATCCAACCATAGCAGGGCATGCTCCAAATAGTTGAAGAGTCCTTGGTCCTGCTCCTGTTCATGGATGCTGCTTCCCAACATTTCCGCGAGGAAAAGCACCACGCTGTTCTTTAAGATGTCCGTGTGCAGGGTACGGTAAGGCGTCGCCACCTTCACTTCCCGGATGCCTTCCAAAGTGCCCTTGTTCCTGTGGCTGGCCACGACCTCCAATTGCATCAAGGGAAGAAAATAGGCAGGCTTCAATTTTCCCTTTCCCGAGGAAAACACCCCTTTCAACAAATAGGATTTCAAACCATCGGATTCGGTAAATGCCCTGACGATGAGACTGGTGTCTCCATATTTCAATGAGGAAAGAACGATTGCCTTTGTGGTGATTTGCATGGGCCAAAAAAGAAGCAGTTACCAGAAGTGTAAAAATAAGCACTCCTTTCGGTAACTGCCAATCAAAAACTATTTTAGGTCAAAGGCCTTAAATGACCCCTTGGGCCAACATGGCATCCGCAACCTTTACGAAACCGGCAATATTGGCTCCTTTTACGTAGTTGCAGTACCCATTGTCTTCTTTTCCATACGCAATACAGGCATCGTGGATATCGGACATGATTCCTTTCAATCGCTGGTCCACCTCTTCACGCGTCCAACTGATCCTAAGTGAGTTTTGTGACATCTCCAGTCCTGAAGTGGCCACACCTCCTGCATTGGACGCCTTGCCTGGTGCAAACAAGATTTTCGCATTGTGGAACGCATGGATGGCTTCCGGGGTGGAAGGCATATTGGCTCCTTCGGCCACGGCGATACAGCCATTTTTGATCAACACGGCGGCATCATCCCCGTTCAGCTCGTTCTGGGTGGCACAGGGTAATGCAATGTCGCACGCCACTTTCCAAGGGGTCTCCCCTTTGTGGAATTCTGCCGAAGGATACTTGGCAACGTAATCCGAAATCCTTCCCCTACGATTGTTCTTCAAGTCCATCACATAGGCAAGTTTTTCCTCGTTTATTCCGTCCTTGTCATAGATGTAACCTCCCGAATCTGAAAGGGTCAATACTTTTCCTCCCATCTGTAGCACCTTTTCGGCAGCATATTGGGCCACGTTCCCTGAACCTGATATCACCACTTTCTTGCCGTCAAAAGATTTTCCTTGGGTCTTGAGCATGCTATCGGCAAAGTAAACGGTACCGTATCCGGTCGCTTCGGGACGGATCAGCGATCCTCCCCATGAAAGTCCCTTACCGGTCAACACGCCCGTAAACTCGTTGCGTATTTTTTTGTACATCCCAAAAAGGAACCCTATCTCGCGGGCACCCACCCCGATGTCCCCAGCGGGAACGTCGGTGTTCGGGCCAATGTGTCGGCAAAGCTCTGTCATGAAGGCGTGGCAAAAGCGCATCACCTCATCGTCCGACTTGCCTTTGGGGTCAAAATCGGAACCTCCCTTTCCTCCGCCCATGGGCAAAGTGGTGAGACTGTTTTTGAATACTTGTTCAAATGCCAAGAATTTCAGTACGCTGGCATTTACTGTGGGGTGAAACCGGAGTCCTCCTTTGTAGGGGCCTATGGCCGAGTTCATTTGAATGCGGTAACCACGGTTCACATGGATCTCTCCTTCGTCATCGACCCATGCCACACGGAACGAGATCAATCGTTCCGGCTCGACCATTCTCAGGAGGATGTTCTTCCCATTATAGATGTCGTGCTTGGCAATATAGGGTATTACCGTTTCCGCCACCTCTTGTACCGCTTGTATGAATTCAGGTTCATGGCCGTTCCTGGCCTTCACCTCGTCCATAAATGCTTTTATTTTTGCTTCCATAAACGGATTAAGATTAATTGTCCCCTCGACTTTGCTTGGGGTTATTTTTATTGAATTATGAATTTGAGCGCAAAATTATACTATTTCAATATTTCAAATGCTTGTTTTTTGTAAATTTTTCAAAATCATTGTGTAAGGGCCTGCTCTAGATCGGCCCTCAGATCCTCCACATCCTCAATGCCCACACTGAGTCTGATCAACGCATCGACCACCCCACTTTTCTCCCGCTCTTCTTTGGGAATACTGGCATGGGTCATGCTGGCCGGATGTCCCGCCAAACTTTCCACTCCGCCCAGCGATTCAGCAAGGATAAATATTTTCAATTTTTCCACAATTTTTATGGCATCGTCATAATTCCCTTTGGGCACAAAGGAAATCATACCCCCAAAGCCTTTCATCTGCCCCTTGGCCACCTTGTAGTTGGGATGTGTCTCGAAACCAGGCCAATAGACCTTTTCGATCTTCGGATGGGCCGCCAAATAGTTGGCGATGGCCTCCCCGTTTTCACAATGCCGTTGCATGCGCACATGCAGGGTCTTAATCCCGCGGAGGGTCAAGAAACTGTCCATTGGACCGCATACGGCTCCACTGGCATTTTGAATAAAATATAGCTGGTCCGCAAGCGATTTGTCCTTCACCACCAATCCGCCGACCACCACATCACTGTGGCCACCCAGGTATTTTGTGGCCGAATGCATTACGATATCGGCCCCCAGATCCAACGGTTGTTGCAGATAGGGCGTGGCAAAGGTATTATCGACCGCCAACAGCAATCCATGTTTTTTGGTAAGCACGGACACGGCTTTGATGTCGATAATGTTCATCATGGGATTGGTAGGGGTCTCCACCCAGACCATTTTGGTGTTCTGGTTGATATGCGCTTCGATTGTCTCCACATTGTCCATCTCCACAAAGTGGAAACGAATCCCGTATTTTTCGAATATTCTTTTGAAAAGTCGGTAACTGCCCCCATACAGGTCACTGGTAGAGATGACCTCATCCCCAGGGGCCAATAGCTTGATAACGGCATCGATGGCGGCCAGTCCACTGGCAAATGCCAGTCCATGGCTCCCATTCTCTATGCTGGCCAAGGCATGTTCCAATGCCGTTCTGGTCGGGTTGGCACTTCTGGAATATTCATACCCTTTGTGTCCGCCGGGGGTGGATTGGGCATAGGTGGAGGTTTGGTATATGGGGGGCATCACGGCACCGTAGGCCTTATCGGGCTGTTGCCCTCCGTGGATGGTCTTGCTGTTGAACTTTAGGTCTTTTTTCATCCTGTTCCAATCTACTTACAAATGTATCGCTATCTTTCGGAGTAATCAATGAAGTCTTATTTTTGAAGACCCAAAAACCTCTTTTATGAAAAAAATCCTTGTCCCTGTCTTATTCCTATGGTTCATTTTGGGCTGTGAAAGTGAATCCCGATTGACTTTTGAGCCGATGTCGCTCAGCGGGGAAACTTGCGCCAACTGCCCCAGCATCGAAATCAACATCCCTAAAGCAATCGATGGGTCGTCGGTGGCTACGGCCATCAACCGGTCATTGAGCGAAGAAATCATCAGCCTTCTTTCCTTTAGTGAGGGGCAGGAAGATATCGATACGGCCGAAAAGGCCATAGCCTCGTTCACCAATAGTTATAAGGAACTGAAGTCCAAATTTCCTGATGAATTGGCCTGGGAAGCAAAAATAAATGGGGACGTGGTCTATGAGGACCTGAATATCGTGACCGTGGCGGTCAATTCCTATTCCTTTACGGGTGGTGCCCATGGATATGCCTCCACTTCCTTTCTGAACTTTGACAAAACGAAAGGGGTGGAACTGGACACTCCCGACCTTTTTGAGGACATGGAAGGGTTTGAAAAATTTGCCGAGGCCCAATTCCGTGCCCAGGAAAAAGTGCCGGAGGGCCAAAACATCAACGCAACGGGCTTTATGTTCGAAGGGGATGCTTTTCATCTTCCCTATAATGTGGGCTACACCCCGGACGGCATCCAACTCATCTATAACCAATACGAAGTGGCGTCGTATGCCGATGGGCCTATCGTACTGACTCTCCCCTACGATAAGGTCAACGTGTATCTAAAGAGAAAAGTAATCCTGTGATCGGCCCCATGGCGCAGCACAAAACAGACAACTATTTGAAATAATAACGGAGACCGGCTCCCAATAAGAGCGTGGAATCGTGAAGGTCACTGTTAAAATGATAAAATCCATTGATGGGGACAATCACAGAAAAAGCATCCGATAGGAAGAAATCCATTTCAAAGGAAGCATAGCCGCCATAAATGAAACTGCTCTCGGCCTCTATGGCATAGAACGGGAAAAAAGTGTCCCCATTATTGATGTGCTTATATCAAGGAGGGTCCGCCACCAAAATAAAAGGAGATCCCTCGTTTGGGAGAGGTCAAAATAGTGGTAAAATAGCCCAGGTTAAAAAAATAATCCTCATACGGAAACTCCACCCCTGAATTGGGGGTTTCCTTGGAAAAAGTTGCCGCCAAGGACACCTGGAAATAATCCGTGGCATTGTGGTAATAGTTCGTGTTGAGCTGAATGCCGTAGCCGTCTGTTTTGTAGGTGGGCACCGCGCCAATGGACAAGTAGCTTCGTTGGGAAAAGCCCTGCTCGCATCCCAAGGCAAACAGCATGCAAAAGAGCCCCCAGCATAAATGGAAGTGTTTCATTTTGATCAAGATTTGGGTTCTTACAATAAATCAGCAGCAAATATAACTGATTTCCAGTCTGTTTTGCTTTTCACAGATCCATTTGGATTTGGAAAGTAAAATGGGGCAGGGACCATCGTGCGGTCAAGCAGTTCCAGGATGGAAAAGTAGACTTTCAGCGATCTGTGTCCAAGGCTTTTTTCAACGCACCGATGGCCCCCAAATGCAGTCCTTCGTGGAACACATTGAACGCAATGGCATCCTCTGGACTGGTCAAGGCTATTTTTGGGGTCGTCATGTACTCCTTGAACGTCTTGAACTTTCCGTGCGAATGGTCCAATTGTATGAGCTTGACCGTGCTGAACAGGTAGGCCGATATTTTTTCCATCTCCAGCTTGGACGGCTCCCCATCTGGAAAGGTCCCTTTTCTGTACTTGTCGATCAGCTCCTTTTCAATGGTAAAGTCCAGACCGCTCAGGCCATACAGCAGCAATTGCGGGGTTACCACCACATGGGCTATGTTCCACCAAATGTTGTTGTTGAATCCCTTTGGGATCCTGAACAGGTCCTCTTTTGGGGTATTCTGCAAATGGTCGTGCAGTATTTTCCTGTTCTTTAGGAGTATGTCAAATAGCTTTTCCATAACCTTATTTTTCAAAAAGCAATCTTTTTCTGACGTAAATCTAGTTTTAAAATATGAGATGGATCTATGAAAAATACATAAAATCGCTCCTTCTTTACATTTTGAACAACCTTTCGAAAAGCTGTTGAATTTACAGTTTCTTCATGTGTTTTGATTGATTTTTGCCTTCCTTTGCCAACACAGTATCTTTTTACCATGAAAAAAATATACCATTTGGGCACCTGCACCACTTGCCAGCGGATCCTAAAGGAATTGGCTCCATTGGACGGGGTCCAATTGCAAGAAGTCAAATCGGAACCCATTACCCCTGAACAATTGGAAGAAATGGCAGCCCTTTCTGGCAACTACGAATCCCTTTTCAGCAAAAGGGCCATGCTGTTCCGCCAAAGGGGACTGCATGAAAAGGAACTCTCGGAGAGTGATTATAAAAAACTGATCTTGGAGCATTATACCTTTTTAAAAAGGCCCGTGATCCTTGTTGATGGACAAATCTTTGTCGGAAATTCCCAAAAAGTGGTCCAGGCCGCAAAAGAGGCACTGCACAAATGAGCAAAAGAACCTTGGCCATTTTGGCCGCTATTGGTGCCACTACCATTTATGGCATCAACCATACCGTTGCCAAAGGGGTGATGCCCACCCATGTGAAGCCCTTTGGTTTCATCATGTTGCGTGTGACGGGGGCGGCCTTGCTTTTTTGGATCATTTCCCTGTTCGGGCCAAAGGAAAAGATAGAGAAGAGGGATTGGTTGCGCATTTTGGTGTGTTCCATTTTGGGCATGGTCATCAACATGCTTTCCTTTTTCAAGGGGTTGCAGCTTTCCACCCCGATCAACAGTGCGGTACTGGTGACGATTACCCCGATCATTGTGGTCATCCTCTCCGCCTTCTTTTTGAGCGAACGCATCACCCTGAACAAAGGCCTTGGGGTTTTCTTGGGCTTTGCCGGGGCATTGGGACTCATCCTTTTTGGAGCGGAAGTACGGCAAGATGCGCCCAATATTCCCTTGGGCAATTTTTTATTCGTCGTGAATGCTACATCGTATGGTGCATACCTTACCGTGGTGAAGACCCTCATTGAAAAATACCATCCCTTTACCTTGATGAAGTGGCTTTTTACCATTGCGGTCATCATAAATCTGCCCATCACCTTGCCCGAGGTCATGGAGATACAATGGTCCACCATGCCACTTTGGGCCTATGGCTCGATAGCTTTTGTGGTCATTGGCACCACTTTTATGACCTATCTGTTCAATGTGTTTGCCCTCACCGAACTCAAGGCGTCCACGGTTGGGGCCTTTGTATATATGCAGCCTTTGGTGGGCATTCTGTTCGCCCTTTTTTCGGGAAAGGACCATCTTACCTTGGTCAAGGTTGTGGCCACGGCCTTTGTGTTGGTGGGCGTGTATCTGGCCAGTAAACGGCCAAAGGCAGGACCAAGCATTCGGTAGTCCTACAAATCTTCTGGAACCTGCACAAACTTTCGGGTGTCGGCCTTGGTCAACGTCTTGAAATCTTTTGATTGTTCCATGGCCTCGAAGGCTTCCAAAAATTCAGTGGGGAGACCGGTCAATTTTCGTTCCTTCAGATCGATCCACGCACCCATCATCTCACAACGCGCAAAATTCTTGCCCTTGATGTCATAAAAGTTGTGTCTGAATTCAAAGAACATCCCATCCTCGCTCATCCCTACAAATTCCAAGGAAACTTTCACCGGTCTGCCCGGAAAGGCCTCCTTAAAATAATAGACGTGTTCATAGAATACCACAGGACCGATATTGTGGATGGCCATGCTCGTCTGGTTGAACCCCAACTGTCCCAAATAAGCCATTCGGGTATGGCTCATAAAATTGATATAGGCCGAGTTGGCCATGTGCCTATTGGCATCCAGATCGCTCCAACGGATTTCAAATTCCTTAAAAAACATAGTGGGTTATTTTGTTATGCATGCATAATAATTGTAAAAATACCATAGTTTTGAGAACTGGCCCTATGGGTCAACAGAATTAATCCTATTTTTAAACATAGTTTAACACCGATCCCATGAGCCAAAAAGCCGAATTCACCAAACACCTTTCCCTACCCGTCATTGCAGCTCCCATGTTCTTGATCTCCGGACCCAAATTGGTCATTGAGTGCTGCAAGAACGGCATTGTCGGAACGTTTCCCGCATTGAACCAACGCACCAGTGAGGGTTTTGAGGAATGGCTGGTCCAAATCAAGTCGGAACTGGAACAATTTGAAAAGGAAACGGGTAAAAAGCCCGCTCCCTTTGGGGTCAACCTAGTGGTGCACCCCACCAATCCGCGGTTGGAGGCCGATGTGAAGCTCTGCATGAAGCACAAAGTGCCCTTGGTGATCACTTCCCTTGGTGCCGTGAGTATGATGGTGGATGCCATTCACAGCTATGGCGGGCTGGTGTTCCACGACATCATCAAAAAACGCCATGCGGAAAAGGCTGCCGAGGCAGGCGTGGACGGACTCATCCTGGTATCGGCAGGAGCCGGGGGGCACGGGGGTACCATCAATCCGATGAGCCTCATTTCCGAGGTCAAAAAATTCTTTGATAAGACCATTATCCTTTCGGGCTGTATCAGTACGGGAAGGGATATTGCGGCTGCCCTACAGATGGGGGCCGACCTTGCCTATATGGGCACCCGTTTCATCAACACGGAGGAAAGCCAGGCCCCTGACGAATATCGAAAAATGATTGTGGACGCCGGGGCCAGTGATGTGGTCTATACGGCTGCCATTTCCGGGGTGCATGCCAACTTTTTGGCTGCCAGCCTCAAAGCCGCAGGAGTCACGGAGGAAGACCTGAAAAAGGAAGCCAAGATTGACTTTGGCAAAGAGCTCAACACCGAGGCCAAGGCTTGGAAGACCATTTGGTCGGCAGGGCAGGGAGTAACTTCCATTGACAATGTGCTTTCGGTCTCCAAACTGGTCGGGACCTTAAAGCGCGAGTTTAAATCCGCGGTTGAGGAACAGGCCAAGCTTTTGGCGGTTTTCCCAAAGGATTGATGGGGATCATTTTATTTGTATTTTTCAAAGGCAATCAGCAAAACCGACCCTTATGTACATCAAAAGAAATATCAGCTGGCACATCATCCTCCTATACGCTTGGAAAAATTTGATTTTCTTCGTGCTCTATGCCGGAATCATCTTTTACCTATATTTTGGATTGGGCTGGACCCATATCGACATCCCTTTCCAGCCTTTGTCCGTGATCGGTATCGCCGTGGCTTTTTATATCGGTTTCAAAAACAGCCAGAGCTACGACAGGTTTTGGGAAGGTAGAAAGATTTGGGGCGGTATTGTCAATTATTCCAGGACGTGGGCGAACAATGTCCTGAGTTTTGTGGAAAATGACAGAAACGCGCAGATTGTCCTCATCTATCGGCACATTGCATGGATCAATGCCCTCCGTATCCAATTGCGGCAATCCAACAGTTTTTCCATTCGGGAGAACAAGGCCGTGGAGCGGCTGTTCGACAAGCATGGGGAAAGGAACCCTGCTTGCGACGGCATGGAACTGCTGCTCTCCAGAGAGGAGGTCGAAGACTTGGAAAACCGTCGGAACGTGGCCACACATCTCATCAAAAATCGGGGAAAAACGCTGAAAAAACTGTTGAGCGAAGGGAAGATCACGGAGTTCGACAAGCAGGTGTTGCATGGCAATTTAGAAGAAATGTACAATCTCCAAGGCATGTGCGAGCGCATCAAGAACACGCCCTTTCCCCGGCAATATGCCTATTTCAGTACTGTTTTTACCTGGATTTTCATCTTGTTGCTTCCCTTTGGACTGCTCAACGTCTTCAAAACCCAACTACAAAGCCTGGCCGATGTTCCAAGTTGGTGGTACATAGGGTTGATGGTTTTCTTTTCCGTGCTCATTTCATGGATGTTCAGCACCATGGAAAAAGTGGGCAGCAACAGTGAAGACCCATTCGAGGGACGTATCAACGATGTTCCGATGACGGCCCTTTGCCGTACCATAGAAATTGACCTCAGGGACATGCTGGACGAGCAAAATCTACCGGAAAAAGTACGCCCACAACACCATATTCTGTACTGATGCCCCTAGTTGCCTCTGATTATGCCCCACCCTTGTTCTTCAGGAACGGGCATTTGTCCACCATCTATTCAGGTATCATCCGGTCGGTGAACGGGGTGGTCCAAAAAAGGGAACGCCTAGCACTTCAGGATGGTGATTTTCTGGATTTGGACTGGAGCGAGGCCCATTCCCCCACCCAAAAACTGGTCATCCTGCTCCATGGCCTGGAGGGAGATGCCCAGCGTCCCTACATTACCGGCAGTGCCAAGATCCTGAACCAAAACGGCTTCGACACCTGTGCCGTAAACTTTAGGAGTTGCAGCGGGGAACCCAACAAACTCTACCGCTCCTATCACTCCGGGGCCACAGAGGACCTGGTCGAGGTCATTGACCATATCCTCAACACAAGGGATTATGCCAACATCTATCTGAAAGGGTTCAGTCTGGGCGGCAACCTTTTGCTGAAATACCTCGGTGAGGGAAATGCTGTCCCAAGGGAAATCAAAGGTGCGGTGGCCGTGTCGGTGCCCTGCGACCTTCATAGCTCGTGCAGGCAACTGCTCAGCACGAAGAACATCCTCTATGCCCAACGTTTTAAAAGGAACCTGTTGGACAAACTGAGGCAGAAACAGCTTCTTTTTCCCGACCTCATCTCGGATGCCGACATCAAGCACATCAAAACATTAAAGGATTTTGATGACATCTATACCAGCCGAGCACACCATTTTACGGATGCCGAGGACTATTACACCCAATGCAGTTCCCTTCCCTTCTTGCCGAACATTTCCGTGCCCAGCCTTATCATCAACGCCAAGAATGATTCATTTCTGGGACCCGAGTGCTACCCCTTCGCAGAAACGGACCAAAACCCAAATCTTTATTTGGAAACCCCAAACCATGGTGGACATGTGGGCTTTTGGGGCAAAAACAACATCACCTATACAGAAAATAAGGCTTTACATTTCTTCGAAACCCACTAAATGAAAACGTTGTAGTTGGGTACAATGGCCCGGAAAACAAAAAACCGCTGAATTATTAGCCCCTAATTGCCTATCTTAGTAATTCTATTTACACAAACAAACTTCAATAGAACGTAAAGCATGAAAAAAATATTCCTGTTCTTGGCCGTGGGAGCCATTATGGCAAGTTGTGGCGGAAAGAAAGAAGAGAAAAAGGACGGTTTTGAAGTAAGCCGTACAAAAACAGAAGAGAAAAAAGCGGAAAACGGTGGCGGAGTCCCCGTGGATTTGGACAACAAAGGTGTAGGACCCATCAAAAATGTGGATTTCCCTGACGAGATCGACCAAGAAATGGCCGCTCGCGGACAGGCCAAGTTCGATGCCATCTGCGTGGCTTGCCACATGGTGGACCAGCGTATGATAGGCCCTGCCATGAAGGGAGTCTATGAAAGAAGGAGTCCAGAATGGGTCATGAACATGATCCTGAACCCTGATGGGATGCTCAAGGAAGATCCCATCGCCAAGGCCTTGTTGAAAGAATACAACAATGCCATCATGCTGGACCAGAACCTGACCGAGGAAGAGGCCAGGGATGTCGCTGAATATCTCAGGACACTATAAGAGACTGTACATAAATTTCTTTGAAATGCTGTTGTTTTTTAAGTAAAGCAACAGCATTTTGCATTTTATAAACTAAACAAACATGAGACATTTTCTTTTTTCCATTCTCGGCTGCCTCTCGGTGACCGCAATGACCGCACAAGACCTGCAAGGTGCCTGGGAAATGACCCAGACCAATGAGCAAGGGACCGAGGTACAGCACATTGCCATCATATCCGGGGACTATATCTCCAAGGCCTTTTTTGAAAAAGAGACCGGAAAGTTTATCGGCACCAAGGGCGGGAGCTACAAGGCCGACGGTCAAAATTTCACCTATCTCTTTGAATTTGCCTCATTGAATCCCGAACTGGTGGGAACCCAAAAAAGCGTTCCCTACGAACTGGTGGACGGAAAACTCCATTTGGGCGATGCGACCTGGTCCAAAATCGATGATGGGACACCCGGGGACCTCTCCGGTGCGTGGCTCATATCCGGCAGGAAGCAGGACGGTGAGGTCGTAAAACGCAATACGTCGGGTCCGCGCAAGACCATGAAGATCTTGTCCGGCACCCGCTTCCAATGGATCGCCTACCATACAGAGACCAAGGAGTTCATGGGCACAGGAGGCGGAACGTACACCACCGTGGACGGAAAATACACGGAGAACATCGGTTTCTTTTCCCGGGACGATTCCAGGGTAGGCGCCAGCTTGCAGTTTGATTATAGCTTGGAAGATGGGGACTGGCACCATTCCGGTTTGAGCAGCAAAGGACAGCCCATATACGAGGTCTGGAGCAAACGAACGGAGTAAGTATCGTTTCAGATGGCACAATCCGTTACAGAAACAATGTTGAATTTTATTTTTTTAGTATTTTTCCTAAACATTAACCAATAATTTCTGTACAAAATGAAAACCTCTATCCTATTGTTTTTCTTTGCCATAGTCCTTGCAGATTCCTGCAGCAACTCCAAATCCGACGCAGAGGCGCTCTATGGCACCACTTGGGAACTGGATTACATCACGGGCCCAAGGATTGCTTTTGAAGGGCTGTTCCCGGACAAAAAACCACAGATCACTTTCGACAAGGCATCTTCCAAGGTCACGGGCACGGACAGCTGCAATGGGTATTCCGCCGACTATGTTCTGGAGGGGAGCTCCATTTCCTTTGGAGAACCCGGCCCCACCACCATGATGTTCTGTGGCGGCAGCGAACGCCAATTCTTGGAAATGATGAAAAAAGTGGATGGGTTCTCCTTTGATGAAGATGGAAAACTCAACCTGCTGATGGGCGAGGTCCCCATGATGCGCTTCAAAAAGATAGGATCATGAAAAAAAGCGTTATGGCCGTCTGTTTCCTAGTGTTCCTTTCCAGCTGTGTGGAAAGAAAAAAACAGGATGGCGAACAGACAGAATCCACTGAGGAAACGACAGATACGATCAAGGAAGGGAAAAACGCCAAGGCGATGTCCGTGGCACATGCCGAAAATTATTTCAAGGCCACTGGGACAGAACCTTTTTGGGGGCTCAAGATCTATGGGGACAGGGTGGAACTCACTACCTTGGAAGGGGACACCATCGTTGTGCCGCACACGGAGCCCATTAGGGTACAGGATGCCAATATAAAGATGTACCGCGCGCAGACCGAGGCCACGTCCATGGATGTCATCATTTCCCAAAAAGAATGCACCAATGCCATGTCCGGCGAAGTATCCCCTTATTCCGTGACCATTTCCTATCAAAAGACCGGGGAGGAAGAAAGCCATGCGCTGGAGGGTTGCGGCTCCTACGTGACCGATTACAGGCTCAACGATATCTGGGTGCTGGAGGAAATGAGGTCCCAAAAAGTAGCCAAAGAGGATTTCAACGGGAAGGATGTGCCCTATATGGAGATCTATACCGAGGACAACCGTTTTTCGGGCTTTTCGGGCTGCAATAGGATGACCGGCAGCCTGTTCTACGAAAAAGATTTACTGCGTTTCGCCCAGATTGCCTCCACCCAAATGGCCTGCCCCAAAATGGACAGGGAATCCGAGTTTTTGAAGACCCTGCAAAGCAGCACCGACTACAAAGTGGAAAACAACAGGCTGCACCTTTCCAATGGAAGCGAAGAAAACCTGCTCATATTCAAAAAAATAGACTGATCATGAAAAAATTACTTTTGGCCTGTTTGGCCCTATCCGTGGTGGCCAGTTGCAAGAACAAGGAGGCCAAGGAAGTGGACAGCGTTCCCGAAGTGCCTGTAACCGTGGCCCCACCCCAACCTGTTCCTGTTTTGGAGAAAGGTTGTTATACGTATGACGCCAACGGGAATCGCATTGTGCTGGAGATCACCGAAGCGAACGGATCTGTTCTCGGGAACCTGGACTATGCCCTTAAGGAAAAGGATGCCAACAAGGGAACTTTTTCCGGTATCTTGAAGGACAGTGTGCTCCTAGGCAGTTACACCTTTATGTCCGAAGGCACGGAAAGCACCCGCGAGGTGGCCTTTTTAGTGAAGGAGGGCCAGTTGATCGAAGGATTTGGCGCACTGGACGAGACCGGGACCGCCTTCCAGGACCCAACGTCCCTCAGTTTCAGTTCGTCCATGCCGTTGTCCAAAACGGATTGTGAACCGTGAGAGCCAAACGGGTTATTCTTTAATATCAGTTAGTAGGTGATTTAATACATTAATGATTCCCTAATTTGGAGTATGGATGTGTTTTATGCTTATATATACAAGTTGTAGCCAATTACAAAAATGGAAAAGAAGATTCCAATTTATACTGACTTAAAGATAACTCCAACTAAAAATACAGGAGTAAAAAGATATTTCAATTCAATAAAAAGAAATCTTCCTGAAAATTGGAATATTATTACACAACACCAATATAATGACAAAGATTCCTTTGAAGTTTTTGGAGACATTTTATGTATTAAGACTCCTTATTACAGAGATGTCTCGCAAGAGAAAACTTTTTACGGAACAGTTTTTTTAGGGCTTGCTGACAATTACATACTACTGCTAAGAACTGAAGTTAACACTGAATTTATACCTGAGCAATCTATTCAGCCTATTGGCTACATTATTTCAAACCTACATGAGGAAGTTCTCAAACCAAACAAACACTATAGTTCTTTTCATCACGAATTTGAGTTTGGAGGCCCCGCAGACGAGAACTGGTATAAAAAAGATTTAAGAAGTCAACGACAAATTCGTGTTAATTCGAAAAAGGATGCGAAAATCTATTCCTTAATAAAGGGAACTCAAACCAAGGTCAACGGTCAAAATGTTTTCTTTAATGAACCTAACAACATATCTCTATGCTTGAGCATTATGAAGAAGTCTTACAAAAATGCGCGAAGGCTCTTTTCAGAATTAAAGTTAAACAGGATAAATAAAAAGGTTGAGATAAAAGATGACGATATACCTAAACTCTACGATTATTTTGAAGAAATCATAACAGGATTAACCTTTTCATTTATTGCTGTTGAGGCAATGGCAAATGCAGCAATTCCTGAAGAGTACGCTTACGAAATGACAAACGAGAAAGGGATAAAAGAAACTTGGCCCAAAGAAAGTATTGAAAGATGGATGTCAACAAGCTCAAAAGTATCAGAAATACTTCCTTTAGTTCTCAATTCAAAGAATATTAAAACAGAAAAGTTTTGGGTAAGTTTTAAGAAATTGGAAAGTCTGAGAAACGAAATTGTACATCAGAAGACCATTGAAAAAGGAACCAAGCTTGATTCAGAAATGTTTAAGCAATTAATTGATCCTAGCATATTTGGAATAATTAGATCCTCTCTTGATGTTATAGGTTTCTTTTACAAAATAGACAACGCCCATCCATATTTCCCATTAGGTTTAGGAATCGCACGATTTAAAATAGTGGATATCGAAAGCATGGAAAAACATTTTAAAATAATCGAAGAAAAATAATTGGCTACAACAACACCTATACGCAATACTGTTCCGGACACAGCGCATAGCCAAACCGTTGTCCATCATATGAAAAAACTGATTTCCATACTATTATTGCTGACTTTAACTTCGTGCCATTTTGGAAGAAATGGAATACTGGTTGAAATCAAAAACGCATCTGATGGAACCATTCATAATGTAACTTTTTCTTCTGACGCAAACACAAAATTGGAATTTGAACGAATCGAACCCAATGAATCCGTAGAAAAATTTCTCGATATGACCCATAATCAAAAAGGAGATGGTTCTTATGGATTAATTTTTCAAAGAGAAAATGGAAATAAGGAACAAACCGGTGGTGGATACTATACCAATGGTGGGTCTTTGGACAGAAAAGTTGTTTGTGAAGTAAAGAACGATACAATTCTAATGAAATTTAGCGGAACTGGATACTAAAAACATTGCCCCTAATTCATCACCCCCCTATCCCCTTAACTAAATTCCCTACTTTTAATAAAACTAGACAACTAAAGGAATAACCAAGCTGCTCTTGATTTCTCTTTGCCCCTCTTTTTGCCAAAAAAGGTCCAATGGAGGCTTTCAAATGGTTATTTTTAACTTAAAAACCATCGATATGTACCCAAGAATCATTTTCCTTGTCTTTTTGATCGGTTGTTTTGCGGGCACGGCGCAATCCACATCAGAAGATACTGCGGCAAAAAAGTCTGACGAAGTCCTGTACGATGCCGAAAAAGCAGCAAAGTACGGCGCTGATGACTATGGCATGAAAAAGTACATCTTTGCCTTTCTGAAGCGTGGCCCAAACCGCACGTTGGACAAGGAGGAAGCGACCAAATTGCAAACCGCCCACCTCGAGAACATCGGAAGGTTGGCCAAGGAAGGGAAATTGGTGCTGGCCGGTCCTTTTTTTGGAAATGATGACCTTCGCGGCATCTACATTTTTAATGTGGAGACCCTGGAAGAGGCCAAGGAACTTACCGAGACCGATCCCGCCATAAAAGCCAGTAGTTTGGTCATGGAACTCAAAGAGTGGTACGGTTCCGCAGCACTCATGGCGATCAATGAAATTGCCCCTACTCTGGCCAAAAAATCAATCATGGATTGATCTATATCAATGAAAAACTTCCCCTACTTCATAATCATCGCCTTTTTTAGTATGGGCCAGATGGATAATGTGAATGCACAAAACATGGAACTCCCCTATAAAGAGATACCCGCCCATCCCGAAGCATATACCCCCGGAAATTTAGTGGCACGAATGATCGATGGGCTGGGCTATCGGTTCTATTGGGCCACCGAAGGCCTTACCGAAAAGGACCTCGCCTACAGACCTTCCGAAGACGGCAGGACCATTTTGGAAACCATGGCGCATATCAACACCATGTCCAACAATATTTTGTTGGCCCCGGATGCACAACCTTTTGAAAAGTCCCTCTACCCAACCCCGGCTTCGTATGAGGAGCTGCGGGCCAAGACCCTTCAAAATTTGAAAACGGCCAGTAGTAAAATGTTAGGGAAAAATGCCGAGGAGATGGAAAAATTCAAAGTGATCTTCAAAAGAGGGGAGCAAGAATCGGAGTTTGCCTTTTGGAACCTCATCAACGGTATGATCTCGGATTGCATCTACCACACCGGACAGATCACCTTGATGCGAAGGGCCAGTGGCAATCCGCAAAACCCCAATGTGAACCCGTTTTTGGGGCAAACAAAAACCGAGTAACCCCACCTGTTTGTAACATTTCCTGGAAATCCATTACCAATATATAAATGATGGTCTATGGGTTTCGCAAGTCATGCAGTAAAAGTTATCCAAGCCAATCGCGCTTTATTGCAAAAGCGGCGAAGTTTCAAAGATATTCGAGAAGCTTACGAAGGCTATGTGGGCGACACCGAACTGAAGTTCAAGGACCTAACTCCCTTTGAGCAAAAGAAAATCCGCGACAAGATCATTCAACAAGCGAAAATGGATAGATTGGAAGAAATCCAAAACTATTGTATTGCGCTCGTTATCCTAATCGTTTTGGGGGTTGTTCTTTACTATCTTTTTTCGAGTTAGCAGCACCTACTCAATCTTATCGACCACAACCTTATAGGTTGGATCTTCCAAAACGTTCACCTCGATAATGTCATCGGCATTGGCCAACAAGCGCTGGCAGTCCTTGCTCAAATGTTTCAGATGGAGTTTTTTGCCCACTTTGCGGTAACGCTCCGTGATCTTGTTCACGGCTTCAATGGCGGACATATCCACCAAACGGCTTTCCTTAAAGTCGATGATAACCTCTTCGGGGTCGTTCAGGACATCAAATTTTTCGGCAAAAAGGGTGGTGCTGCCAAAGAAGAGCGGACCGTAGATCTCGTAATGTTTTACACCTTCCTCATCCACATACTTTCTTGCCCTGATCCGCTTTGCATTGTCCCAAGCGAACACCAAGGCAGAAATGATGACCCCTACCAGAACGGCCAAGGCCAAATTGTGCAGGAACACGGTCACCAAGGTGACGAGCACCATCACCAATACATCCGATTTGGGCATACGACGGAAAGTTTTTAAGCTGGCCCACTCAAAGGTGCCCAATGCGACCATGATCATCAATCCGGTCAGGGCTGCCATGGGTACTTTTTCGATCAAACTGGAACCGAACATGATGAACACCAAGAGCATCAAGGCCGCAAAAATTCCAGAAAGTCTGGCTCTTGCCCCGTTGGAGGTATTGATCAGACTTTGCCCGATCATGGCACAGCCACCCATCCCCGAGAAAAATCCAGATAAGATATTGGCTGTTCCCTGCGCCACGGCTTCCTTGTTGCCCCTACCTCGTGTTTCGGTAATTTCATCCACAATATTGAGGGTCAACAAACTCTCGATCAAACCAACCCCGGCCACGATCGCCGCAAAGGGAAAAATGATTTGCAACGTCTCCCAAGTAAATGGAAGGTCGGGAATATGAAAAGGAGGAAACGTTCCTTGAATGGAGGCGATATCACCAATGGTGCGGGTATCCAATCCCATGAAAAAGACAATGCCGAACACCACCAAAATAGCGGCCAAGGATGCGGGAACCACTTTGGTCAACTTGGGCAATCCCCAAATAATCAACATCGTCAACAATACCAGTCCCAAAAAAATGAACAATGTGCTGCCCGTTAGCCACTCTCCTTCCGGAGTTTTGAACTGTGCCAGTTGAGACATAAAAATGATGATGGCGAGGCCGTTCACAAATCCAAAAATAACGGGATGGGGAACCAACCGCATCAATTTGCCCAACCGAAGAATGCCCGCCAATAGCTGCAAAATTCCAGCCAGTACCACCGTGGCAAACACGTATTCCACGCCATATTGCTGGGCCAGGCTCACGATGACTACTGCAACGGCACCTGTGGCCCCAGAGATCATTCCCGGTCTTCCGCCCAAAATGGAGGTGACCAATCCCATCACAAAGGCGGCGTACAATCCTGTCAATGGGGGAGAGGCCTGCAATGAAGGCAAAAGCAATGGCTTCGGGCACGAGTGCCAAGGCCACGGTAAGGCCTGATAAGATCTCTGTTCGGTAGTTTACCTTTTGGGAAAAATCAAAAAGGTTGAGGTATTTCTTCATCTTCGATTTTTAAGGGGGCAAAAGTACCACTTATTATGGGTTTGTCCCCATCCTGAAAAAGAATTGGGAATATGGCAATCACATGCTAAATCGTTGAAAATCTGTCAGTGTTTCGCCCAAATGCCCGTGATAGATGGCAAAGGATAACCATCAAAAAAAAACCGCCCTGGACTTTATTGCCCAAGGCGGTTCTTAACTAAATAACCAACCAAAAAAACTTGTTTGTATAGTCGAACTTTTTTGTTCTTCCTTACATATTTCGTTGTCGGGTCACGTTCATGGTCGGGTTGGCCACCTTTGAACGTTTTTTGCCCGTATCTCCTGATTTCAATAACTGCATGTACCCTCTTCCTGTAAACTCATAGACCGTTCCGCTGGACACATGGTACAACTCTATTGTACTGTCATTGATAACGTACAATTCAAAATAATCATTGCCCAAGAAGTCATAATCCAGTGTTAAAGTTTTCAGGGAAGCATCATTGGCCACATCATATACCTCATAATCACCTTGATAGTCCCATTGGATGTTGGAAAGCGGTATGCCCTGTCCGTCAATGGAGGATCTAAAATATCCGCCGCCATCTGAAAAGAACTGAAGGTAATTTTCCTCATCAAACTCGTTCAGGGCCCCATACTCACTGGTATAGGTCTTTTCCCAAACCTGATATTCCTGCAGGAAATAGTGGATGTTGTCATAAAAGACCATATCATAATCGAAGGAACTCCTGTAATATCCCCTCAACACATAGGAGGTATTGGAGCTAGGGTCGTAAAGTTCCAACGTATTGTTGTTGACGGTATACACATCCAAAAGCCAAAGACCGTCCACATCATGGTCCACTTCCACCGCGCCACTATAGGTGCCATAGGTGCCCACATCCACTCCCAATCCGTTGCCCGTTTTACCGATTCCCACCAAATTGTTGTTGGCATACACCACGCCACGGTCAAAAGATATAGTGAACGCACGTTGCAGAAACGGCACTTCGCCATTTCCCTTTGTTGCATTGATGTCAACATACCAGATGTCGTAGTTTTCCAATACCAAGGCGGTGTTGATTGGCGATTCCTCAATGAAATCATCCTCCACGATAACCTCGGTGTAGCAAGAGCTGACCAAAAGACCTATCATCAAAATTCCCAAGAGTAGTTTTCTTTTTTTCATAATCGTGGATTTTAAGGTTCGATGATGGCAGACCAATCTCTGTGCCAAATTTTTTAAACAATTGATAATCAGTATTTAATGGGTGGTCGATTTTATTATTCGGTTATAGGGCGTAATTTTGCCATATGGAAGAAAAATTGAGATTTGGAGTTTTTGGAGGGGGAAGCTGGGGAACCGCCATTGTGAAGATGTTGTTGGAAAATTTGGACAGCGTGGGATGGTACATGCGGAGTGATTCGGCCATACGCTATATCAAAAAAGAGGGACACAACCCCAACTATTTGGGCTCTGTTGAGTTTGAGGTGGACCAGCTGGTAATGAGCCATGATATCAATACGATTGCTGAAGCGTCCGATGTGCTGATTTTTGCCATTCCCTCTGCTTTTTTGGAGAGTGAGCTCAGCAAACTGACCCTTTCCTTGAAGGACAAGATCGTTTTTTCGGCCATCAAGGGCATTGTCCCTGAGACCGGGCTCATCGTGGGGGAGCATTTCCATGAACATTATGGCATTCCGTTCGAGAACATTGGTGTACTGACGGGACCCTGCCATGCGGAAGAGGTGGCACTGGAGCGCCTGTCCTACCTCACCATTGCCTGTGCGGATGCCAAAAAGGCGAAAATGGTGGCCGATCATGTGAAAAGCGAATACATCCGCACCAAAATCTCGGACGACATCATCGGCACGGAATATGCAGCCATGCTGAAGAACATCTATGCCATTGCCGCAGGGATTGCCCATGGTTTGGGATATGGCGACAATTTTCAGAGCGTTTTGATGAGCAATGCCATCCGGGAGATGAAACGGTTCATCGACCGAGTGTATAAAATGAAACGGAACATCAACGCCTCTGCTTATCTGGGCGATCTATTGGTCACGGGCTACTCGACCTTCAGTAGGAACCGGATGTTCGGCAATATGATCGGAAAGGGCTATACCGTAAAAAGTGCCATGATGGAGATGAACATGGTGGCCGAAGGGTATTACGCTACCAAAAGTGCGCATTTGTTGATGGAGAAATTGGAGAAAAAGTCCAAAACACCCATCATCAATGCGGTGTACCAAGTGCTCTACAAGGAAAAAAATCCGAAGAAAGTCTTCGAAAAATTGACGGAGAAGTTGGATTGATTTTATGGATTTCCTTACTCAAAAAAACCAGGTGGCCTACAGGCTTGCAAGGCTATAGCTAAAACCAATATGAGGTATTATAAAAGATGTCGTTTCCTCAAAATAGTCAGTTGTTCTTGACAAGTTCATACCCAAGTAAACCCTACTTTTCGAAGATTGAAACCCAATAGAAATTCTATTGGAGAAGAAACTAAAATCGGAAATGTAAAACCCTTCACCATATTCATCAACCTTTTTGATGGAAAAATCTGTATTTGTATTAAGCAATGACACTCCAGCACTAACAAAAATGTCTCCTTTAGAAAAGACTTTAAAGTAATAGGTAAAATATAGGTGGTAATCAACAATAAGCTTATAATCTATCGCCCCCACATTTATCGCATTGTTGCTTTCAGGTCGCTGAGCTATTACCATGTCGTATCTAAAACTATTCAAAAAACCAACGGCTAAATTTTTTGTGATTCCATATTCTAGCCCAAGGTTCAAAGCGATTCCAGCATTTTGTTTGTCAATATTAGTTAAATTTGCGTTTTCATGGTAAATGGTTGACCCATAAACGGGTGTTATTCTATATTCTGTTCCAACAAGAAACTGCAAGCTATTTTTAGCATCACCAATAGGCTCTTGAGCAGTCAAAAAGAAAGGAACAATCAACAACAATGTTAATTTGACTGTCTTCATTAAAATCATTTTAAGTTATATTCAATATCACTGTTGTTGCGCGATAAATTTCTTCCATTGATAAGGTTATATGGATTTTGGTTGTGAAAATTGGCTGTTAATTCATCGTATGGCGACTGATATGATCGATAACCAACCTTTAGTGTCTCTCCATTCAATATTTTTTCATAAACATGCGTCGGTGCAGGCCAAGAGTCATATTCGAAGATTACAAACGCAGCTATTTTAGCCAGTTCACCTGTTTGAAGAATTCCCATATCCCTGTTTATAAGCCTTTTGTCGCCTACTTCGCCGTTGTTACAGTGAACCAAGAAACTTCCATCCCAATAACATCCCAATCCAGCATTCGGCCCACAATGTGTACTAAAATCTCCTGGAGTCAATGAGGAGGCGGTCACATCAACAACTTCAAATTTAACATCAGCTGTTTCGATCCATGATTCTTTTTTGTCTTTTATTTTGACATACTCCATTTTTACGTAATTATTACTAATCCCTCCGCCTCCTCCAAATCCTTCTTCTAATATGGGATCTGGCAATCTATATTCTTGGTCTTCTGGGGATATCCCCAATACAAAAACGTCATTTTCCAAAGCTTCTGGTTTGGGGCTAGGGCCAAAAATATCTTCTTCGGACAAATCCCTATATTTCAGTTCCAATTGTCCAGTAGCATCTAGTTTATAGCCCTGAACAATTTCTTTCTCTGTATCTGGGTCATAACTATTGATCAGAAAAAAAGACCCTCTACCTTTACCTTCTTTAATCTTATGCACGTATGGATACCAAGACCCTCCATCCAAATCGATAAAAGCGTTTAAGGAAAATCGAATACTATCATTAATTGTTGTTTGTCCTTTACCTGCAATATCACCACTCAAGAGATCATCAAAATAAAAAATGTCTGGATTTCTCTCTTTTCCAGATTTCTTCGATACTTGTTCATTAAAATCAGGACTTGCCTGAAGCGTTTTTTCCATTAAATGGGTAAGGTGATAATTCTTATAGGCCAATTTTTCATTTAATGTTGCCTTTTCGATGCTTGACTTGGCAAAATGCAAAGAAATGGATGGGTTTTGTTCCAAAGGCAAGCTGTGTTCTTCTTCATTTTGACATGAAGCTAAGCATATGGTCAAAACAAATGCACAAAGTCGAAAAAATGCATTACATGTGATTGAAGATTTCATTTTAGAAAATTGCATAATGTAGGCTTTTGGTTAATGAATTGTAGGATTGTCCGCAAGCTATATAAAACTCATCGTACAATAACCGCTAAATTGATGGATGCCCCTTTTGGATTGATGGATGCCCTATTTGAATTGAGGGATGGACAAATTCACCTCTGAAATGAAAGTAAATTGTCGTTGAAATTTATGCAAAGTGGGTATTGTGCTCCTTGATTGCCTTTGGCATAAGAAGTCTAAAAGAACAACCTGTTCTGATGGCGGAAAATGGCCTTAATCTCGGTCCAACGAAAAATTGGAATGGTTTTCCAACTCCTTTTCCAGTTCCTTTTGAAAAGCATCCACCTCCTCGGCGGAATGGCCGAATGCCTTTTGGAACTCTTCCAAAACAGGAGCCATATGTTTACGGACGCTGTCAATGTCAAAATACAACCGTCCCGTCCTTCGGATAAAAAAGTCCAATGGGGTCAACGACATTTCGTGCGCTATGGTGAACTGGGCCTCTGCACGTACCATTCTTTCCAATGGATCTTCTGCCTTGGTCTGGGCATATAGCTCCAAGATGGTCTCGGTCTGTTTGCCATAAGTGGTCACCAAATACCAGGCATCGTACTCGGAAAAGCCACTGTCGTGCAGTCGGTCAAAGACCGTGGCTATGTATTTTTTGACGTGTTTGAATTTCTTGAAATCGTTGCCACAAAGTGGAATCTTGTCCGTAGTGCACGGTTTTAGGTGGATGTCGTGGTCTTCCTCCATGTTTTTGGCAATGCGGTTCACCACTCGCTCCGCCATTTTTCTGTATCCCGTGAGCTTACCCCCGGCAATGCTGATCAATCCCGTGTCCGAAGTAAAGATCTCGTCCTTCCGGGAAAGCTCCGATGCCGATTTTCCCTCTTCATGGATCAAGGGGCGCAACCCGGCCCATGAGGAGATGATATCCGACAGTTCCAGATGGATGTCCGGGAACATGTGGTTCACTGCCGAGATCAGATAGATGGCGTCGGCAATGTCCGTGGTGACATGGTCCTTGTCCGCATTGAAATTGGTATCTGTGGTGCCGATATAAGTGACCTTTCCGCGGGGAATGGCAAACATCATCCTGCCATCCGGAATATCAAAATACACCGACTGTTGCACCGGCAACTTTTCCCTTGGGAACACCAGATGCACGCCCTTCGTCAAATGCAGGCGTTTTCCTTTTTTGGACTGGTTCATGGTGCGAAGTTCATCTACCCACGGTCCTGCGGCATTGATCACATACTTTGAGGAGATATGGTATTCGTCCCCAAAAACCTCATCACGGAAAGTGACTCCAGCCACGCGTTCATTTTCATACACAAAATCGATGACCTTGGCATAGTTCACCGCCTTTGTCCCAAATTGTAGACTGGTCTTTATGTTTTCCAAAGTAAGTCGGGCATCATCGGTCCGGTACTCGGCATAATAACCCGCCCCGTTCAATATCTTTTTGGGCAAAAGGGGCTCCAGTTTCAGGGCCTCCTTCTTTTCCAACATCTGTCTTTTGTCATCCCCTTCCACTTGGGCAAGGATGTCGTACACTTTCAACCCGATGGAGGTCAGCCATTTTCCGTAGGAACCGCCCTCGATCAAAGGGAGCAGCATTTTCTCGGGAATCACCAAATGGGGCGCCAACTTGTGCACAATGGCCCTTTCGGAACCCACTTCCTTCACCAACCAAAAATCGAACTGCTTCAAATATCGGAGCCCCCCATGGATGAGTTTGGTGGATTTGCTGCTGGTGCCCGACGCAAAGTCGCCCTTTTCTAGCAACAGCACCTTCAACCCACGGGCAGATGCATCCAGGGCGATACCCGCTCCCGTAATGCCCCCGCCGATCACCACAAGGTCATAAGCCTCCTGTGCCAAGTCCCCAAGGCTTATTTTTCGATCTGTGTTTGAAAAAGCTATGCTTTCGCCCATGGTGTTTATTTGTTGAACTCGTATTCCCGTTCCACGCGGCAGATCCGTGTTTTATACCACGAATACCATTTTTTGATGCCGTTCCTTTGGGCCTGGATGTGATCCATGTTCACCTTCCAATTGGCAATGGCCTCCATACTTTCCCAATAGCTTACGGTGATGCCCAGCCCGTCCCTGGCACTTTCCACTCCCAAGAAACCAGGTTGCTGTTGGGCCAGCTTGGCCATATCATCGGCCATTTGTGCATAACCATCATCCCCCTCTGTCCTTAGACTGCTAAAAATTACGGCATAATACGGTTTTTCCAGTTCCATATTTTATGTGATATAGTCTTTCTCCAAAAAATAATTGACCAGGGCCTCCTTCATCAAAACGGTCTGTTCCCCGGCCTTGAGCGGCGGCAATTGTTCCTTTACTTTGTAATGTGGCCAGCCTTCATCATCAAAAAAATCAAAATCGTAATAGCCGTAGGGTTCCAATAACCTACAGATGGCAATATGCATCAGGTTTACCTTTTCGTCTTTTTTGAACTTTCGATGGTAATTGCCGAGCTCCTGTACGCCCACCAAATAGATGATGCCGTCCAGTTCCAAGGGATCCCCGTCGGAAAATTGTCCCGACAGTTTCTCCACCAACTGCTCCCATCGTTCCCTTAATTTTTCGTCTCTTGACATCTGTTCAAACTATGGACCCAAAGGTACAAATCAATATGCTATATTTACCCGTTGTGTATTTTGATTGAAATTTGTCAGTTCGAGTGATTTTTCGAAAGGAAAATTGTATCGAGAACTAGAATTTCAACACCAAAACCGATTCTCGATACAAAATTCCTGCAGAATTTCACTCGAATTGACGGCTTTGGCATAAGAACCCTTCAAAATGCAAAACGGGTTATATTTATTAAAATCGGATATGAGCTTTTTGGACATCATCATCGGGATTCTTTTGGTCTGGGGCCTCTACAAAGGCCTCAAAAATGGCCTTTTTGTGGAAGTGGCCTCATTGGTTGCCCTCATTGCCGGAATATACGGGGCCATCCATTTTTCCCACATCACCGGGGAATATCTTGCCCAACAATTCGATTGGAGCGAACAATACCTTAAATTGGCTGCATTCCTTATCACCTTTTTTGCCATTATCATCGTGGTGAACCTTGCAGGCAAATTCTTGACAAAGATTGCCGATTTTGCCATGTTGGGGCTTCTGAACAAAATTGCCGGGGCCATCTTCGGCATGTTGAAGGTCGCCGTTATCCTTGGGGCCTTGTTGATCTTTTTTGAACGTTTTGCTGCCCCATTGGGCATGATCAATGAAGAGACCAAACAGGAATCCATTTTCTACGAACCGATAAAGGAAATCGGTGCCCTTGTTTTTTCCTATGTATTGGATAATGAGGAAAAGGAACCTGAAGTCCCTGTGGAGCCACAGACAGAGACCCTATAAAAAGCTCCTTTTTTCCGATTAAAGGAACTTCGGCGGCCGTCCAAAACTACATCAAGTCCCTTTTTTTGCCATTCAACGTAAGAATCTGCCCTCCTGTGGAAATTTTATGGCAAAGGATCTGTACTCCATTAGCTTAGCAAGCAGAACACTAAGGAGCTTAGAACACTCCTGAAAACACCCCGAAAATGAAAAAAATATATGTCCCGTTGATGGTCATAGCATTGCTATTTCTATTTGGTCAATGCAGTACAACATCCCCCGAAGAAGAAAAGGAATACACCGAGGCCCAACTCGGGAATGAAAAGGTGACCATCGATCCCGTGAGCTTGGAAGATGAAATCGTAGGTCTGGTGAACCAACACAGAAATTCCATCGGGTTGAACGCTCTCCAAGACAATCCCGTATCCTACAAATATGCCGAGGAGCACAACGACTATATGATATCCAAAAACAAATTGAGCCACGACAACTTCCAGTCGCGGGCATCCAAAATAGCCGAGGAGTCACATGCGGTGAGCGTTTCGGAAAATGTGGCCAGATACTATACCACTGCAAAGCAGACCGTGGATGCCTGGCTGAACAGCACATCGCACAAAGAAGCCCTGGAAGGGGACTACAGTCACACCACCCTGAGCATCCAACTGGACAAAGACGGCAGACCGTACTATACCCAGATTTTCATAAAAGTGGAATAACAGACCATACCCATTACCCATAAAAAAGGCCCGCAATGTTTGTGGGTCTTTTTTGTTATTCCCTATGTTGCCACCTAGGTTTTTTTTACCTTTCGTAAAATCTTTGATCATGGCGATACAGGCTCCCTTCAACCTCAACAAGTGGCTCGACGAAAACCGAGACACCCTAAAACCCCCAGTGGGCAACAGAAACCTTTATAAAGAATCCGGGGACTATATTGTCATGGTCGTTGCCGGGCCCAATGCCCGAAAGGATTACCACTATAATGAGACCGAGGAACTGTTCTATCAGTTGGAGGGGACCATTGAGGTTCATATTCAAGAAGATGGAAAGAAAAAGACCATGAAACTGGGTCCCGGCGATATGTACCTTCACCCTGCCAAGGTGCCCCATTCCCCGGTGCGCCACGAAGGCTCCATTGGGCTGGTGGTGGAACGAAAAAGAGCCGACATGAACGTGGATGATGGACTATTGTGGTTTTGTGACAACTGTAACCACAAACTCTATGAGGCCTATTTTACCCTTAACGACATCGAGAAGGATTTTTTGGCCCACTTCAAGCACTTTTATGGTTCCGAAGAACTGCGCACCTGCGACAATTGCGGAACCATTATGCCTGTGGATGAACGTTTTGTGGCCAAGGAAGAATGATACTGTTCGTGGCAAAAATCATTATAGCCGTTGTGGCCTTGCTCCATTTCTACTTCTTATGGTTGGAGATGTTCGCATGGACCACCAAGGCAAAAAAGGTGTTCCGGAAGTTTCCAGAAGACCTCTTCGAGCCCACCAAGACTTTGGCGGCAAACCAAGGGCTGTACAACGGATTTTTGGCCGCGGGG
Organism: Flagellimonas baculiformis; assembly: GCF_033441575.1. Lineage (NCBI taxonomy): Bacteria > Pseudomonadati > Bacteroidota > Flavobacteriia > Flavobacteriales > Flavobacteriaceae > Flagellimonas > Flagellimonas baculiformis. The sequence continues at coordinate 253,080 of NZ_JAUZVW010000003.1, forward strand.
CTGGTGTGGTCCCTCATCATCCAAGATCCCAAGTGGCAGATATATGTCGCTTTGTTCTTTTTGTGCTGTGTGGCCGTTGCCGGAATTTATGGGGCCCTGACCGCTTCCAAAAAAATCTTCACGGTCCAGGCCTTGCCCGCTCTCTTGGGAATCCTATTGCTCTTGATCCATCAAATGGTTTGAAAATCATCATTTTCTTGTGAAGTATTATTTGTATTTTCGTCAAAATATAACAATTCACACATAAAAAGTTATAAATGTCAAAAACAGCTACTGCTTTTGGAATGGATGAGGCCTTAAAGCAACTTGGCCTTCAAGAAACCAACCATGGAACATCGACAGGCTCGGAAAACTTCGGTTCCGGGGATATCATTTCCTCTTTTTCTCCGGTTGATGGGGCCCTTATCGGAAAAGTAAAGACCACTTCCCCAACAGATTATGAAAAGGTAATGGTAGCCGCCACCTCCGCTTTCAAGGAATGGCGCATGGTCCCTGCGCCGCAGCGTGGGGAAATCGTCAGGCAGTTTGGCGATCGGTTGCGTGAACTCAAGGAACCCTTGGGCAAATTGGTCTCCTACGAAATGGGGAAATCCTATCAGGAAGGCTTGGGCGAGGTCCAGGAAATGATTGATATCTGCGATTTTGCCGTGGGACTGTCCCGACAATTGCACGGATTGACCATGCATTCGGAAAGGCCCGGGCACCGCATGTACGAGCAATACCATCCCCTTGGCGTAGTGGGCATCATATCCGCTTTCAACTTCCCTGTTGCCGTTTGGGCATGGAACACCGCCCTCGCATGGGTCTGTGGCGATGTCTGTGTTTGGAAGCCTTCTGAAAAGACCCCGCTTTGCGGCATTGCCTGTCAAAATATCATAGCCGACGTCCTGAAAAAGAACAACCTTCCCGAAGGCATTTCGTGCCTCATCAATGGGGATTACGAGGTAGGCGAACTCATGACACAGGACAAGCGTATTCCATTGGTTTCTGCCACGGGATCCATTCGAATGGGAAAAATAGTGGCCCAGGCCGTAGCGGCCAGATTGGGCAAATCGCTTTTGGAACTGGGAGGCAACAATGCCATCATCGTTTCGCCCGATGCCGACATTAAAATGACTGTGATCGGGGCCGTATTCGGGGCCGTTGGCACTGCAGGTCAGCGCTGCACCTCCACCAGAAGATTGATTGTGCATGAGTCCGTTTACGACAAGGTGAAGGACGCCATCACAGAAGCCTACAAACAGCTCAAGATCGGCAACCCATTGGACCAGTCCAACCACGTTGGCCCCTTGATCGATACCGATGCCGTCAAAATGTACCTCAGTGCCTTGGAAAAGGCCAAAAAAGAGGGAGGAAAAATATTAGTCGAAGGCGGTGTGCTGGAAGGCGAGGGATATGGCAGCGGTTGCTACGTAAAACCTGCCATTGTCGAGGCACAGAACAGTTTCCAGATCGTACAGGAAGAGACTTTTGCCCCTATTCTATACCTGTTGAAATATTCAGGAGGTGTCGAAAATGCCATTGAGCAACAGAACGGGGTGGTACAAGGACTTTCCTCTGCCATAATGACGAACAGTTTACGGGAGGCCGAACACTTTTTATCGGCTGCCGGAAGCGATTGCGGGATTGCCAATGTGAACATCGGGACCTCCGGTGCCGAAATCGGAGGTGCCTTTGGTGGGGAAAAAGAAACTGGGGGCGGTCGTGAAAGTGGCTCCGATGCCTGGAAAGTATATATGCGCCGACAGACCAACACCATCAACTACACCACAAAACTTCCTTTGGCACAAGGAATAAAGTTTGACCTATAAAAAAAGCCGCCCATTTAGGATGAACACTAAATGGGCAGTCTTTAAAACCAACTTAACTAACTCAAACTTAACTTAAAACCCTACTCCAATGCCGGAACTTCGTCGGGAGAAATAGGGTTGTTTACCTAATATTCGACCCCAATTTCCAACTATTTTAACTGGTTTCCACGGGGTATCTTACAAGTGGTCAAAAAAAGTGTATGGTTGGTTCTTTTTGACCTGTTTCCTGTTTTCTATTTTTTCAAACCCTCTTCAAACTGTTTCTAAATAGCTCAAATTCTATGGATTATATTTAAAATTTTAAGATTTTTTTAATATTTTGGATATACTGTTTCATCAACCTAATCAACCTCAACATGAGCCTAGAAATTTCAACATTGTGGTTTTGGATCATCTTGGGTGTCACTGGTATTATCTCTGGGTTGATCGGTTATCTCTTTGGAAGGGTCAATGCAGCGCCAAATCCTGATAATTCATTTGAAATCAATTTGTTGGAAATCGAAAACGCCAAGTTGAAAGCGGACCTGGACACTTGCAAAAAAAGGTTGTCCAATACAAAAACACCTAAGGAAAGTATTGTTGTTCCCCTTGTTTCCCTTCAAAAAAACACCCCATCCTTCCACCCAGATGAAGCAAAGTTGGCTTTTGGAAGGACCATCAAAGAGGATGACCTGAAAATAGTGGAGGGCATCGGCCCAAAAATTGAGGAACTCTTCCACAATTTCAACATCAAAACATGGAAGGCACTTTCGGAGACTTCTGCGGACACCTGTCAGGAAGTACTCAATTCCGGGGGCAAAAGATACCGTATCCACGACCCGGCCTCATGGCCCATGCAGGCGAAAATGGCCTATGAAGGCCACTGGAAACAGCTTGCGGAATGGCAGGAAAAACACCGAGCAGGCAAATATTAGATAGACCAACCAGTCTTTCTATATCATTCCATTGGCCTCGACCCATTTGAAGGTTTGCTGCTTTTGGGAAAACTGCATCCGTTCGGCTATGCGCTGCAATCTATCGGGAAGTTTCATGAGATAGTCCCTCGCCTTTTCCGCTTGATCGGAGAGGCTGCTTAAGCGTCCAATTTCCCAATAATCGTTCAGCTTTTTCAAAATATCGATATAATCCTGTGCGGTATAGACCCCCAATCGTTGTGCACAGTTGGAGAACTGTTCGAATGCTTCCCCGATGGAACCTCCCGATTCCCTCAAAAAGTGAGCGGGCATCACGATTTTTTTCTTCATCATATCGGCGAAGGCCAAAACCATACCGTCGGGATCCTGCCCTATAATGGTCTTTACAAACTCTCGATAAGCCAAATGGTGCCTCATCTCGTCACCCGCGATGATGGTACACATCTTTGCCAACAATCCGTTGCCTTTCTGCTTCGCCATTTTTCCGACACGTTTGTGGGAAATGTTGGTGGCCAGTTCCTGAAAAGTGGTATAGACGAAATTCTTATAGGGATCCCTGTCCGTTCCGATATCAAAACCATCAGAGATCAAGTGCTGGGTAGTGATCTCCACCTCGCGCATGTTCACCCGCCCGGACAGGTAAAGGTATTTGTTCAGTACATCACCGTGCCTGTTCTCTTCGGCGGTCCATGCCCTTACCCATTTGCTCCATCCGTTGTCCTTTCCACTGTGCTGATCTATTCCTTCAACATCCATCAACCAGGATTCATAAGTGGGAAGTGCTTCTTCGGTAATGGTGTCCGCCACGAGCGTCACCCAAAAATCATAGCCCAGTTCCTTCGCTTCTCCGCGGATCTGCTCCACTTGATCAAAAAAATCATCACTCTGGGAATCCGGCAAAAAGTCGGTAGGCTGCCATATTTTTTCGATGGGGACCAAAAATTCTTCCATAAACCCCTCAACCTTAGGTTCTATGGCCTGCATCACCTCCAATCTTACATTTTTAATCGACATATAGCTGTTTTTTACAAAGATCTCGATTAAAATTCTATTATGGATGGAATAAAGTTAATTTCTTCCTCGCTCGCCGGGATAAAAGGTATGGACGGGATCGCTCTGCCAAAATTCCTTGGTGTCCACATCCATCATGGTCAGCTTGCCCATAAATGCGGCACCGGTATCCACGTTCCAGACATTGGCGGCATTCTGCGGTGGTACCACTTTGAGTTTGGAAATGGGGGTATGCCCGATGAAAACTTCTTTATAGTGGGTCAATCGTTTGGGGAATTTAGGATCTGTGGGTTCCAGATCGGGACTCAGCGCAGTTGCCAATTCCCACAAGGTCCGGTCCCAATAGAAGGATTGCTCAAAATATTCAAAATCGATTCCCTTGAGGTTGGTGTATCCGGCATGAAGGTACAATCGGTTGTCATTGGCCAGATGATAGTTCTCCAACCCTGCGTAAAAATCCAGATGAAGTGCCCACTTATCCTTATTGGTGTCCAAATACGACTGCCGGGTGGCCGTTCCGCCGTGTGCCAACCATTGTGGGTTTTCCCTTTGGGTGAGCAGCCATTCCCTGCAAAGCTCATCATGGTTGCCCCGTATGAACGTGCAATTGTGTGTGTCCTTTATCTGTATCAAAAAATCGATGGTCTCAACGGCCGTGCTCCAGCCATCTACATAATCCCCCAAAAAAATGATATGGTCCTCCGGTGAAACATTGGCCCTGTCCATGAGTTGTTCCAAGGCCCTTACCCCGGAATGGACATCTCCCACAACCAGCGTGCGCATATAAAAGTTTTTCGCAATATTACACACAAATGATCGGGCACCTATGAAATTATGGCAAAGTTTATCAACCAATCCAAAGGATTCTCCTCAAAAAAGGAATGTCCATTTTTGGTCGTGGTATGATTTTCTATGTACCTTAGGATTTTTCGAGAAGTATGAAAAAAGTATTCTGTGTCGGCGAACTGTTGATCGATTTTGTTGCTGAAAAACAGGGGAACGACCTTTCCAAAGCCACGGATTTTACGAAGAAAGCGGGTGGAGCTCCAGCCAATGTGGCCTGCGCCATCGCCAAGTTGGGTGGCCGGGGCATCTTTTTGGGCTGTGTGGGCAACGACCCCTTCGGAACATTTCTTTTGGACACCCTCAAAAAAGAGGGGGTGGATATCTCTTTAGCGCAACGGTCCAAAACGTTCACTACACTTGCCTTTGTGTCACTGGCCGAGGATGGGGAACGTGATTTTGTGTTCTGCAGAGGGGCGGACAAGGCACTGGAATATGACCCCAACCTTCGGAAAATCCTCCACGGCAACATCCTTCATCTGGGTGCTGCCACCGCGCTTTTGGGCGGTTCGTTGGAAAAGGCCTATGGCAAATACCTATTCGATGCGCTCACCAAGGAGATGTTCATCAGTTTTGATCCCAATTTTAGAGGAGACCTCTGGAAAGATGATGAGGACACTTTCGTAAAAAAGTGCACCCCCTTCATTGAAAAATCGCATTTGTGCAAATTCAGCCTGGAAGAAGCACAACTCCTATCAGGAAAAACCGACCCAAGCGAGGCCTGCGACGTGCTCCATGAGGTTGGCACCAAGATCATCACCGTGACCATGGGCAGCGAAGGGACACTATTGAGCATGGGCGGGGCCAAAAAAACCATCCCGAGCATCAAGGTTTCCCCTGTTGACACCACGGGGGCCGGGGATGCCTTTATCGGTTGCCTGCTCTACCAGATTTCTGGTCTTGGTAATTTTGACCCCGTTTTTGAAGACTTTGCGCTTCTGGAAAAGATGGTCGCCAAGGCGAATGTGGCCGGGGCCATTACCACCACCAACTACGGGGCCATTGTCGCCCTTCCCACAAAAGACCAGATCGAAATCTAAATGAATCAGGCTCAGTTACATCGGCTTGTGGCCCAACAGTCAAAGGAAAAGGATAGTACAGCACTCTTCGAACTTCGGTTGGCCACCAATATGACCCTTATCCAACAGTTGTTTTTTTCGCTGTATCCTGAAAATCAACATGGAGCATGTTTCAACAAACTGTTGGATTTGCTCCCCAAACTGTTTGCTTCCAGACCTCCGGACCTGAAGGAACAGGACCTTCTCCGATTGAACGCCGGGAACTGGTACCAATCGGAAAAAATGTTGGGGATGCAGATGTATGTGGAGCATTTCAACAAAGACCTGAACGGGCTGCGCCAAAAAATCCCTTATCTGAAAGAATTGGGGGTAAATTTTCTGCACCTGATGCCCATCACCTCCAGACCCAAGGGCGAAAATGATGGGGGCTATGCCGTGAACAGCTATCTTCAGGTGGACAAAAGATATGGAACCAAGGAGGATTTGCTCGCACTCACCTCCGAATTCAGAAAGGAGGGCATCTATTTGATGTTGGATTTTGTAGTCAACCACACTTCTGACGAATTCACATGGGCCAAAAAGGCCATCAAGGGCGATAAGAAATACCAGGGGTACTACTATACTTTTGACGACCGCACCGTTCCGGATGAATTTGAAAAGACCCTGCCCGAGGTGTTCCCGGAAACCTCGCCCGGCAACTTTACCTACATTCCCGAAATGGAAAAATGGGTGATGACGGTCTTCAACAGCTACCAATGGGACCTCAACTACACCAACCCGGAAGTGTTTTTGGAAATGCTCATCAACTTGGCAAAGTTAGCGGACATGGGTGTGGATCTGGTGCGGTTTGATGCACTGGCCTTCCTTTGGAAGAAGATAGGGTCCATCTCCCAAAACCTTCCCGAGGCCCATGCCCTTGTTTCCTTGTTCCGGATGTGCCTTCAAGTGGTCGCGCCCGGTGTTATTCTTTTGGCCGAGGCCATTGTGGCCCCAACGGATATCGTAAAATATTTTGGACAGGGACAAACGCTGGGCAATGAATGTGAAGTGGCCTATAACGCATCGTTGATGGCCCTGCTCTGGAACTCCGTCGCCACCAAAAAAACCAATCTGCTCTACAAAAGTCTGGCGCACGTCCCCGAAAAGCCAAAAGACTGTACCTGGATCAACTATATCCGCTGCCATGATGATATTGGGTTGGGTTACGAGAATCAGTTGATATGGGAACTGGGCTGGTCGCCCGAACTCCACCGTAAGTTTTTGTTGGACTACTATTGCCAAAAATTGGACTGGTCGCCGGCCATGGGATTGCTTTTCATGTACAACCCTAAAACGGGCGATGGGCGCATCACGGGAAGTGCCGCATCACTTTTGGGGTTGGAAAAGGGCATCTTGCTGAAGGATAAGGAACTCATCGATCAATCTATTGCGAAGATCATTATGCTGCATGGAATAATATTTGCCTTTGGCGGCATTCCATTGATCTACGCCGGGGATGAAATCGGTACGCTCAACGAATATTCCTTCCGAAATGATGATGCCAAAAAAGGGGACAGCCGATGGGTGAATCGACCTCTACAGGATTGGGATGTCATTTCACGCCTAGGGAAAGAACCCTCTCCTCAATCCCGGATTTTCCAGACGCTGCAAAAACTGATCCAGATCCGGAAGGAAAATCCGTTGTTCGCGGACAACAATAATCTGGAACTGTACCATACGGGCAACGACCACATCCTTGCCTTTGGACGGACCCATGGAAACAAGCAAGGGTTATTGGTCCTCTGCAATTTTGACGAAAAACCCCAGATGATCGAAACGGGGTGGATCAAAAAAATGGGCTATTTCACCAAAGGTGAACCTCTGGATCTGGTGTCGGACCAGCAAATCTCCGTAAAAAGTGGGCTATTGGAAATCTTGCCCTATCAAATGATCTGGTTAAAAAGGGGCTAGCTGTACCGAACTTTCCTCAGTACGCGTTGCGATTCTTTCAAAGATTGATAGATGCCACTGTCATAGGATTTTAGAATGGGTCTGGAACGATCCATCTGCTCCTTGGCCTCTTCAAAACCATTCAGATAGCAGATGAGATAGGTAGCGGGAAGATGGGTCAGGTCCCTTTGTTCCGATTCGGTCAGGGGAATCCTATTCTCCACTTTTTTTAGGAGTGCATTGTTGGTATTGTACACATGGTAGAGCGTTTTCTTGTCGTACTGTGGCGGCTCAAACACCAGCTTGCTGTTGATGGTATATTTTCCGTTCTCCGAAAACGTGATCACCATTTCTTCCAAAGGATAATATTTCTGTTCGGACCCCAATCCCAATTGCACATACTCCAAAGTGGCAAAGGAATCATTGTCATAGTCGATGGTGATCTCGTCCAAGGCGGAATAAAAGAGTTTGACCTGCTCATTGATGAGCTCAATGTCCACCCGGGAATAATAGGTCTTGTTCTTCACTTTCTTTTTGATGCCCGCCCAGCAGACCACGAACTGTTCCTTGAACACTTTGTAATTGCTGGTAAGGTCGGGGTGGCGGGTGTTCATGAAATTGATCACGGCATCCAGGGTGAGCTCAATATTGTTCCTGGCATGTTGCTCAATGGTCGCGACCTTTTCAGAGTTGATGTCCTTCAACTCTATGCCATATGCTTTGGGAAGACTGATGCTTCCTTCCCTGAAGAATACGGAACCGCCGTAGTATTTCCAGATGTTTTTTCGAAGGGCACAGACCTTTCCGTTGGAACGGATGGTGACCAAACCGACCACTTTCCCTTCGGGCAGGTGCGGAAACGGGATGTTCTCGTAGGAAATAATGGGAGGATTGTCCAGATAAGCATTGACCAGGTTTTGGATCTTGCTGTCATCAAAGAAATCGACCCCGATGATGTCATTGTCCGCATCCTCCACGCCTATCACGATGAAGGAATTGTTCTTGGGATTGCTGTTGGCCAAGGCGCAGACGTGCTTTAGAAATTTTGCCTTTCCCTCTTTTTCACCTATGGATATAAAACGCTTTTTGTCATAAAAACTGTTCTCATCATTATGCGCTAAAAGATTTTTTACCAGTAGGCGTTTGTTGATCATAGTTCCTTTTTCACAATTGTGCCGCTTGCCTGGGCCGTGGGAAAGACCGTCAGATCGGCAATGTTGACATGGTAGGGCCGTGTCACCATAAAAAGAATGATGTCCGCAATGTCCTCCGGTTTCAGGGGCTGATACCCTTGGTACACACTTGAGGCGCGTTCGGTGTCACCTTTGAACCTCACATCACTGAACTCGGTCTCCACCAATCCTGGGTTCACAGCACCCACACGGATACCATGTGCGTTCAGGTCTATACGCATGCCTTGGTTGATGGCATCCACGGCGTGCTTGCTGGCACAATACACATTCCCGTTCGGATAGACCTCCTTCCCCGCTATAGATCCAATGTTGATGATATGCCCTGATTTTCGCTCCACCATCTGTGGCAATATGGCCTTTGACATGTACAACAGCCCTTTCACGTTGATGTCCAACATGGCGTCCCAATCATCCGGGTTTCCCTTGTCAATAGGGTCCAGTCCATGTGCATTTCCGGCATTGTTCACCAAAATATCGATTTGGGAATACCCCATGGGCAGCCCTTCAATAGCAGCAAAAACCGCTTTTCGGTCCCTTACATCAAAATGGAGAAGGTGCACCCCCGTCCATTTCTCCAAGTCTTTCTTGACCTCATCCAATCGTTCCTTCCTGCGACCACAGAGAACAAGGTTGAACCCTTGCTTTGCAAAAAGTTCGGCTGTTGCCCTGCCTATTCCGCTGGTGGCCCCAGTGATCAATGCTGTAGTTGTCATCTCTTCTGCTTTTTAGGGAACATCATGGCCTTGGCTGGCTACCAAAAGGGCAAACCAATCCTGAAGTTCCAGTTCCATCTCTGCGGCTTTTGCCGAGAGGGTTATCCTTTCTTTGCTCGTGGTCCCTATCACTGGATAGATGTTGGCCGGGTGCCTTAAGATCCACACCAGGAGCAATTGACTTTCATCCGCTCCATATTTTTCCATCAATGGTCCCATGACCTTTTTGATGCGTTTTGTCCGATCATTCTTCTCCCGAAAAAAATCACCCAATGGACTCCACGCCATGGCCAATCTTTTGCCCACAATGCAATCGTCAAAAGTGCCATCGTACATGGGTGCATCATACGTCAGTGAAAATTCCACTTGGTTTGCGGAAACCGGGATGGCCTTTTCCAATAGGGCCACTTGCGATGGTGAAAAATTGGAAACCCCAACTTGTTTCACTTTTCCGCTATCTAGCAAGTGCTGTAGCGCTTCGGCCATTTCAAAAGGTTCCATCAACGGGCTTGGCCGGTGCATCAAGAGCAGGTCCAAGTGATCAGTACGGAGCTTTTTCAGGCTTTGTTCGGCCGACCAGATGATATAATCCTTGTCGTATTGGTAATGGTTAATCTTGTTGTCCCTACCACGGGTCAACTGGATGCCACACTTGGAGACCAATTGGATGTCCTCCCTTTTTATGCCGCTATCGGCAAAGGCATTGCCAAAATCCGCTTCGGTGGAATAACTCCCGTAAATGTCGGCGTGGTCAAAGGTGGTCAATCCGTTTTCGATGCAATGGTGCATCAATTCCACCATTTCTTTTTTGGAAAGTTGCTTGCCCCAGCTTCCCCATGTCATGGTTCCAGATATGATTCTGGAAAATTTGTCTATCTTTCGCATATGGGATGAAAGTATAAAATTAAACCCTTAAATCCTTCATAAAACTAGGGGTTTGGCTTTTATTTTAACCATTAATTAACAGGTGGATTTTAAATAAATTTTCATTTTGCACACCTTAGCTAAATCACTGACAGTAATACCTAACAATAGAAGTTATAATGGAAGAAAACACTACTATCGATATTAGTGCTGTGAATGAGAAAATTGCCCAAGAGAGTGCTTTTATTGATCTTCTAAAGGTTGAGATGAACAAGGCCATTGTGGGCCAAAACCATATGGTGGAGCGACTGCTCATCGGCCTATTGGGAAAGGGACACATCCTGCTCGAAGGGGTTCCCGGACTCGCAAAGACGTTGGCCATCAACACTTTGGCAAAAGCCGTTAAAGGAAGTTTCAGCCGGATACAGTTTACTCCCGATCTTTTGCCCGCCGATGTGGTGGGGACCCTCATATACAACATCAAGGAAAACGATTTTTCCATCAAGAAAGGGCCCATTTTCGCCAATTTCGTACTGGCGGACGAGATCAACCGTGCGCCTGCCAAGGTTCAGTCCGCCCTACTTGAGGCCATGCAGGAAAAGCAGGTCACCATTGGGGACGAGACCTTTAAACTGGCACCTCCCTTTTTGGTGATGGCTACCCAGAACCCCGTGGAACAGGAAGGTACCTACCCGCTTCCCGAAGCTCAGGTGGACCGTTTCATGCTGAAGACGGTGATCGACTATCCAAAACTCAACGAGGAACAACTCATCATCCGACAAAACCTTAGGGGTGACATCGAGGAAGTAAAACCCGTGGTGTCCCTTAAACAGATCTTGAGTGCGCAAGATGCGGTACGCGAGGTCTATATGGACGAAAAAATAGAGAAATACATCCTGGATCTCATCTTTGCCACCAGATATCCTGAAAAATATAACCTGGGGGACCTCAAACCCCTGATCAGTTTTGGTGCTTCGCCCAGGGGAAGTATCAATTTGGCCAATGCCTCCAAATGCTATGCCTTCATCAAGCGAAGGGGCTACGTGGTGCCAGAGGATGTACGGGCCGTGGTGCACGACGTTCTCCGCCACAGGATCGGGATCACCTACGAGGCCGAAGCGGAAAACATCACTTCCGAAGAGATCATCAACAAGATTGTTAACGAGGTAGAAGTGCCGTAACGGTTCAATGTTTCTCGGTCGAAGTAGCAATACTTTTTAGCCAACCCGAAAACCTATCTCTTGAACCAAATGGATACAAAAGAACTACTTAAAAAAGTACGTAAGATTGAAATAAAGACCCGGCGTCTTTCCGACCATATTTTTGGTGGGGAATACCATTCTACGTTCAAGGGTAGGGGAATGACTTTCAGCGAGGTACGGCAATACCAGTTCGGGGACGACGTAAGGAGCATCGACTGGAACGTGACCGCCAGGTACAACGAGCCTTTTGTAAAAGTATTCGAGGAGGAACGGGAGCTTACCATGATGCTGATGGTGGACGTGAGCGGATCGGAACTTTTTGGCACTACCGACCAGTTCAAGAAAGAGGTCATCACGGAAATCTCGGCCACACTCGCCTTCTCGGCCTTGCAGAACAACGACAAAGTGGGCCTCATCCTTTTTTCCGATGAAGTGGAACTCTTCATCCCGCCCAAGAAAGGAAAAAGCCATGTGCTGCGCATCATCCGGGAACTGTTGGAATTTACCCCAAAGAGTAGCAGGACCAACATTGCAGAGGCCTTGAAGTTCCTGACCAATGTGATGAAGAAAAAAGCCATCGTTTTTGTACTCTCGGACTTCATTGCCGATGACTATTACAACACGCTGCGTATCGTGGGCAACAAGCATGACGTGACAGGTATCCGAATATTTGACGAAAAGGAAGAATCCATCCCCAATCTGGGCTTGGTGCAAATGCAGGATGCGGAGACCGGTGCCTTGCAACTGGTGAACACCCAGTCCAAAAAAGTACGTTACGCCTATGGCGAGTTCCACAAACAAAAGGTGGCCTATTTCATGGATTCGTTTACCAAATCGGGCTGTGGGGTCATCAATTGCAGGGTGGACGAAAGCTACGTAAGAAAACTATTGGGATATTTTAAACGAAGGGGATAATGCAAATTGAAAATTCAAAATTGAAAATTCAAAATGTCCCAACACCATTGGTGTTGATGGTGCTGCTTTGCCTTTTTCTTTTGCCCAATAGGAGCTTTTCCCAAACGGAACCCAAGATCTCCACGGAGGTGGACACGCTTTCCATCAAAATTGGGGAACAGATCCATTACACCATCACCGTTGAAACAGATTCCCTCGATATGGTCCATTTTCCCGAAGGGCAGTCCTTCTCCCCCTTGGAAACCGTGGAGGCCATTATAGGTGACACCATCAAGAACAAAGATAGGGTCACCCTGCAACGGATCTATGCCCTGACCCAATTTGACAGCGGTGCCTACACCGTGCCCCCACAGATTGTCACCGTCAACGAGAAGCAATTTTTCACTGATTCCTTCCACATCAAAGTGGCCGATGTGGCCGTGGACACCACCAAGCAAAAAATGTACGACATCAAACCCTTGATTGAGGTGGAAAGGAATACGGCCGATATGTGGATGACCGCACTTTGGATCCTTTTGGCCCTCGTGGTCGTGGGTGGATTGGTCTATTGGTTCTTCCTTAGGAAAAAACCCTTGACCGAGGAAGAAAAAGTGGCCTTGCTGCCCCCATATGACCGTGCTTTGTTGGAACTGAAAAAACTGGAAAATTCCAAATACCTCATCCAAGATCAATATAAGGAATACTACTCGGAGCTTACCAACATTGTCCGTTTGTATTTGGAAGATGAAGTCCATGTTTCCGCCATGGAAAGTACCACTGGGCAGCTCATCACCAAATTGGAGCTGTTGAAGGATGCCGGCGAACTCAAGATTGACGATGATACCATACACCAATTCCAACAAATATTGGAAACTGCGGATTTGGTGAAGTTCGCCAAATCAAAACCGGCAACCACCGTTGCGGAACAGGACAGAAAACTGGTGGAGCAGATCGTGGTAAAGACCCACGAGGCTATCCCCGAACCCACTGAGGAAGAACTCTTGCGGGACGAGGAATATTTGGAGGAACTGGCCAAGAAAAACCAACGGAAACGCATCTATTGGGCCGCCGCCATCTTCGTCGGGATATTGTTTCTCGGAGGGATTTTCTCTGTGGTCTATTTTGGTTTCAAGCAAGTGAAGGATACCGTTTTTGGCTATCCCACCAAAGAACTTCTGGAAAACGAATGGGTGTCCAGTTCCTACGGTTTCCCCCCAATTGAACTGGAAACACCGGATGTGCTGGTCCGACAGGAGGTGGAGCTGCCCAAGGAGACCCAAGAGCTCATCAAAGAACTACAGGCCTTTTCGTATGGCAGTTATGTGGGCATTTTTTCGGTAAGTGCCAGTTCCGTGACCTATAAGGAGCAGTCCGATCCCGATTTTGAGACTGCGGTAGGTTCCGTTTTGACCGGTTTTGAACAACTGGGCTTGAAGAACATCATCACCAAACAGGAAGAGTTTACCACCACTTCGGGTGTCAAGGGCATCAAAACCTATGGAACGGGAACTTTTGAAAATCCGACCAGTGGGGATTCCAAAAGGGCCAAGTACAATATCCTTTCCTTTGGCGGAAAGGGCTTTATGCAACAGGTCATCATCACATGGGAAGAAGGGGACGACTATGCAGAACAGATCGTGGACCGAATACTGAACAGTTTGGACGTAAAAACACAGGCATAAATGTTTGAGAATATAGAATTTGCAAATCCTGAATTTTTCTGGCTGCTTTTATTGCTGCCACTGGCTTTGCTATGGTATGTTTTCAAACGGAAAAAGGAAACCGCATCCCTTCGCATTTCTAGCATCAAGGGATTCACAATCAGTAGTTGGGCCTCAAAGGCGAAGCCCGTGCTCTTTACGTTGCGCATCCTGACCTTGGCGGCCATCATCACCGCATTGGCACGACCACAGACCGAGGATATTTCCACCAGGACCAAGACCACAAAGGGCATCGACATCGTCATGGCCATCGACGTATCATCGAGTATGTTGGCCCGCGATTTGAAACCCAATCGCCTTATCGCCCTGAAAGAAGTGGCGGCGGATTTTATCGAACAGCGCCCCAACGACCGCATCGGTATTGTGGGCTACGCCGGGGAAAGCTATACGAAGACCCCGATCACCAGCGACAAGGCCATTGTGTTGAACGCGCTCGAGGAAATCACCTATGGGGAACTGGAGGACGGGACCGCCATCGGGATGGGGCTTGCCACAGCGGTAAACCGCCTGAAGGAAAGCAAGGCCATCAGCAAGGTCATCATTTTATTGACGGACGGTGTGAACAATTCCGGGTTCATTGAACCCAAAACGGCCGCCGACCTTGCCACGGAATTCGACATCAAGACCTACACCATCGGGTTGGGTACCAACGGAAACGCGTTGACCCCCATCGGATACAATAGGGATGGTTCCTTCAGATATGGTATGCAAAAGGTGGAAATAGATGAGAATCTCCTAAAGGAGATTGCCCAGGTGACGGGCGGAAAATATTTCCGTGCCACCGACAACGAATCCTTGGGGGAAATCTATGACGAGATCAACAAATTGGAAAAAACGGAGATAGAGGAATTCAAATATTACAAGTATGAAGAGAAGTTCAGGCCATTGATATTTTTGGCAGGGGCTTTGCTATTGTTTGAATGGGTATTGCGGAATTCCGTATTTAAAAGTTTTATATAGGAAATGATTCAGTTTGACGAGAAAATATATTTCTATCTGTTGGCCATAATCCCAATTATGGTCCTGGCATTCCTTATGCTCCAAATCTGGAAGAAAAAGACCCAGCGCCGTTTTGCAGATCCCAAACTGTTGAAGCGTTTGGCACCGGACAGGTCCAGCTTCAAATCTACCCTAAAGCTGATTCTTTTTTTGCTCGGACTTTCATTTCTTGTCCTTGGGCTCGTCAACCCCAAGATCGGCACCAAACTGGAAACCGTAAAGCGCGAAGGGGTGGACATTGTATTTGCCCTGGACGTTTCCAAAAGTATGTTGGCCGAGGACATTGCCCCCAACCGATTGGAAAAAGGCAAACGTATCGTATCGGAGATCATCAACCAATTGGCCAGTGACCGTATCGGCATCATTGCCTATGCAGGGCAGGCCTATCCGCAGCTTCCCATCACCACGGACTATGGTGCGGCAAAAATGTTCCTGCAGAGCATGAACACCGATATGCTCTCTTCCCAGGGAACTGCCATAGATGCTGCCATCAACCTGGCCAGTACCTATTACGATGATTCCCAACAGACCAACAGGGTACTTTTTATTGTGTCCGACGGTGAGGACCATTCCGAAAGCTCCACCGCAGCCGCTGTGGAAAATGCCACCCAAAACGGCATACGGATCTTTACCATTGGCGTGGGGGAGGCCAAAGGAGCCCCAATTCCCATCAAAAGGAACGGGATTGTGGAGAGCCTAAAGAAAGATAATGAAGGTGAAGTGGTCATCACCAAATTGAACGAACCCATACTCACCGAAATCGCCGACAGGGGAAATGGTGAATATATCGATGGTTCCAACACCGAAAATGCTGTGGAATACATCAAGGAACAACTGGACCGAATGGACAAGACCGAATTCGAGGCCAAGCAATTTGCGGAATACAAGGACCAGTTCCAATGGTTCCTCGCTGCTGGCTTTTTATTTTTATTTTTGGACATTTTCGTTTTGGACAGAAAGACACAATGGCTGAAAAAACTGAATCTTTTCAATGAGTATGATGATGAATAAGATAGGATTGATGTTTGGCCTGCTGCTTTGTTTTGGCGTTGCATGGGCACAGGACGAGACAACGGAAAAAGAGAACAAGGAGGCCGAAAAAGCGCTTCAAACCTCCACCAACATGACCTGGGAGGCGAACAATGAGCTTACCGCCAACGATTTTGTCAACTCGGAGGCCAAGTACAGAAAGGCCATATCCAAGAGCAAACAGAACGTGGCCGCTCCGTTTAATCTAGGGAATGCCTACTACAACAGGGAAAGTTATGGGGAAGCCTTTGGCCGCTACAAACAGGCCAGTGAAGCCGCCGATGAGAAACCCGAAAAACACAAAGCCTTTCACAACATGGGCAATGTGTTCATGAAGAACAAGGAATACGAAAAGGCCGTGGAGGCCTACAAACAGGCACTCCGTAGCAATCCGGATGACGACGAGACCCGATACAACCTTGCCCTAGCCAAAAAAATGCTGGAGAAACAGCAGGACGAGCAAAAGAACGACCAGAACAAGGACAACGAGGACAAACAGGACCAGAAAGATCAAGAACAAGATCAGAACAAGGACCAGAACAACGAAGGGGGCGACAACGAGAAAAAGGACGAAGGAAAACAGAACGAGGACGAGAACAAGGACAAGGGCGACCAAGGAGATAACGGCGAGGACAAACCCAAGGAAAACCAAGAGGGGGACGGGGACAAGAAAAAGGAGCAGGAGAAAAAACCCAATGAGGGAGACCAGCCCAACGACCAAAAGCAACAGCCCAGGCCCAACCAGCTCTCCCAACAACAGATACAGAACCTACTGGAGGCCATGGAAAACGAAGAGAAAAAGGTGCAGGAAAAAATGGAGGCCAGAAAGGTACGGGGCAAAAAAATCAGAAACGAAAAGGATTGGTGATGAAGACGTTGAGGGGCAACATTTTGTTTTTTTGGGTAACACTCCTGTTTTGCGGGGTCTTTGCCCATGCCCAAGAAGAGGAAGGGGTCACATTCGAAATGAACCTCAGCAAGGAAAAATTGGGCATCAACGAACGCCTCAGAGTGGATTTTACCATGAACAAGGACGGGGACAATTTTACGCCTCCTCCCTTTGAGGGCTTCAATGTGGTCATGGGACCTTCCCAATCCATCAGTTCTTCATGGATAAACGGAAAACGCAGCTTTTCCAAAACCTATACCTATATATTGGTGCCCACGGCCCGGGGCAACTTCACCATAGGGCAGGCTACCATAGAAATCAGCGGAGAGACCTACAAAACGTTGACCAAACAGGTAGAAGTGACCGCTGCTGTGGACAATCCCAATGGCCAAAAAACGGTGGACGATGTTGCAGACGAAAGCCTCCATCTGGTGGCGGAAGTCTCCAAGGGCAACCCCTATCTGAACGAAGCGGTCACCGTGGTCTATAAACTATATGTGAGCCCAAACATCAGTGTGACGAACTATCGCCCGTTGGACAATCCCAAATACAACAACTTCTGGAGCCAGGACATTCCGGTGACAAGGCATACTGCACAAAATGGCACGTATGAAGGCAAGCCCTATAGGTTCGTGGTCCTAAAAAGGGTGGTGCTTTATCCCCAAAAATCAGGGAGTCTGGAAATAGAGCCGCTTTCCTTGGAGATTTTTGTGGACGTCCCCACCAACAAACGTGATTTCTTTGGGGGCAGAATATATACCCAGACCAGCAAAACGGTTTCCGCGGGGAGAAGGACCTTGAATGTGAAGCCACTTCCCGAAGCCGGAAAACCGGCCAATTTTGGAGGTGCCGTGGGTGATTTCGATTTTTCGGTGACCACCAGCAAAGAACAATTGAATGCTTCCGAATCGCTCCAAGCAATCGTAGAGGTTTCTGGAAAAGGGAACCTGAAGTTGTTCCAATTGCCCGAACCCGAACTCCCCAGCTCATTGGAAGTCTATGACCCCGAGTATGAGGAGAGCATCCAGACCTATGTTTCCGGAATGGAGGGCAAAGTGTCCAACAATTACACCATTGTGCCTTCATTCAAAGGGAAATACCCCATCCCCAGCATTTCGTTCAGCTATTTCAACCCCGATACGGAAAAATATGTGACGCTCAATTCCGAAGAGATCAGCATCGAGGTGTTGGAAGGCCCTACGGCCTCGTCGGGCAATATCGCCTCAGGGCCATCGGTCAACAAACAAGCCGTGGTGGCCACGGGCAAACAGTTCCATTTTATTAAACTGGACCCCAACCTAGGCCCGAAGGAAATCAGCTGCTTTTTGGGCTCCCGTGCTTTCTATCTCCTGCTTTTCGTTCCTCTTCTTCTGATTCCCATCGCTATCTTTTTCTTTAAGAAAAGGGAGGCCATCGCCAGTGATGTGGTCGGAAATAAGATAAAACAGGCCAATAGGTTGGCCAAGAAATACCTGTCCACGACCAAAAAGGAACTGGGCAACAAAGAAGCCTTTTATGTGGCCTTGGAAAAAGGACTGCACAATTACCTGAAGGCAAAACTGAAGATAGAGACTTCGGAGTTCAGCAAGGAAAAGATAACCGATATCCTCACGAACAAAGGTGTCGCGGCACAGGATATAAACGCCTTCATCGAGCTGTTGAAAAACTGTGAGATGGCCCGATACAGTCCGTTTTCCAATGTGCAGATGCAGAACGATTACGATAAGGCTAGTGAGGTGATTTCTAAATTGGACAAACAGCTATGAAAATGAAAAAGATCCTTTTTTTGATATGCCTGTTATCCCTGTCCTTTGGTTTCTCCCAAAATGAGGTCCTTTTTTCCGAAGCAACGGAATTTTACAACAAGGGGGAATACGCAAAGGCCATAGCAAACTATGAACAGATTTTGGAGAGTGGCCAACATTCTGCGGCCGTGTATTTCAATCTGGGCAACTGCTATTATAAGATCAATTCCATTGGTCCCAGCATCTACTATTATGAGAAGGCGCTATTGTTGTCGCCCAATGACAGTGAGATACAGAACAATTTGGGTTATGCCCAAAACATGAGGCTGGACGCCATAGAAGAAGTCCCCAAGACTGAGATTGCCCAAGCTTATGACAAAGTCATCAATCTGTTCACCTGCAATCAATGGGCCTATCTGGCGGTCGTATTGGTCATTCTTTTTGTACTGGCGTATTTGGCCTATTATTTCCTTCGTTCGGCCAACCAAAAAAGGATTGCCTTTATCACCGGAATTTTCTCATTGACCCTTGGGTTGGTTAGTATTTTGTTGTCCTATCTCCAACATGAACAGTACAGAAAGGACAATCCCGCCATTGTCTTCAGTAAGGAAGTCAAGGTTTCATCCGAGCCCAATGCAAGCAGTGACATCATCTTTACCCTGCACGAAGGCACCAAGGTAAATGTACTGGAGGAACTTGACGGTTGGGAGAAAATAAGGATTGCCGATGGACAAACCGGCTGGCTTTTGGGCGAAAACATCAAACGCATCAAGGATTTTTAGACATTCTTAACATAAAATCGCCCTGTTCGCCTTATTTTTGGGAAAAATCAAGTATAGTGCTAAAGCTACTGGCCTTTCCCATCGTATCGGTGATGCTCGTTTCCATTTTGATGGCATCCCCTTTCGTCCCCCTTCTGGGCAGGGAATACAGTACTGCACTTATACTGGGGTCCTCAGAAGAGGAAAACAATAGCCATGAAACAACGAACGGCAAAAACTTTGAGAGCAAATTCTTTGTGTTCCGAAATTTCTTCGCTGTAGATCCTTACTTCAACCAAGAACAACACCTTAGCTCGTTGCGGTACATATTCCAAGTGATGGAACACACCGTTGAGATTCTTGATCCTCCCCCAAGGGAATTGGTTTAATTCCTGAAATATTCTCATTTAAGTCAATTTTCCAACAGTCTTCAACATTTTGATGGTTTGAAGACAAAATTCTTTTAATTATGTTCAAGTATCTCAAAAACGACTTGCCATCCAGTGTTGTGGTCTTCTTTGTGGCATTGCCGCTCTGTCTGGGCATTGCATTGGCCAGTGGTGCCCCTCTTTTTTCCGGACTTATTGCCGGAATTGTCGGGGGTGTTGTTGTGGGCGCATTGAGTGGCTCCCAATTGGGGGTCAGTGGCCCCGCAGCCGGACTTGCCGCTATTGTGCTCACTGCCATAGGCACCTTGGGAGGTTTCGAAAACTTTTTGGTGGCCGTGGTACTCGGCGGAATCATACAGATCCTGTTCGGTGTCCTCAAAGGAGGTATTATCGCCTACTATTTCCCTTCATCAGTGATAAAAGGGATGTTGACCGGGATAGGTATCATCATCATTTTGAAACAGATTCCCCACTTTTTTGGCTATGATGCCGACCCGGAAGGCGATCAGGCTTTTTTCCAGGTCGATGGGGAAAATACCTTCAGCGAAATCCTTGTCGCGCTGAACAATATAAGTCCCGGAGCGACATTGATTGCCATCATTGCACTTGCCATTCTTATCCTATGGGATAAAGTGCTGACAAAAAAATCAAAAATATTCCAGTTGATCCAAGGCCCTTTGGTGGCTGTGGTACTGGGCATTCTTTACTTTGTATTTACCCAAGGTGATGCCACATGGGGCATTTCTGGGGAACATCTTGTACAGGTCCCTGTCCTGGAAAGCTTCGCCAATTTTGGAAGCCTGTTCCAGTTTCCCAATTTTTCCGTTATCGGAAACACCGAAATTTGGATCACGGCCTTTACCATTGCATTGGTGGCCAGTTTGGAGACGCTGTTGTGCGTTGAGGCCACTGACAAGTTAGATCCCTATAAAAGGACCACACCTGCCAACAGGGAATTGTTCGCACAAGGCGTTGGAAATTCCATATCCGGCCTGCTTGGTGGATTGCCTGTGACCCAGGTGATCGTACGTAGCTCGGCCAACATCCAGTCGGGTGGCCGTACCAAATTATCCGCCATTATCCATGGCCTTCTCTTGTTCATCTCGGTTATGTTGATCCCAAAGTTGCTCAATATGATTCCTTTGTCCGTTCTGGCTGCTGTACTGTTCATCGTCGGTTTCAAACTGGCCAAGCCCAGCTTGTTCAAGACCATGTACCAGTTGGGGTGGAAACAATTTATCCCTTTTATTGTCACTGTGGTAGGACTTGTTTTCACCGATCTTCTCATCGGTATTGCACTGGGTCTGGCGGTCGGCATTGTGGTGATCCTGATCAAGAGCTATCAAAATTCTCACTTCCTTCATATTGAAGATATGGGCAATGGGGAAAACATGATCAAAATGACCCTTGCGGAAGAAGTGACCTTCATCAACAAGGGAGCCATCCTCAAAGAATTGGATCGCCTTCCAGAAAATTCCTATCTTGAACTGGATGTTAGAAAAACAAGGTATCTGGACAACGACATCATTGAGATTTTGGAAGATTTCTCGGGCAAGGCCAAGAGCAAGAACATCAACATCAAGTTGGTCTCTGAAAGAGGTGTGGTCGAGAATCCAGAGAGTTACATCAAATTTTTCAACCTAAGACCGAAACAAACGGCATAACACA
This sequence comes from Flagellimonas baculiformis, assembly GCF_033441575.1. Lineage (NCBI taxonomy): Bacteria > Pseudomonadati > Bacteroidota > Flavobacteriia > Flavobacteriales > Flavobacteriaceae > Flagellimonas > Flagellimonas baculiformis. The sequence goes on from NZ_JAUZVW010000003.1 coordinate 274,674, forward strand.
GCATTATGAAAGCACACACAAAAGAAACACAGTCCACCATGACGCCCCAAAAGGCGCTCCAATTTTTGAAAGAGGGCAATGAGCGTTTCCAAAATAATTTGAAGGCCAATAGAAACCTGTTGCAGCAGGTCAACGAAACCAAGGATGGGCAGTTTCCCTTCGCCACGATCCTTAGCTGTATCGATTCAAGAGTGTCCGCAGAACTGGTCTTTGATCAAGGCCTTGGTGACATTTTCAGTATCAGGATAGCGGGCAATTTTGTGAACGAGGATATTTTGGGAAGCATGGAATTTGCCTGCAAACTTGCAGGAACCAAGTTGGTTGTGGTTTTGGGCCATACCAGCTGCGGAGCTGTCAAGGGAGCTTGCGACCATGCCCGTTTGGGTAACCTAACCACCTTGATCAACAAGATAGAGCCTGCGGTCGAGGCCGTTAAAGAACCCAAGGACGAGTCGTTGAGAAATTCCAAAAACTTGGACTTCGTGGATGCAGTTGCCGTGAAGAACGTGGAGATGGCACTTACTAACATCAGGTCTCAAAGCCCTATCTTAAAAGAGATGGAAGAGGCCGGGCAAATAGCCATCGTCGGGGCCATGTATGACCTCTCTGACGGCAAGGTGGTCTTTTTGTAACATACCACTCTATATATACAAAAGGTCGATGGACATCATAACCCATCGACCTTTTTTGTTTTAGAATTGTTACCTTCACCCTCACAACCAAAAGCCATGTTCAGAAATTTTAAAGGAGACCTTTTCGGAGGGATCACTGCTGGGATTGTTGCCCTTCCCTTGGCACTTGCTTTCGGAGTAAGTTCGGGATTGGGGCCAAGTGCAGGATTGTACGGTGCCATCTTCATCGGTTTTTTTGCCGCTCTTTTTGGAGGCACCAACACCCAAATTTCTGGTCCTACGGCCCCCATGACCGCAGTGAGCATGGTCATGATCTCAGGCATCCTGGCCGTCAACAATGGAGATGTGGGCAAGGCACTTCCGGCCATTTTGACCGTTTTCTTACTTGCAGGGCTCATGCAGATCGGCCTTGGACTTATCGGTTTGGGGAAATACATCAAATACATTCCTTATCCTGTCGTCTCTGGGTTCATGACCGCTATCGGCATCATTATCCTGGTTACACAGACTCTTCCGGCCGTTGGGTATTATCCAAAGGAAGACGCTTCATTTGTAAGCAGTTTTCGACCAAAAGCAGAAGAAAGGATCTTGAACAGGATTTTGGAACAAGAAACCGAACAGGGCATCTCGGTCCTTGATGATTTTGAAGAGACCATCAAAAGGGCCAAAAACATCACCGCGGCCGACATGGACAAAGAAGCCAAAGGTTTGGCGGGAAAAGAAGCCTCTGGGGTCATCGGTACTTTTAAGGTATTGCCCAGGGCCCTTGGAAACATTGATGCGTTGGAACTCACATTGGCTTTGGGTACCATCCTCATGGTATATGGGTTTAAACGCATCACCACTGCCATACCCAGCACATTGGTGGCCCTTGTCGTAGTCTCCGGCATTGCTTATGGCTTTGGTTTGGACTATCGGCCCATTGAGCAGATTCCCAGCGGACTCCCGACGCCCCATCTGGAAATTTTTACCGGCTTCAATCTGGGCGCCGTTGCCCCATACATTTTTACGGCGCTCACGCTTGCACTGCTCGGCGCCATTGATTCCCTGCTCACATCTGTGGTCGCGGACAATATGACCCAGACCAAACACAGCCCCAACAAAGAACTCATGGGACAGGGAATCGGGAACAGCATAGCCGCCCTGTTTGGCGGAATCCCCGGTGCAGGTGCCACCATTAGAACGGTGGTGAACATCAACTCTGGGGGCAAGACCCGGCTTTCAGGTATGATCGCAGGATTGCTCTTGCTCATCATTCTGCTTGCCCTGGGTCCCGTAGCCTCCCAAATCCCTGCAGCGGTATTGGCGGGCCTACTCGTCACCGTCGGGATCGGCGTTATGGATTATAAAGGGTTAAAGGCCATTCCCAATATGCCGAAGGATATCAAATTTGGTCCTTTCCGGCTGAGTTCTGAGGTCATCGTCATGTTGGTGGTGATGGTGCTTTCCTCCGTATGGAACCTTGTATATGCTGTAGGAATCGGTCTGATCATGGCCTCATTGATGTTCATGAAAAAAATCGGCGATATTACTTCCAAAAAATCCAATGTGACTTCTTTGAAAGAAGAAGGCTGGCCCGATGAAAAGGACATTTCCGAAGAGTTGAAAGAAGGGGTTTTCATCAAACACATCAATGGTCCTCTTTTCTTTGGCTCCACCAGTGAATTCCAACTATTGGCCGACCAGATTCCGGAAAATGCATCCATTGTCATCATCCGAATGGGTCGTATGCCCTATTTGGACCAATCCGGGCTCTATGCCATGGAGGAGGTCATCCATGGCTTGAAACAAAAAAACATCACTGTTTTGCTCTCCAAGGTTTTGGAGCAGCCAAAATACATGTTGGAAAAGATAGATATCGTTCCAGGCCTCATTCCAAACGAGCATGTTTTTGACAATTTCCGGTCATGCCTGAATTGGTTGAAGGACCGCAAAGCACATGCTGACCTATAGATTTTTTTGGAAGTAGGCACAGTACATTTCTTATTCTCCCTATAAATCTTGTACAATTTGCTAAATTTGTCCGCGAATAGAGCTGAACATGATCGAGACCATAAAGGAACACTTGGCCGAAGTAGAAAAATTCTCTTCAACCTCATTAGAAGAAATTGAAACTTTCCGAATCAAATATTTGGGAAAAAAAGGCTTGTTGAACACCTTCTTTGCCGAATTCAAAAATGTGCCCAATGGGGAGAAAAAAGAATTTGGACAGGTCATCAACCAATTGAAGAGTGCAGCGACCGAAAAGGTGAACACCCTCAAGGAGGCCATGGAAAACCAAGTGGATTCCAAAGGGAAGTTCGGTGACCTCACCCGACCTGGGGAACCCATAGAAATTGGGGCAAGGCACCCTATATCCATTGTCAAGAACCAGATCATCGACATCTTTTCCCGAATAGGCTTCAATGTTTCCGAAGGGCCTGAGATAGAGGACGATTGGCACAATTTTACGGCATTGAACCTGCCCGAGTACCATCCTGCCCGTGACATGCAGGACACGTTTTTCATCCAGACCGATCCGGACATCCTCTTGCGCACCCATACCTCTTCCGTACAGGTGAGATATATGGAAAGCCACAAACCGCCCATCCGTACCATTTCTCCTGGAAGGGTATACAGGAACGAGGCCATTTCGTCGCGTTCCCACTGTTTTTTCCATCAAGTGGAAGGCTTGTATGTGGACAAGAATGTCTCCTTTGCCGATCTGAAGCAGACCCTGCAGTATTTTACTTCTGAAATGTTCGGGAAATCCAAGATCAGGTTGCGGCCATCCTATTTCCCTTTTACGGAGCCCAGTGCCGAAGTGGACGTGTATTGGGGGCTGGAGACTGAAACGGACTACCGCATGACCAAGGGAACAGGTTGGTTGGAAATCATGGGTTGTGGCATGGTGGACCCCAATGTGCTCAAAAATTGTGGCATAGACCCCGAAGTATATTCCGGGTTCGCTTTTGGAATGGGCATAGACAGGATAGCGCTCCTCCTCCACCAAATTTCTGACATTAGACTGCTGAGCGAGAACGACGTCCGCTTTTTGGAGCAGTTCAAGAGCGCCCTTTAGTCGCGAAATACCTGCTTAAATCGGCTGCTAGCAAATCGTGGGGCCAAGAATCGGAGGTCAGGAATTGGGAATCGATTTTTAGGAGGCAGCGGCAATTTTCAGTTGTCCAAATCCATACATTAAATCCAATGAGGATTAAGAACGTAATCGAACAACTGCGCCCCGAAACATCTCTTTTCTATTTTCTATTGTCCAGTTTCTAGCATTTGGAAACAAGCGTTGAACTTTTAACACAACTTTAAGTTCGTTTGGTTTTGTTTGTTCCGAACCAATATTAATTTTGCGCCTTCAAACTATTGGATGATATGGTAAAAACGAAGGATGAGTTGATAGAAACCTTGGGACTACATTTGGAAGGGGAACACAATCTCCCGCCATTGGCGGCCCGCCTCTATGCCATTCTAATCATGACAAACGAGGACGGATTGACCTTTGAGGATTGTCTCGAAAAACGTGGGGCGAGCAAAAGTTCAACCTCAACCTCACTGAACCTGCTGCTCAACATGGGCATAGTCACCTATTTTACCAAGCCGGGCGACCGAAGAAGGTATTTTTCCCTTGCCAAGAAAAAGACATTCTTCCTTACCAAACTACAGGAAAGCCTGAAACGCCTTGAAAACGAAAAAAAAATCATCACTTTGGTCATGGGCTACCATGAAAAAAACAGTCCGAAAAAATTCGAGGAGGGCAAGGCCAGAACAAGCATTTACCTCGACTATATCCATAAGAACGAGACCCTTTTAAAAGAATCCATCAAAAAACTAGAAATCATATTGGATTAAAAATCCAATGTCCAACTATCAAAACCTTAAACACTTAAGTTCGTACATGAAAACAATCAAGATACCCTTTGTATTGGCAGGAATGGTCCTTTTAATGTCCTGTGGCGGCAAAACCCAGCAGCAATCCGCACCGCCACCGCCGTCCCTCAAAACCACTGCCCTGAAAAAGCAGGACATCACCATATACAATACCTACTCCACCTCAATGGAGGGAATCCAAAACGTGCAGATTTGGCCCAAGGTTTCAGGTTTTGTCCAAAACATTTATGTGGAAGAGGGGCAAAAAGTGAAGAAAGGGCAGTTGCTTTTCAAATTGGAGACCCAGACTTTGTCCCAAGACGCCAATGCAGCCAAAGCTTCGGTGAACGTGGCCCAAGTGGAAGTGGACAAGTTGGTCCCTTTGGTAGAAAAGGGCATCATCAGCAACGTACAACTTGAAACCGCCAAGGCCCAATTGGAGCAGGCCAAGAGCAATTACAACAGTATCACCGCAAACATTGGGTACTCCAACATCGTGAGCCCCGTGAACGGTTATATCGGTGTGATTCCCTACAAAGTAGGGGCCCTTGTGAGCAGTACGATGGCGCAGCCCCTGACCGTGGTCTCGGACATCAGCGGTATCAGGGCCTATTTTTCCATGAACGAAAAAGAGCTGCTCCAAATGAAAACGCAAATGGCAGCAAATGCCAACGAAAGCACTGCGGGATCTACCCCAGAGGTGGAATTGGTCATGATCAATGGGGAGACATATCCTTATAAAGGGAAAATAGCCATGGTGAACAACATCATCAACCCCACCACCGGAAGTGTTTCCCTTAGGGCGGATTTTGAGAATCCCGATCTTTTGTTGAGTTCAGGGAGCACTGGAAAAATACGGGTTCCTTCCACCTACAAAGATGTGTGGGTGATTCCCCAGTTCGCGACCGTGGACCTTCAAGGCACCAAAATGGTGTTTGTGCTCAATGGAGAGACCGTGAACACAAAGCCTATCGACATTGTTGCACAGACCGATACGGAATTTGTCGTATCCGAAGGCTTTGAGGAGGGAACGACCATTGTGACCGAAGGTGTATCCAAATTGAGGGATGGACAGACCATCAACCCTATCAAATAATTGTACCGTCAACCTTATTAGAACAAACTATCCATGTTCCAAAAATTCATAGACCGTCCCGTACTGTCCACAGTAATATCCGTCATCATTTTGATCTTGGGTGTTCTTGGACTCAGCGTTCTCCCCGTAGAACAATATCCAGAAATAGCACCGCCCACCGTTCAGGTCACCGCCAACTATACGGGTGCAAGTGCTGAAACCGTGTTAAAAAGTGTGGTCATCCCCCTCGAAGAACAGATCAACGGGGTGGAGGGCATGACCTACATGACCTCTTCGGCCAGTAATGATGGCGCGGCCAACATCAGCGTATATTTTGAATTGGGCGTTGATCCAGACATCGCCGCCGTCAACGTACAGAACAGGGTATCCCGGGCCAACAGCCTTTTGCCCCAAGAAGTGATACAAACGGGGGTCAACACCCAGAAGGCGCAGAACAGTGCCTTGCTCTTCTTCTCCATTTTTTCCAAAAATGAAAACTACGACGGAACGTTTGTGGAGAACTATGCAAAGATCAACCTAGTACCCAAGCTCCAAAGGATCAAGGGTGTTGGTAACGTAAACGTGTTCGGGGCCAAGGACTATTCCATGCGGATTTGGATTTCCCCGGACAAAATGGCCGCCTATAATCTTGTACCTGCCGATATCCAAGCCGCCCTTCGGGAGCAGAACCGCGAGGCCGCTACAGGTAAAATTGGGGAAAATGCCGATGGTATCTTCGAATATGTGATGAAGTACAAGGGCCGCCTGTCCGAGGTGGAAGAATACCAGAACATCATTCTAAAAACGACTGAAGATGGAGGCTTTCTCCGTTTAAAAGATGTTGCCGAGGTTGAACTCGGGGCATTCAGCTATGTCAGAAAGAACTCGGGGATGGGTAATCCCGGGGTTGCCGTTGGGGTATATCAGACCTCAGGCTCCAACGCCAATGAGATTATAGAACAAATAGAGCTTATTTTGGAAGAAAGCAAGGCTGAATTCCCAAAAGGCTTGGATTATGTCATCCCTTTCAATTCCAAGGATTTCTTGGATGCCTCCATAGATCACGTGGTCCAGACATTGATCGAGGCCTTTATCTTGGTGTTCATCGTGGTGTTCCTGTTCCTTCAGGATTTTAGGTCCACATTGATCCCCGCCATTGCCGTGCCCGTGGCCATTGTGGGAACCTTTTTCTTTCTCCAGTTGTTCGGATATTCCATCAACATGCTTACCCTTTTTGCCATGATATTGGCCATTGGTATCGTGGTGGATGATGCGATCGTGGTGGTGGAAGCGGTCCACGCGAAGCTGGAAGAGGGCGCCTCCTCTGCAAAAACTGCATCGAAAAAGGCCATGAGCGAAATTTCCGGGGCCATTATCTCCATCACCTTGGTGATGTCCGCCGTGTTTATCCCGGTATCCTTTATCCAAGGATCGTCAGGGGTATTTTACCAGCAATTCGGCATCACATTAGCCGTGGCCATTCTTATCTCGGCCATCAATGCGTTGACGCTCAGCCCGGCATTGGCCGCATTGTTCCTAAAACCACATAATCCTGAAAAAGGACATAAGTCCAATTTCATAACGCGCTTTTTCAAGGCTTTCAACGTTGGTTTCAATGCTATTACGAATAAATATACCAATACCGTTGGCCGTATGGTCAAGAGAAAATGGATCACGGTTGTCCTCTTGTTGGCCTTTACCGGAATTGCCATCTTTCTGTTCAAATCCACTCCATCCGGTTTTGTCCCCGATGAGGATAGGGGCATCATCTTTGCCAATGTGAGCATGCCTCCCGGAACGACCATAGAGAAGACGGAAGAGACCATCATGAAGCTGGATTCCATCTATGAATCCATGGACATCATCGATGCCAGGATGAGTGTGGCCGGGTTCAGCTTGCTGAGCCGTGTGAGTGCCGGTTCCTATGCATTTTCCATCATGAAGTTGAAGGATTGGAGCGAGAGAGAGGCTGATTCCCTCTCCGTTGAGGCCACTTTGCAAAAATTGTATGGCATGTCGGCACAGTTCAAGGATGCACAGATCATCTATTTTACCCCTCCCAGCATACAAGGTTTTGGTACCAGTTCTGGTTTTGAGGTGCAGTTGCAGAGCAAAGGAGGTGATGATTGGCTTTCCATCAACGATGTGAAGAACCAATTTTTGGAAGCCCTTAACGCAAGACCTGAAATTCAATATGCCATTTCACAGTTCGATCCAGGGTTCCCCCAATATGATCTGGATATTGACATCGAAAAGGCAAAAATGTCAGGATTCTCCGCAACAGATATCTTCAATGCACTACAAGGGTACTATGGAGGGATCTATGCCACGGATTTCAACAAATTTGGAAAACAGTACCGCGTCATGATCCAGGCCAAGCCCGAAGATCGAGCCAACGAAAACTCATTGAACCATATTTTTGTAAGGAACGCCAATGGAGAATCCGTGGCGGTGAGCCAGTTTGTGGACCTCAAGAAAATTTATGGCCCTGAAGTGGTGGAACGGTTCAACTTGTTGAGCTCCGTGAAGATCACCGGGGTTCCCAATGCCGGCTACAGTACCGGTGATGCCATCAATGCCATAGAGGAAGTGGCCGCACAAGTGTTGCCCAACTCCTATACCTATGACTATTCGGGCCTTACCCGTGAAGAGACCAATGCAGGGTCGCAGACCATCCTCATTTTCATTTTGAGTTTGGTGTTCGTGTATTTCTTGTTGAGCGCGCAGTATGAAAGTTATATTCTGCCCCTCTCCATTTTACTATCGCTCCCCGTGGGGATTGCGGGAGCCATTCTCTTTATCAACTTGGCCGGGCTCCAGAACAACATCTATTTCCAGATTGCCCTCATCATGTTGATAGGTCTTTTGGCCAAGAACGCCATTTTGATCGTGGAGTTTGCGCTTCAGCGTAGAAGGGCCGGACTGTCGCTGTTCGATGCCGCAGCCGATGGTGCACGGGCGAGGTTACGGCCTATTTTGATGACCTCTTTCGCCTTCATCTTTGGTCTGCTGCCTTTGGCTTTGTCATCGGGCATCGGTGCCATCGGAAACCAATCCATAGGATTGAGCGCCGTGGGCGGAATGCTCATTGGGACCATTTTGGGTGTCTTTGTCGTACCGGTTCTCTTTGTCGTATTCCAGGCATTGCAGGAACGGATTTCGGGCAAACCCTCAGAAATAAATGCATAACCACAACTTAGTACTCATGAAAATAAAACCCACATATAAACTGTTCCTCATACTTTCAGCTCCTTTACTCTTGCAGTCCTGCTTTGTGGCAAAAAACTATTCGCGCCCCGAATTGGAGACCGAAAGTTTGTACCGAACGGACAATTTGCCCCAAGACAGTATCTCCATGGCCAGTGTGTCGTGGAGGGAACTGTTCAACGATGAGCAATTGAAATCCTATATTGCCCAAGGATTGGAGAACAATTTGGACATAAGGATTGCCCTTCAAAATGTAGTTGCTGCAGAGGCTTACCTCAAACAAGGAAAGGCAGGCTATTATCCAACGCTTTCCGGAACGGCCAGTTTCACCAGGACCAAAAACTCCAAAAACAGCCAGTTTGGAAGTTTCTTTACCCGTCCGTTGGAGCAATACGAGCTTTCCGGTTCGCTTTCATGGGAAGCCGACATTTGGGGCAAGATCCGAAGCAACAAAAGGGCCTTTGGTGCTTCCTACTTGCAGAGTGTTTCGGCACACCAAGCGGTAAAGACCGATTTGGTGGCCTCCATCGCCAGTACCTATTACCAACTTATGGCCTTGGACAAACAACGCCAGATAGCCGAGCAGACCCTTGAGGCACGAAAAAGCAGTCTGGAAACCACGTTGGCCCTGAAAGAAGCGGGACAGGTCACCGAAGTGGCCGTCAAACAGACCGAGGCCCAAGTGCATACTACGGAAATCATCCTCATCGACCTGGAAAACAATATCAAACTGCTGGAAAACGCCTTCTGCATCTTGATGGGTGAACCTTCCCACAAAGTGGAAAGGGGCAGTCTGGACAACCAGACCATCGGCACCGACCTGAAAACTGGCGTGCCCTACCTCCTCCTCACCAACCGCCCTGACGTGATGCAAGCGGAATATGGCCTCATCAATGCCTTTGAACTGACCAATGTGGCCAAGAGCAGCCTATACCCATCCCTAAGCCTTTCAGCTAATGGAGGGTTCCAAAGCCTGGAGTTTGAAAATTGGCTGGATGCCAGCTCGCTGTTCTCCCAATTGGTGGGTTCCTTGACACAGCCCATCTTCAACGGACGAAGGTTGCGCACCCAAATGGAAGTGGCCAAGGCCCAACAGGAGCAAGCGCTACTTAACTACAAAAAAACCTTGCTCACCGCGGGCAGGGAAGTGAGCGATGCGCTCTACACGTATAACGCTGAAACGGAAAAATTGGAAGCCCGTTCCAAGGAACTCGAGGCTTATGCGACTGCGGAAGATTACTCGGAGGAATTGCTGAACAACGGTCTTGCCAATTATCTGGAAGTATTGACCGCAAGGCAAAATGCGCTGAACTCGGAACTTAGCTACGTGGATTCCCAGTACGGACAATTGAACGCCATGGTGGAGCTGTATAGGGCCCTTGGCGGTGGATGGAGATAAAAAAGTTGCATTGTGGACAGTAGGGAAGAATTGTTGGAATTTGCCATAGAAAACTTCACCAAGTTTGGGAGCAAGCGCTTTTCCATGGACGAGATGGCCCATAGCCTGGGCATTTCCAAAAAGACGCTCTATAAGCATTTCGGCAGCAAGGAAGAATTGGTCACGGAAAGTCTTCGGTTCTTTTTGGGGAAGGTAAAAAGCAATGTGGACAACTATATGCTTGAAAACCCCAACGAGGACCAGCCACTGTCCACCATCATCTTTATATACAAACAAGGGTTGATGGTCCTACAGGAAATCAACCCTTCCTTTCTGTATGGCTTGGGCAAATATTACCCCAAAGCGTTCGAATTTTACGCCGAGTTTAAAAGGGACATCGTTTGGAACATCGTATGTCCGCTGCTGAACAAGGCACAAACAATGGGGCAGGTACGGCCAGATGTCAAGGTGGAACTGGTCTGTATGCTCTTTCTGTCCCGGATGGAGGATACCGTTTACTCCAACAACAGTCTGTTTGATGAATACAGCATACAGGACCTCTTGGAGCATATCATCATCAATAACCTAAGGGGAATCCTGACGATGGATTACCTCAAGACCTGTCCTTTGGCAAAATAGCCCCTCCCAAAAACCCAAAGTCATGGCAATATGAAAAAAAGAGGCCCCTTATTTTTCAATAGCCATATTTTAAGGTGTTGATTTTTATGTTTTTAGCATAGGTTTTAGCGGAATGATCCCCTAAATTTAAGTTCAGCTAAAAACTCAACTCACATGGGAACAACCAACATCAACCGAAGAGACTGGATCCGAAAAAGTATGCTCACCGCAGGTGGGGCCATGGCCCTGCCCTATTTTGGCCTTGCCGAAACACCCAGGATGCCTTTACAATTGGACGCCAAGGGAAATGCAATCTATAGCCCATTTTTTAAGGAATACTTGCCAAACTTGGAATCAGGGATGCCTGACCTCGTCGCCAAACTGAATGCGAACGAAAACCCTTATGGCCCTTCTCCTATGGCTTTGGAAGCGTTTAAAAATGCTGCTGCAGGAGGCAACAGGTATGCTTGGAAGGAACTGTTCCAACTTGTGGACAAGATTGCTGATTTTGAAGGTGTCCAGAGCAAGAATATCATGATGGGCCCCGGGTCCTCCGATCTTTTGGAGAAAACGGCCATGGTGCTGTTCATGAACGGGGGCAATATCGTTTCCGCGGATCCTGCCTATATGTCGCTCATCCGAGTGGCCGAGTCGGTTGGGGCCACATGGAAGCCCGTTCCACTCAAAGACGATTGGTCACATGATCTGAAAGCCATGGAAGAGGCCATTGATGCCGATACCAAATTGGTCTATATCTGTAACCCCAACAACCCCACCGGGACCATCACTGAACATCAAGAACTTGTGGATTTCTGTTCCCGGGTTTCCGAAAAAGTCCCTGTTTTTGTGGATGAGGCCTATCTGTGGTTCTTGGAGGACAATGCCAAAAAAAGCATGGTGTCCCTTATCAACGAGGGCAAGGATGTCATCATTGCCCGTACATTTTCAAAGATCCACGGTATGGCCGGTCTTCGCGTAGGCTATATCGTTGCACAGGAATCCACCTTGGACAAGCTCCAAAATATCACCCGTGGGGGGATGGGTATTTCCTATCCTTCAGTCTATGCCGCTATCGCTGCCATGGACGATTCCGCTTTTATCGATAAGTCCCGTACCCTTAACGCAGAGTGCAGGGAATATGTTTACAACAGTTTGGACCAGATGGGCATTGAATACGTGCCCTCACACACCAGCTTCCTTATTTTCCCCATAGAGATGGAAGGCAAGGCCTTTCTCGAAAAGATGACGGAGCTCCAAGTAGGTGTTCGGGCCTTTGAGTTTATGGGAAAAAATTGGTGCAGGGTGAGCATGGGTACTATGGACGAAATGAAAATGTTCACTGCCGCGCTCAATAAAGTGTTGGTATAGTGGATATTGGATTTCAAAAAACCGTTGTATTTCTTTTTTTCATCTTCATTGGCATCTTGCTCAAGAGCAAGTTCAAATCCAAGGAAGAGATTACCGGTATTAAAAAAATAATCCTCAACCTGGCCCTGCCCGCTACTATTTTTATTGCGCTTTTGGGCATAAAAGTAGAGCCACATCTTTTGATATTGCCCTTATTGGCCCTTGGGCTCAACCTATTGTTGTTCTTGGCCATGCCCATCATATTGCCCATAATGGGTATTGGTAGGGGCACTCCCGAGTTTCGGACGGCCAAATTATTGGTCCCATCGCTTGCGCCTGGATTGTCCTCCTTTCCGTTCATCTTGGAATTTCTGGGGGAAGACTATCTGGCCAAGGCAGCCATGTCCGATTTGGGAAACAAGGTGTTTGTGCTTTTCTTCCTATATCTAGTCGCCATGAACTGGCATTATGGACTTCAATCCAGCGGCAAAAAAAATGATGGGAAAAAACTCGTCCCCATGATCAAGGCCATGGTCTTCGAACCCGTGAACATCTTCATTGGGGTGGCATTGGTATTGCTCGCTTTGGGTATGTCCATGGATTCTCTGCCCTTTTTCCTCAGCGAAACATTGGAAAAACTCAGTTTAATCATGACACCTTTGGTGTTACTTTTCATCGGCTTGGCCGTAAAGATCAAAAGAAAACAGTTTTTTCAGATTTTTTCATTGCTTTGCACCCGTGCCGGATTGGTCCTCTTGATCTGTGGTGCCTTTATCCTGATTTCCGGGATACAGGCCCAAAACGAGATATTGCTCATCTTGGCCTTTGGCCTGAGTGCCTGTAGTTTTTGGCCCTATGCCCATATCGCTGCAGTGGACAGCATGGAAATGGAGGTGGAACCTCAGAAAAAAACCTTCAGCAGCAGCTTTGGGGTGGCCGTTTTGGCTCTGTCGTTCCCATTGTCCACCATGCTCATCCTTGCCATTTTGAACAGTGGTTCCTTTTTTGGGCAGTCCTATACCATTTTGTGGGTTGGTCTGTTGTTGTTGGCCGTTGGATTGTCCATTCCCCTATGCATCGGATTGAACAAAAAATGGTCCATCCAAAGGATGGTCGGGTACAAATTAAAGTCGGCCACGGAGAATGCTTGATTCGTTACCCTTTCTGTTTGGTGACAATCTGATAGGTCGCATTGGCAATCAAGGCTATGCTGAGCCAATAGGTCCCTAAAATGACCAAGCTGGACAGGTAGAAGGGCGATTTGAACTTTGCTATGGCTATCATGGTATCGGAGAACATGAACAACAGCACCGCTAAGGCAATCCATTGGTATGCTTTTCCCCGGTCCCTTAAAAAAGTTCCTATACCCTGCCAGGCCATGAACGAGATAACAAGGACATAAAGTGCTACGGGCACCATAAACGCCCCCAAATCGGGTTTCAACCAAAAAAATAAGACCGCTGCAATTCCGAACAGGGCCACAAACGAACCCCAATGGAGATAAAATCCCTTGTGCCTGATGAATGCAAGGGCAAAAAGTACATGACCCACCAGAAAAGTGGCCAACCCATAAACGAAGTATGCTTCAAAGAGCAACAGCACATCGCCCACCAAGCAGAAAAACAGTGCTGCCAAAATCCCGTTCCTGAACGGAGTATTGGGAAGAAAAAAGAGGTGTGACATGATCAATATCGTAGTCAAAGGTTTTAGGAAAACATAGATTTCCCTGTTTCCTGACATCTCAAAATAGATGGCCAAACTGGCGGAGACCAGACACAATAGATTGATGAAAACTGGTCTTTTGAGTGATGTTACCATTCCTTGAAAGGTGTTTTGCTCAATTGGGAATTGTAATATTTTCGTTGACCAGTGACCTCTTCCCCAAGCCACTCGGGTCTTTCAAAAGGTTCATCCTCGTGTTCGAGTTCCACTTCGGCCACAATGAGGCCCCTGTTCTCCCCCAAAAACTCATCCACTTCAAAAATGTGTTTCCCGCGGGGCACTTCAAAACGGTGTTTTTCCAATATCCCGGTTTCACATAGATCGATCAAATTGGTGGCTTCTGCCGTACTGATTTCTATTTCCCATTCAAAACGGGTGGTACCCGAATCGTTGGAAGCCCCTTTCACCGTCAAAAAACCCTTTTCCCCCATGATCCTGACCCGCACGGTCCGACTTGGGTCGGTGTTCAAGAATCCTTGCACAATACGGGTCTGGGATGTGGCCGATTGCTTATAGGCATCCGAGGTGACCAAAAATTTCCGTTCTATTTCCAGATGTTCCATCAAACTAAATATACCCTAAATTTGGGTATGGATTTCGATTTCCCCTTCAGAAAAATCATTCATGTGGACATGGATGCGTTCTATGCTTCCGTGGAACAGCTGGACAATCCAGAACTGAAGGGCAAACCTGTTGCCGTTGGTGGGGGTTCGCCTCGCGGGGTGGTCTCTGCCGCCAGTTATGAGGCCAGAAAGTTTGGGGTGCGCAGTGCCATGTCGGGCTATTTGGCCCAGCGCAACTGTCCGGACCTCATCTTTGTGAAACCCCGTTTTGACCGCTACAAAGAGGTCTCCAAACAGATCCGCCGCATTTTTTTGGAATATACCGACCTTGTGGAACCCCTTTCCTTGGATGAAGCCTATCTGGACGTGACCGAAAACAAGGTCGGGAACCCCTCCGCGACCCTCATCGCCAAGGAAATCCGTCAAAAAATATGGGACAGAACAGGTTTGACGGCTTCTGCCGGAATCTCCATCAACAAGTTCATCGCCAAGGTAGCCAGTGATTATAACAAGCCCAACGGTCAAAAGACGGTGAACCCCGAAGAGGTGATTCAATTTTTGGAGGAGCTCGATATCCGAAAGTTCTATGGGGTGGGAAAGGTCACTGCCGAAAAAATGTACAAATTGGGCATTTTCACGGGAAAGGACCTCAAAGAAAAGTCCCTGGAGTTTCTGGACGGTCATTTTGGGAAGAGTGGGAAATTCTACTACAACGTGGTCCGCGGCATTCACCACAGTGCCGTGAAACCGCACCGTATCCCAAAATCGGTGGGGGCCGAGCGCACTTTTTTCGAAAACCTGAGCAGTGAGGTCTTTATGCTGGAAAAGCTGGACCATATCGCCCAAGAGTTGGAAAGAAGGCTTCAAATATCCAAAATAGCCGGTAAAACGGTCACCCTGAAGATCAAATACAGCGATTTTACCCTCCAGACACGTAGCAAAACGCTCCCGTACTATGTGGCGAGCAAGGATCTCATCCTCGAAACGGCCAAAGAGCTCCTCTACCAATCTGCCTTGGAAAACTCGGTCCGATTGCTGGGTATTTCACTGGCCAACCTCAACACCGAAAAAAAGAAAAAGGAAGAACCCCAAAAAGAAACGGTATCGGTTCAGCTCAAATTTGACTTCTAAAAAAGAAGAGGCTGTTTAAAAAGTGGCAAAACTTTGGTTTTGTCAGGTTGAGCGCAGTCGAAACCCATTGATTGCTAAAACCACTTTAGGTTCTCGACTGCGCTCGAACTGACAGAGTCAAAATTTCAGAGCTTCTGGACAGCCTCCAATATTTAATTTTTAATATCCTTTTCCATCGGTTTGACCGTCGGGGTCTTCGGATTTCCATCCGCGTCGATTTCCACGATGTTGTCAAAACCAAGTGCATCTAGCTTGTTGATAATCTCGGCCCTATCGCCCACCATGAACCAATTGATCTTTTCTGGTTTTACGACCTGGTTGCTCACTTGCTTGATGTCATCCACCGAAAGATTTCTTACATTTTGATCATACTTTTGGTAATAATCATCAGGCAGGTTATATCGGACCAAATTTCTAACCGAGCTGTTCACAGAGCTATTGGTCTCCCACTGGCCGGGAAGTTTTAGCACTTGATTGGTCTTCACTTTTTCAAGCTCTTCCTTGGTCGCGGGCCGTGTGGAGGTAAATTCTGAAATTTCCTTTCTGATCTCCGTCACGGATTCTGCGGTCTTATCGGTCTGCACGGGAGCATACACTATGAAAGGACGTGCTTCTTTGGAACCTATCACAAA
This sequence comes from Flagellimonas baculiformis, assembly GCF_033441575.1. Classification (NCBI taxonomy): domain Bacteria; kingdom Pseudomonadati; phylum Bacteroidota; class Flavobacteriia; order Flavobacteriales; family Flavobacteriaceae; genus Flagellimonas; species Flagellimonas baculiformis. The sequence continues at coordinate 290,840 of NZ_JAUZVW010000003.1, forward strand.
ACCTCCAGCCCCATAGGACCAGTGCTTGTCTTCACGCAAGTTCATATTGATCCTTGAAGTGAAGTCGCCTCCAAGAATGTTCACCATTTGCTCCAAAGCGATTTCGGAAACATCCCCATACTTTTCGGTCAAGTGCCCTGCCAAGATCACCGATTGTTGCGACTCTGGCCTGTTCATCAGGTAAAGGGTATTCTTGGAATCGGTTTTGGGTGCGTTGAAGGTGATCTTGGGCACATCGCCCTTCTTCCATTTGCCCAATGTTTTTTCCAATTTGGATTTCAACTCGTTCATCTCCACGTCCCCTGTCACGATGATCGTAGAGTTGTTCGGCTTGAACCAAGTGTTATAAAAATTTACCACGTCTTGTCTGGTCAGTTTTGAAACGGTGTCCTCATATCCTGTTCCGGTGTAGGGGCTGCTGTATGGATGATCTTCCCCATACAGGTATTTGTTCATCACCCTCAAAGCCATGGTGATGGGTTGCGATTTTTCCTGTTTGATGTCGTTGATCTGTTCGTTGCGCAACCGTTCAAATTCCTTTTCAGGAAATACGGGGTTGAGCACCACGTCCAAAAAGAGATCCAAACTGGCATCCAAGCTCGGTTTCAGGGTGGTCATGTACACATTGGATTCGTCCTGACTGGAAAAAGTGCTCAATGATGCCCCTAACAATTGGAGTTCCTCATTGATCTCCAAGGCATCTTTGTCCTTGGTGCCTTCATCCATCAAGTTCATGGCCAACTTGGCCGTACCGGGGCTGGAGAGGTAATCGGTCTTGTACCCTGCATCCGCGACCAAATTGATCACAATGGTGGGCACTCCCTTGCGTTGGGCCAAAACCACATTGAGCCCATTGGAAAGTTGGGTACGCTGCAATTGCGGGAATTGGGAGCTTTTTTGGGGACCCAATTCGGGCAGTTTGCTTCTGTCCACAGAGGATTCCACAATGCCATATTCTGGGAAGGGATTGCAGATCAGGACGTGTTTTCCTTTGGAAAGCCATTTGGCGGCAGTATTCTTCAGATCGGCAATGGTGGCCTCCTCAACATATTTCAATTGTGTTTTATAGTAGGCCGGATCTTTGTGATAGGTTTGGTTGGATGCGAGGATATCGGAAACCCCACCAAAGCCTCCTATGCGTTCCAATCCTTTGATGAAATTGGCAAAATAACTGGCCTTTACCCTTTTGAGTTCTTCCTCGGTCGGGCCTTCCTTGATGAACCTGTCAATTTCCTCCCAAAGTTCCTTTTCCAATTTTGCAGGGTCTTGGCCCTGTTTTACGTTCAGCCACGTGATGAATTCGCTGGCTATTTCGCTGGAGGATTGGAAAGAGACCGCCGCACTGGCCGACTGGTCCTTATATATGAACTTTTGGTACAACCTGGAATTTTTTCCACTCGTGAGGATGGAGGATATCAGGTCAAAATGAAGGTCTTCCCTAGATCCAAACTGGGGGGTGTTCCATGCAAACAGCACCCGGGTTTCCGGAACTCGGTCCTCATATACCTGCCGGGAATCATAGACCTTATTGGGAATGTTCACTTCTTGCCGTTCCACAGTAGGGCCCGAAGGAATGTCCCCGAAATAATTGATCACTTTTTGATGGACTTCTTCCGCATCGATGTCACCTGCCACGGCAACCACGGCATTGGCCGCTCCATAATACGATTTGAACCAGTCTTGCACATCTTCCAAGGAAGCTGCGTTCAGGTCTTCCATTTCCCCGATCACTGTCCAGGAATAGGGGTGGCCTTTCGGGTACATCGCCTTGGTCAAATAATCCCACTGCATCCCGTAGGGCTGGTTCTCGCCCTGTCTTTTTTCGTTTTGTACGACCCCTCGCTGCTCGTCCAGTTTTGCTTGGTCAATGGCACCCAGCAAATGCCCCATTCGGTCAGACTCCAGAAACAGTACTTGGTCCAGCGCGGAAACGGGGACATTCTGAAAATAGTTGGTCCTGTCCGTGTTGGTGGTCCCATTAAGATCGGTTCCGCCGATACTCTCCAAGGCTTGAAAATAGTCGGTGTTGTAGTTCTCACTTCCATTGAACATCAAATGCTCAAATAGGTGGGCAAAACCACTCTTGCCGGGCTTTTCGTTTTTGGACCCTACGTGGTACCACACATTTACGGCAGCTATGGGCGCCTTGTGGTCCTCATGCACCAAAAGGGTAAGTCCATTTTCCAAGGTGTACTTTTTGTAAGCGATGTCTATGTCATCTGCTTTGAACTGAAAACTCTGCCCATAGTTCACAGGACAGAACAATAGGCCCATGATCAGGGCCAGAAGTAATTTTTTCATTGAAAAAGATTTAATTGTTTGATTGATAAAATTGAATACAACAAGATATGAAATAGTTTACAATCCACACGATTTTAATCAGTTAGCTTACCTATAAATGAAGTGAATGCCCTCGAAAACCTTATTTATGGCACAATCTCCCCAGCAAACATCTATCAACACTTTTGGTATATTCCTTTTTGTTAAATTTGTAAGCATGCAGCGTCCTGAATTGCACCAACATATCATTACCACAGCGGGCAACCTGTTCTACGTACAGGGTTATAATTCAACGGGGATCAATGAGATCATTGAGAAGTGTGACATTGCCAAGGCGACGCTCTACGGGCACTTCAAATCCAAAGAAGACATCTGTGTGGCCTATCTGGAGCAACGGCACGACGCTTTTATGGCCTCCCTAAAGAGCTATGTTGGGCTAAAAAAGAAAGGCAAAGCCCAGTTGTTGGCCATTTTTGACCTCTTGCAGGACATGTACCGTGACGAAAACTTCCAGGGTTGTTGGGGCCAAAAAACCCTTGGGGAACTTTCCCCGGATCAAAAAAAGATACTTGGCGTCATCCAGAAACACAAGAAAGATCTGTTGTTGTTCTTGGGCGAAGTTGTTGGGGAGAACATTCCCAACCTGTCCCGTGCCGAAATGGAAAAAACCTCGGGAGGGCTTTATTTGCTGTACGAGAGCGCCATCACCGAAAGCCATCTGTTCAAGAACGATTGGCCCATCTACATGGCCAAGAGCATAGCTCCTTCCTTGTTCACGGAGCTGGAATAAAAAAACCCTTTCACAATACTGAAAGGGTTTTCTTTTTTGTTGTCCTACCTATTCTTAGGCTTCCACTTCTTCCAAAGGTTGCACTTCTGGGAAGTCGATAGGTGTGTCCACCACGTTGTTGATATAGTTGGAGATGGTCTTGTCCCCCACCAACACTATGGTATCAATCAGGTTTTCCTTGGTCCATCCTGCTGCGAAGAAATTATCCACAACACCAGGGCTGGCAATTCCCCTGTTCTCGGTGATGTTCTTGGCCAATTTTGCCAAAGCGTCCAGTCTGTTGTCAAAAGAGGCTTTACCTGCCCTGAGTTCCAAGATCTGGCTATCGGTGAAACCGTTCATTTTGCCAATGGCCGTGTGGGCTGCCAAACAATACAGACAGTCATTGACCTGGCTTACGGCCAAGTTTACCACTTCCTTTTCTTTGGCCCTAAGGGAAGTCTTCGCATTGGCAAAGGTCAAATAGTTCCCCAATGCGTTTTCCGAATGGGCAAAGGTGGCATACAGGTTGGGGACAAATCCCAACGATTTTTTAAGGTTGTCAAAAATGGCCTGATTGGCCGGACTTACTTCTTCTCTTGTGGGTACATTGAATGTGCTCATGATTTTCAAATTTTAACTGTTTATACTGATTATGATTTTTGTACATAGGGTTTTTCCGCATCACAGTAGTAATCGTGATGGTGTTTTTGCTCGCAGTGTTCTGCAACACTTACAGCTGGCGGTGCGGTTCTGCGCATCTCCCGAAAAATCTCAATGAGATTGAAAATGGGTCTGTCCATTGCTTTCATCTTTTACCTTGATTTGAATTACATGGCAAAGATGCTGCGAAAGAAGAGGTAAGGGTTAGGAACGATTTCCCGATGGCTTGCCCAATTTTCCCTTAAGCCCCCAAAAAGGGGTTTCCGCGGTATTCGGAGGGGGTCATTTGGGTCATTTTTTTAAAAAAACGGCTAAAATGGGCCGGGTCATTGAACCCCAATTCAAAGGCAATTTCTTGGTTTTGCTTATCGGTATAGTTGATCAGTCGCTTTGCTTCCAAGGCAATACGGTCCAAAATGATCTGCTGTGGAGATTTTTGGTTGTAGATGGCAAACAGATTGGAGAGTGTTTTGGGCGACTTGAAGAGCATGTCGGCATAATCGCTGACCCTCCTTTTGGTCTTATAGTGCAGGTCCACCAAAAAATTGAACCTCCGGATGGTATCTATCTGTTCATTGTCCAGTGTTTGGACGATGAGTTGTTCCTTGGCCAATCGGGTGCCCATGATGATGAGGCGTTTCAAGAGCATCTGGAGCATATCGCCCTGAATATTGTCGGGGGTGGAAAATTCCTCCACGAACATATCATACAACAAGTTGAACTTGGACTGATGTTCCTTCGACAAAGTGATGATGGGGACATCCTGCGTGCCAAAGAACAAAATCCCATTACAGGAAACCTCACTGTCATGGTCAAAAACACAATAGAACTCCCTATTGAAAAGAATGACCGAAAGCGGCAACATGGTCTTGGCGAGGGACACATGCTGCAAATAGGTGACCGTAATCAACTGGTTGGGCAAAAGTTCTAACGGCACTCCGTCCACCTCAATGGTCAGTGCCTGCTCATTTCTGTTCCATAAAAACTTGATGGTCTTCGAGGTGTCGGAAAAACGGTCTTCGTCACTTTTAAAGTCTTCGGTAAGACCCAGAATGGCCCCTAATTTTTGATCGGTGTACTCGTACCTCATGTGTGGTTTGGTGTCAATTGAAAAATTAGTCTAGCCGTCCCTGCTAAACTTACAGCTGCACCGGGCACAAAAAAACGGGACCCAAGTCCCCAAAGAACTTATGATCCCGTTATTATGTATGGTATACTGTACCCTTAAAAGTTGCAGCTTGTAATCTCGGTCACCCTAAGGGTGTTCACCATTCCTTTCGCCTTGATGGGCATGGCCGCCAAGCTGACCAACATGTCCCCAACTTCCAAATAACCTTTCTTGCAGGCCAACTGGTTCACATCTTCTATGGTCTGGTCAGTGGACACAAACTTGTCATAATAAAAGGCCTTGACCCCCCAAAGCAGGTTCAACTGGGTCAATATCCTTTTGTTGGAGGTGAACACCAAAATATGTGCACTGGGTCGCCAAGCCGATATCTGAAAAGCGGTATATCCACTGTTCGTAAGTGTGGAAATGGCTTTTGCCTCAATTTCATTCGCCATCAGGGCTGCATGGTAACATACCGATTTGGTAATGAACCTATTGGTCCTGACATGCGGCGGTGTCTGTGGCACCTTGATCAAGCTGGAGTTTTCCACACTGGTCAGGATGCTTGCCATTCTTTCGATTACTTGTACAGGATAGTTCCCTACCGAAGTCTCCCCGGACAACATCACGGCATCTGCCCCGTCCATGACCGAGTTGGCCACGTCGTTCACTTCGGCACGGGTGGGCGTAAGGCTGGTGATCATCGTCTCCATCATCTGGGTCGCAATGATAACGGGTATCCTGGCTTTTTTGGCCCTGAGCACAAGCTTTTTCTGGATCAAAGGAACCTCGTGGGCGGGCACTTCCACACCCAAATCTCCACGGGCCACCATAAGGCCGTCGCAGTGTGTGACAATTTTATCAATATTCTCCACCGCTTCGGGTTTCTCTATCTTGGCAATGATCGGGATTTTATGATCGGAGTGCTCTTTGATGAGTTCTTGCAAATCGATAAGGTCCTGACCGTGGCGCACAAAGGAAAGGGCCATCCAATCTACCTTCTGCCCTATGGCAAAAATGGCATCCTTGATGTCCTTCTTGGTAAGTGCAGGAAGGGAAATGTCCGTATTGGGCAGGTTCACTCCCTTTTTGGATTTCAAGGGGCCTCCTTGGATCACGGTCGTCTTTACCTCGTTCTCCCCGTTGGTGGACTTTACTTCAAATATGAGCTTTCCGTCGTCCAGAAGGACACGCTCCCCTGGTTTTACGTCCTTAGGGAAATTTTGATAGTTCATATACACCTTTTGTGCGTTCCCTTCAAACGGCTCCCCTGTGACAAAAGTGACTTCGTCGCCTGGGGCAACAACGGCTTCCTCGCCCATCACACCTACTCTCAACTTGGGCCCTTGAAGGTCCGCAAGAATGGATGTGTTCATCTCCAACTCCTCATTCAGTTCCCGTATCATTCTGATCCTTTCCGCTACATCATCGTAAGACGCATGGGAAAAGTTTATCCTAAAAACATCCACACCTGCCTCGATCATCGCCTTGAGGGTTTCCTTTTTACTGGTGGCAGGTCCTAAGGTTGCTACAATTTTAGTCTTCTTTCTAGTTGGCATTGTTAAAAGATTAAGTTTCTTTTTGATTTTAATGTCTGTGTTTCCAAAGGGTATGCTGTTATGACCTTGTCTATCTTTTTGATGTCCCTTAGTTTTTGGGAAAGTGTGGCCTCGTCGGCCGCTTCCACTTTTAGGAAATAATCGATCTCTTTTCGTTCCTTGATCAAATGATCGGTCCTTGCGGAAATGTTGTTCTCAAACAGACCTCCTGAAGGTATAACTTCCTCGACCACACATTTGTTCGAGATCAGCGTCCAGTAAATGTCGTTCATCCCATCGTCCCAATCAAACACAGAAAAAGATAGATTTTCATCAAGGTGAAGGTCTATTTTCATCCTTTTCAAATACAATCCGCATTTGGAATTTATGGCATAGGTCATGGCATAATCTTCCAAATCACTGTGTATGGCGATGAGCCTGAAACTATCGTCATATAAGTCTGCCGATATCCGATGTGTTGTCATCATGCCCTTAACACGAATTGTAAATATACTCTTAATCCAATTGAATGCCTAGTCAATGCAATACAATACACTTGTAAAGCCTATCGAAAACGATTGAGTTTACCTTTTTTTAATGCTATTGGTTTTCGATTTTGTTCTGAAGGGCGAAATAAGCTCGTTTCGATGCCTTTTCCTCGGCCTTCTTTTTGGAGGTTGCCCTTGCCTTGGCCAAAATCCGGCCGCCAATGGTCAGTTTCACGGCAAAATGTTTCAGCTCGTCATTGCCCGTATCCTCATACACATTGTAGCTGAACGGCGTCTTTTGTTTTTGGCACCACTCGATCACCAAGCTCTTGTAACTGATGACCTTGCCTTCCAATTGCTCGATGTCCACATAGGGCTCTATGACCCTTTCATGGATGAACTTTTCGCAATACGCATAACCTCTGTCCAAATAAATGGCCCCTATGAGCGCCTCGAATACGTTGCCATGGATGTTCTCCCCAAAATGGGTCTTGGGTATCCTGCTCTCCACAAAACGCAAAAGCCCCAGATCCTTTCCCAGTTCGTTCAGGTGTTTGCGGCTCACCACCTTGGAGCGCATTTTGGTCAAATAGCCCTCGTCCCCTTCGGGCACTTCGTTGTATAGGTGTTTTGATATGATTGTCCCCAACATGGAATCTCCCAAAAACTCCAAGCGCTCATAGTTCATGGGATTTCCCTGGGCGTCTTTTTTATTGACGGAACGGTGAAGAAATGCCTTTTTATAGATTTCCAGGTTCTTGGGTTTGAAACCCAGCACCTTTTTCATTCCCAAAAAAAAATCCCCATCCGAGCTGGGATGGGAATTGAATATTTTGGAGGTGAATTTCATGTTACAAAACTACCCCAATTTTTTGAATACGAGACACGCATTGTGTCCGCCAAAACCAAACGTATTGCTCATGGCCACGTTCACTTCCCTTTTCTGTGCCTTGTTCAGCGTCAGGTTGAGCGAAGGATCGATCTGATCGTCCACCACACTATGGTTGATGGTCGGTGGCACCATCCCGTGTTCCATGGCCAAAATGGAGGCAATGCCCTCAATGGCCCCTGCCGCTCCGAGCAAGTGCCCGGTCATTGACTTGGTGGAATTGATGTTGATGTTGGGCGCGTGCGCACCAAACACCTTGGAAATGGCCTTGAGCTCGGCCACATCGCCCAGTGGAGTAGATGTCCCGTGTGTATTGATAGCGTCCACGTCCTCAGGTTTCAGACCTGCATTCTGCAGACAGTTTTCCATTACTTTCACCACACCGATACCTTCAGGGTGCGGGGCGGTCATGTGATAGGCATCGCTGGAAAGACCTCCGCCGAGTACTTCGGCATAGATCTTCGCCCCTCTTGCCTTGGCGTGTTCGTATTCTTCCAAGATCAGTGCACCTGCACCTTCTCCAAGAACAAAACCGTCACGTGTGGCATCAAAAGGTCTGGATGCTGTTTCTGGACTTTCGTTTCGGGTAGAAAGGGCATGCATGGCATTGAAACCACCCATACCTGCCATGGTAACGGCAGCTTCACTTCCTCCGGTCACGATAACGTCGCAATGGCCCAAACGGATATAGTTGAGCGCATCGATCATGGCGTTGGCCGCCGATGCACAGGCCGAAACCGTTGTATAGTTTGGCCCCATGAACCCATGCTTGATGGAAATGTTCCCTGGTGCGATGTCCGCGATCATTTTTGGGATGAAGAAGGGGTTGAAACGGGGTGTGCCATCTCCTTCGGCAAACCCGATCACCTCATTTTGGAAGGTTTCCAATCCGCCGATCCCGGCTCCCCAGACTACACCTACCCTGAACTTGTCCACAACATTGAGGTCAATTCCAGAGTCTGCAATGGCCTCATCCGAAGAGACAAGGGCATATTGCGCAAACCTGTCCAGTTTTCTTGCTTCCTTACGATCAAAATAATCTTCGGGGTTATACCCTTTCAGCTCGCAGGCAAATTTTGTCTTGAACTTATCGGTATCGAAATATGTGATGGGTGCAGAACCACTCTTTCCGGTCCGTAGTCCTTCCCAATAGGCCTCCAAATTGTTGCCTATTGGAGTAAGCGCCCCCATTCCGGTAACCACAACTCGCTTTAACTGCATTGAACTATTTTTTTACCCTTTAGACCTAAATTATAAAAAAAATTATCCATGCGATAATCACCACATGGATAATTTAAAATCTTTAGCGATATATCATAAAATTATTTAGCTTCTTCTATATAGCTAATGGCCTGACCAACAGTGGCGATATTCTCTGCTTGATCATCAGGTATTTGGATATCAAATTCTTTCTCAAACTCCATGATAAGTTCAACAGTGTCCAAGGAATCCGCACCTAGATCGTTGGTAAAGCTAGCTTCAGCTACAACCTCATTCTCATCAACACCCAGTTTATCAACGATAATAGCCTTTACTCTTGATGCAATGTCTGACATAATTATTGTGGTTTTAAAAATTTAATCGTTGGCAAAAATATAAAACTTTGGATTAAATACACTATTTGTCGATAAAATGTGTCCCAAATTAAACATCTTAAGGCTCAGTACATTACTTTAGCCGCCTGAAGTTAATCCAAAATCACGTCAATTCCTAACCCATGAAACGAATTGTTATCTTGGCATCGGGCAGTGGCTCAAATGCAGAGAACATCATTGCCCATTTCAAGGAAAATACACAGGTCGAAGTCGTTGCGGTGCTCACCAACAAAAGCTCGGCAAAGGTATTGGAGCGGTGCGATAGGCTACAGGTCCCCGCCTTTTACTTCAACCGATCCGCTTTTATGGCATCGGATGCCGTGGTCCGGTTGCTCAAGGGCCTTGGGACGGACCTCATCGTGCTGGCAGGCTTCCTTTGGAAGATTCCCCAAAATATCATAGATGCCTATCCCACCCAGATCATCAACATACACCCTGCGCTATTGCCCAAATACGGAGGCAAGGGCATGTATGGGGAACGGGTGCATCAGGCAGTAAAAGAAAATGGTGATACGGAAACCGGCATTACCATTCATTATGTGAATGAACATTATGATGAAGGGACCATCATCTTCCAAGCGAAAACTGCTGTGGAACCCTCTGACAACCCCGATAGCATTGCCGAGAAAGTACACCAATTGGAATATGAGCATTTCCCGAAGGTGATCGAAAAACTCCTTATATAAATGGCGAAGAAGAAGTTTTATGTAGTCTGGAAGGGCAAACACTCAGGAATTTTTGAGACCTGGGCCGACTGCAAGGCGCAGATAGACGGGTTCAAGGGTGCCCAATACAAGTCGTTTTCCTCCTTCGCCGAGGCCAAAAAGGCCTACAATGGCAATTACTCGGATTATAAAGGTACCACAAAAGGCAAATCGGAACTTTCGCCTCAAGAGTTATTGAAAATAGGTGAACCCAACTATAACTCCATTGCAGTGGATGCTGCTTCCAGTGGCAATCCGGGCAAAATGGAGTACCGCGGCGTGGACACCAAGACCAAAAAAGTACTGTTCCACCAAGGACCCTTTGAGCAGGGAACGAGTAATGTGGGCGAATTCTTGGCATTGGTGCACGGTCTTGCTTTTTTAAAGCAGAAAAAGAGCGATCGGATCTTGTATTCCGATTCCAGGATTGCCATCGGTTGGGTCCGAAAGGGCAAATGCGGCACCAAACTGGAAAAGACGGCCAAGAACGCACAACTTTTTGAGCTCATCCAAAGGGCAGAGGACTGGCTGAAAAAGAACAGGTACACCACCCCCATCGTGAAATGGGAGACCAAGGCATGGGGTGAAATCCCCGCGGATTTTGGCCGGAAATGAAGTTATGAGACTTCAGGCAAAAGATGTAAGACATAAGACTTGGAAAAATCTTGTCCTTAAAAAACATCCTTGAACTGAATTTGAACTTAAGCTTGGGTTGAACGTGTATCCACCCTCTTTTCTTAAATCCTTCACCAATGATTCCAATATGGAATATCAAAACGTATATTTGCACCAAATTTTAACGAATGGGCAAATTGCTGATTGTGGGAAGTATGGCCTTTGATGCCATTGAGACCCCATTTGGAAAAACAGGCAAGATCTTGGGAGGTGCCGCAACGTTCATCGGACTGGCCGCGACCCAGTTCAAGGTACGCTCCGCCATCGTCTCCGTGGTGGGCGAGGATTTTCCCGAAGCATACATGGATATTTTGAAGGATAGGGACATCGACCTTTCCGGTGTGGAAGTGGTGAAAGGGGGCAAGACTTTCTTTTGGCAGGGCAAATACCATAACGATCTCAATTCAAGGGATACGTTGGTGACCGAGCTGAACACCTTGGCCGACTTCAATCCCATTGTCCCCACGGATTATAAGGATGCCGACGTGGTCATGTTGGGAAATCTGCACCCCAATATCCAAATGAGTGTAATTAATCAGATGGAAGAACGACCAAAGCTTATCATACTGGACACCATGAACTTTTGGATGAACCACACATGGGATGAGCTTATGGACGTAATCGCCAAAATAGACGTGATCACCATAAATGATGAGGAGGCCCGACAAATGACCAAGGAATATTCCCTGGTGAAGGCCGCTGCAAAGATCCAAGAGATGGGCCCCAAGTATGTGGTCATCAAAAAAGGGGAGCATGGAGCACTTTTGTTCCATGAAAACGATGTTTTCTTTGCGCCCGCTCTTCCTTTGGAAGAGGTTTTTGACCCGACCGGTGCCGGGGACACCTTTGCCGGTGGTTTTGCAGGTTACCTCACCATGGCCCGGAACATTTCGTTCGAGAGCATGAAAAATGCCATCATTCACGGTTCCAATTTGGCTTCCTTTTGTGTGGAACGCTTTGGCACCGAACGCATGGTGGAACTGAAAAAACACGAGGTGGAGGCCCGTTTGATGCAGTTTAAGGAATTGACACAGTTCAATATTGAATTAACATAAATACCCGCCCTGAGATTTTCGGGGCTTTTTTTATTTGGTTTGTTATGAGTGATGCCATTAAGCACGAATGCGGAATATCACTGATCCGTTTGCTTAAACCCCTGGAATACTACAAGGAAAAGTACGGTACAGCTTTCTATGGAGTGAACAAAATGTACCTGATGATGGAGAAGCAGCACAACCGCGGACAGGACGGTGCCGGTTTTGCAAGCATAAAGCTGGACATGAAACCGGGAGAGCGCTACATGAGCCGGGTGCGATCTGCCCAACAGCAGCCCATCCAGGATATTTTTGATCAGATCAATTCGCGCATCAATACCACCCTTGCCGAAAATCCGGGACACGATGATGATGTTGCCTGGCAGAAAAAGAACATTCCCTATATCGGTGAACTTTTGATGGGACACGTGCGCTATGGTACTTTTGGGAAAAACAGCATTGAGAGCGTTCACCCTTTTTTGAGGCAGAACAATTGGATGCACCGTAACCTTATTGTTGCGGGCAACTTCAACCTCACCAATGTTGATGAACTTTTTGGCAACTTGGTAGAACTTGGACAGCATCCCAAGGAACTGGCCGACACCGTGACCGTTATGGAAAAGATCGGTCACTTTTTGGACGATGCCGTGGCCAAACTCTACAAACAGATCAAAAAGGAAGGATACAATAAAAGGGAAGCTTCTCCATTGATCGCCGAACGGCTGAACGTGGCCAAAATTTTGAGAAAGGCCGCCAAAAACTGGGACGGCGGTTACACCATGGGTGGTCTTTTGGGTCACGGGGATGGTTTTGTCGTCCGTGATCCCGCTGGTATCCGACCCGCCTATTATTATAAGGATGATGAAGTGGTGGTGGTCGCTTCGGAACGGCCCGTGATCCAGACCGTTTTCAATGTAAAGTTTGAAGATGTCATGGAATTGGACCCCGGGCACGCCATCATCGTAAAGAAAAACGGCTCCGTCTCCATCAAGGAGATTTTGGAACCTTTGGAGCGCAAGGCCTGCTCCTTTGAGCGCATCTATTTTTCCCGTGGTAGTGACAAGGAAATCTATCAGGAACGAAAAATGTTGGGGAAATTGGTCTTCCCGCAGATCCTGAAGTCGATAAATGACGATTTGGCCAACACCGTGTTCTCCTATATCCCCAACACCGCCGAAACTTCTTTCTTTGGTTTGGTAAAAGAGGCCCAGAGCTATCTCAACAAAAAGAAGGAGGAACAGATTTTGGCCCTCGGGCCCAATATGACAGGGGAGCAGCTCCATCAGATCTTGGATGTAAGGCCACGCATTGAGAAAGTGGCCATAAAGGATGCCAAGCTGCGTACCTTTATCACCCAAGATAGCAACCGGGACGATCTGGTGACCCACGTTTACGATATTTCGTATGGCTCTGTGAAGGAGACCGACAACCTTGTCATCATAGATGACAGTATCGTGAGGGGGACCACCTTAAAAAGAAGCATCCTAAAAATATTGGATAGGCTCTCGCCCAAGAAAATCATCGTGGTCTCCTCCGCACCGCAGATCCGTTATCCGGATTGCTACGGTATCGACATGGCAAAATTGGAGGACTTTGTGGCCTTCAAGGCTGCCCAGGCCCTGCACGAAGAGCAAGGGACCACGCACAAGATCAAGGAGATCTACGAAAAATGCCTTACGCAGTTGAAATCCAAGGACAAGGACGTCGTCAATTATGTGAAGGAATTCTATGCCCCGTTCACACCGGAGCAGATTTCCAAAAAGATTGCCGAGATCTTGAGTCCTGAAGGGATAAAGGCCGAAGTGGATATCATCTACCAGACCGTGGAAAGCCTCCACGAGGCCTGCCCCAAAAACCTTGGAGACTGGTATTTCACAGGGGATTATCCCACTCCTGGCGGTAACCGCGTGGTGAACCGGGCCTTCATCAACTTCTTTGAAGGGAAGAACGAAAGGGCTTATTGATTCTATTATCCATTGACCCATATAAGAGTGTGCATTTCATCGATGAAACGAGTAGATTAGCGGGTTTTTATACGATGGGCAGGACACAATCCTACTTTAGTATTGCCATAGCATAAGTAGGTTAAGTTCATGGTAAGATTTGGGGCAAAAAAGGTGGAAGAAATTCCACCTTTTTTATTTTCTACCATCCCCAACCTCAAAAATCACTTCTTTTCTTGACAAATGTCAATTATTGGCCCAAGTTGTACACTTCAACGCATTTAAGAGAGTTTCATCCAAAAATTTATCGGTACAGGTGCCCCTTGGTGTACTTTTGGAGGACCATAGCATAAGTAGGTTAAGTTCATGGTAAGATTTGGGGAAAGAAGGCGGAGCATGCTCCGCCTTCTTTATGTTTGACTACCAAGGATTTATCCATTTTATCGACGAACTGCACGTTTTCTTTTTTCCACAAAAAGCAAAAATTTCCCCAAAAGCCTTTGTTATTTCTCACAATACCAGTATTTTAGTCCCGCCATAGCATAAGTAGGTTAAGTTTATGGTAAGATTTGGGACGAAAAGGGCGAGGGCTTCCTCGCCCTTTTCTATTTATCAATGGTTTAGAAACAAAAAAGCCGTGCACAAGTGCACGGCTTTTCATTTTAAGGAATGTTTTTTCCGCTATTTGGCGGCCTTATAGTTTTCTGAAACCTTGTCCCAGTTCACCACATTGAAAAAGGCCGAAATATAATCCGCCCTTCTGTTCTGGTAGTTCAAATAATAGGCATGCTCCCAAACATCCAACCCCAAAATGGGTTGTCCTTCGCAACCTACGTTGGGCATGATGGGGTTATCTTGATTGGGTGTGGAGCAGATTTCCAATTTTCCACCTTTATTCACGCATAGCCAAGCCCATCCGGACCCAAAACGGGTTGCAGCAGCTGCGGCAAATTTTTCCTTGAAGGCATCAAAAGAGCCAAAAGCGTCATTGATGGCCGTGGCAAGATCTCCGCTGGGTGTGCCACCTCCGTTGGGGGACATCACTTCCCAGAAAAGCGAGTGGTTATAAAACCCTCCACCGTTGTTTCGCACGGCACCGTTGTTCAAATCCAAGTTGGACAGGATATCCATGATGTCCTTTCCTTCCAAATCGGTGCCTGCAATGGCATTGTTCAAATTGGTCGTGTAGCCATTGTGGTGCTTGGTATGGTGGATCTCCATGGTCCTAGCGTCTATATGTGGTTCCAGTGCGTCGTACGCATACGGTAACTTTGGTAATTCAAAAGCCATAATATTTGTGTTTTTATGTTAGTACTTAATTCCTGTAAAAATACGGGTTTTAACAAACATATTCCGCTAAATCCCTGTTAAGTTAAAGCTCGGAATCCGTATTTTGCAACAAAAATCTCCTTGGAGGCATCACATTTTAAAATATATAGTGCGTCGGCAGGTTCGGGCAAGACCTATGCCCTGGCCAAGGAGTATATCAAATTGTTGCTGTCCAACGATTCCCCTTCGAAGTTCCGGCAGATTTTGGCCATTACCTTTACCAACAAGGCCGTGGACGAAATGAAGACCCGTATCTTGGACAATCTCTATGCTTTTGGACAGGGCCCCGTGCCCGAAAAACAAATGGGTCTCTTCCAATCACTTTGTGATGAACTTTCCCTGAGCGAAGAGCAATTGCGAAAAAAGGCCTCGTTGATCTTGAAACGCATTCTCCACAATTACTCTTTTTTTGAGATATCGACCATTGACAAGTTCAACCACAAGATCATCAAGACCTTTGCCCGTGACCTGCAACTGTCGCAGAACTTTGAGGTAGAGCTGAATCTGGACCTGCTTTTGGAAGAGGCCGTGGGAAGATTGCTGGAACGGGCCGGGGATGATGAAAAACTGACCGAGGTCCTGATCGCCTTCTCCCTCGAGAAAATCGATGACGACAAAAGCTGGAACATTGCCTATGACCTTGTGGAAATCGGGAAACTGTTGTTCCAGGAAAACCATGCGGAACACATAGGTCCATTGCGTACCAAGACCATAGGGGATTTTCAGGACATCCAACAACGACTGGCATCGGAAAACAAGGCCATCGAAGAAAAGATAAAACAACTTGCCCAAAATGTGCTCCAGGAAATAGAACACCAAGGGTTCGACATGGCCGATTTTCCCCGACAAACGCTGCCCAACCATTTCCAAAAAATGGTGGATGGCGAATGCAACCCCAAAAACATCTATACGAGTAAAACCTTGGAAAGCAATCTTGTTGATGGGAAATTGCTCAAAGCTGCGGATAAAAGGGATGTGTCCGGCCTGGCCGTTTTCATTTTGGAGCACTATGTGGCCATCAAGCAACTCGTCTATCGGCACAGCTATCTGAAAAATGTATATGGCAACATCGTACCCATGACGGTCTTGAACGAAATTGCCAAAGAGATCAAGAACATTGAGCTGGATAGGGACATTGTTCCCATTTCCTCCCTCAATTCCATCCTCTCCAAAGAGATCAAGGACCAACCCGTGCCTTTCATTTATGAACGGATGGGCGAAAAGTATCGGCATTATTTCATAGATGAGTTCCAGGACACCTCCAAAATGCAATGGGACAATTTGGTGCCACTGATCGGCAACGCATTGGAGAGCGAGACCGAATGGCAGGAGCGTGGCTCCCTTTTTTTGGTGGGCGATGTGAAACAGGCCATTTACCGATGGCGGGGCGGACGGGCCGAACAGTTCCTCGACCTGCTCAACGGAAAGGCACATCCTTTTGCCGTGCAGCCCAGTATCTATTCCCTGGACACCAACTGGAGGAGCTGTGACGAAATTGTGAACTTCAACAATGGCTTTTTTACAGAAGTGGCGCCTGTCCTTGGCAATGAGGATTATCGGAACCTCTTTTTGAACGACTCACACCAAAAGACGAACCACCGACCCGGCGGTTATGTGCAACTGTCCTTTTTGGACAAGGACATGGAAAACAAGGATGAGGCCTATTGTGCCCAAATATTGGAAACCATCCGGAACATTACTTTGGAAGGCCATGCGTTCTCGGACATCTGCGTGTTGGTTCGGGACAATAAAAAAGGAATGGTACTGGCCGATTTCTTGGCGCAGCAGAACATCCCCATCATTTCCTCGGATGCCCTGTTGCTGGACAACAACGAAAAAGTGACTTTTTTGATCTCCATCCTCCGGATCTTTGAAAACATGCAGGATCGGGATGCGGCATACCATATTCTATTGTACCTGTCCAAAGAAAATGCGGAAAGGCACCAAATCATTTCGAAAAATCTGGAGCATGTGGCCCATTTTCTGGCCAACGGGTATGGCTTCCATATCGACCGACTGAAAGGAGAGTCCGTTTTCAACATTCTGGAGCAGGCCATTGTACATTTTGGCCTCGCCGAAGGCTCCGTGGCCCATATTTCGTTTTTGATGGACGAGGTCCTGGATCTTGAAAAAAGGGAAGGCCCCAGCATCTATGCCTTCCTTGCTTATTGGGAGGTAAAAAAAGAATCGTTGTCCATAGCTGCACCCGATGGCGTGGATGCGGTAAAGATCATGACCATACACAAGGCCAAGGGCCTGGAATTTCCCTTTGTAATCTTTCCTTTTGCCAATGCCCTGCTGGACGATAAGCGGAAGAAAAAGAAATCGTGGGTGCCCGTTCCCCAAAATGAAACGGATTTGGGCCTGGATGAATTTCTCATCAACAACAATAAGGATATGTTGGAGTACAATGAGATTGCCCAACTCAAATATCTGGAGGAAGAGCAGAAAACCTTGTTGGATTCGATGAACGTGCTCTACGTGGCCCTGACCCGTCCGGTAAAAGGGCTGTTCGTGATCACGGAAACGGCCAAGACCATTCCTGCCATTGAGTCGGCCACTTCATATACCGACCTTTTTCTGTGGTACATCCAGCAAAAGAGCATTCCTGAAAATGGACCTGGGGTTTATACCATCGGAACGTTCCCCAAAAAAGAACAGGCCAGTGCCCCAACCATTTCCAACGAAAACCATATCCAATACATCACCCGCCCCAAAGCCGATACGGCATTCACCATTTCCACCAAATCGGGTCGTTTATGGGACGACGGGCGCATGGAGGCCATTGAACTGGGGAATCTTGTCCATTTTGCATTGAGTCAAATCCGGACGGTGGCCGATGTTGACCCTGTTCTGGAGCGGCTGGAGCGGGAAGGGCATTGCTCAAAAGAGGCTGCTGTTGACATCAAACAAAAAATCATGGCCGTGGTGGACCATCCCAAATTGCAAGCTTTCTTTCAGGATGGCCCCCAAATATGGAACGAGCAGGAAATCCTCACGGCAAACGGCCCTTCGCTACGCCCGGACAGGATGGTCATTTCCGGAAACGAGGCCACCATCATCGACTATAAAACAGGCAAGCCCTCCCCATCCCACAAAGAACAGATTGCCCAATATGCCGATGTCCTGAAAGAAATGGGCCATACCATCAAACATTCCATTATTGTTTATATTGACCAGCAAATAGAACCTATTTTTGTGTAAAACGAATTAAAGATATGTACGGTAAAATCAAAGAACATTTGGCCCAAGAGTTGAAAGAAATTGAAGAAGCGGGCCTGTATAAAAAAGAACGGATCATTACCTCTCCCCAAGGGGCCGTTATCAAAATTTCCACAGGGCATGAGGTCATCAACTTCTGCGCCAACAACTATTTGGGCCTGTCCTCCCACCCTGATGTGATCCAAGCGGCCAAGGATGCCATGGACACGCACGGCTTTGGGATGTCATCCGTAAGGTTCATCTGTGGCACACAGGACATCCACAAGGAACTGGAGCAAAAGATCGCCGATTTCTATGGCACAGAAGATACCATATTATATGCAGCAGCATTCGATGCCAACGGTGGGGTGTTCGAGCCGTTGCTGACCGCTGAGGATGCCATCATTTCCGATTCGCTGAACCATGCCTCCATCATAGATGGGGTGCGGTTGTGCAAGGCCATGCGTTACAGGTATGCCAATAATGACATGGCCGACCTGGAGGAGCAGTTGAAGCAAAGTGTGAAAGATGGTGCACGGTTCAAGATCATTGTGACCGACGGGGTCTTTTCCATGGACGGACTTGTGGCACCATTGGACAAGATCTGTGACCTTGCCGATAAGTATGATGCCATGGTCATGATAGACGAATGCCACGCTGCGGGTTTCATTGGCCAAACAGGCCGTGGAACCTTGGAAGAAAAGGGCGTCATGGACCGCATCGACATCATTACCGGAACCTTGGGCAAGGCCTTGGGAGGTGCCATGGGTGGCTACACCACAGGAAAAAAGGAAATCATCGAGATACTTCGCCAGCGTTCCCGACCCTATTTGTTCTCCAATTCATTGGCACCGGCGATTGTGGGGGCGTCCATCAAGGTCTTTGAGATGTTGGACAAGGACACTTCGCTGCGCGACAAACTCCAGAGCAATACGGAATATTTCAAAAAAGGAATGAAAAAAGCCGGTTTTGACATCATTGATGGGGATTCGGCCATTGTGCCCGTAATGCTATACGATGCCAAACTCTCCCAAAAAATGGCCGATATGCTCTTGGAAGAAGGGATTTATGTCATCGGTTTCTTCTATCCGGTGGTTCCCAAGGGAAGGGCAAGGATACGGGTACAATTATCGGCCGCCCACGAAAAGCATCATTTGGACCATGCAATAAATGCATTCATAAAAGTTGGAAAATCTCTAAAAATAGTTTAAATGCTATAAAAGTTCCACGTAATGCGTTAAAAAAAAAGAATATTTGATTTTGTTAATAGTTTTTAACAACTTACATTTGCAGCTGATAAACACTTAAACTTAAAATTTTGAGCATGAAACATCTTAGCAAATTATTGGTTGTTGCCCTAGTATTTGTAGGGTTTAACAGCATACAAGCGCAAGACGAGAATAATCCATGGCAAGTGAGCATTGGAGTGAATGCAATAGATGCTTATCCTACCAATGATGAAAACAACCCGTTTTCTAGTACTACATTGTTCGATGAGTACTTCAACGTCTCTGACCACTGGAACATCTTGCCTTCTGTATCTTACGTTGGTGTGTCCAAGTACATCGGTGACGGATTCTCTGTTGGAGCTAGAGGTTCCTTGAACAGAATCGAGAAAATCGGTGATGCTTCTGTAGATGACCTTTCACACTACGCTATAGATGGTACCATCAAATATAACTTCCTAAAGAACACAACCCTTGATCCTTTCATCGAAATCGGTGGTGGTTACACTTGGGTTGACGAAATTGGAGCTGGTACTGCAAACGGAGGTGTTGGTTTGAACATCTGGTTTTCCGAAAACATCGGTTTGACCCTTCAAACCCAGTACAAGCACGCTTTCGAAGATTACTTGGTGAAGCATTTCCAACACTTGGCTGGTCTTAGCATCAAGTTTGGTGGTACTGACACTGATGGTGACGGTATCTACGACAAAGACGATGCTTGTCCAGAAGTAGCTGGTTTGGAAGCTTTCAACGGATGTCCTGATTCTGACGGTGACGGTATCGAAGATTCAAAAGATGCTTGTCCTAACGAAGCTGGTTCCAAAGAAATGAACGGATGTCCTGATTCTGACGGTGACGGTGTTGCCGATAAGGATGACGCTTGTCCTAACGAAGCTGGTCTTCCTGCTCTAGGCGGATGTCCTGATGCTGACGGTGACGGTGTTGCCGATAAGGATGACGCTTGTCCTAACGAAGCTGGTCCTTCTGCCAACAAAGGTTGCCCATGGCCAGATAAAGACGGTGACGGTGTTCTTGACAAAGACGATCAATGTCCAGATGTTGCCGGTACTGTTGCCAACAATGGTTGCCCAGAAGTAACTGAAGAAGTTCAGAAGCAATTGAACGACTACGCTAGGACTATCTTGTTCGATACTGGTAAATCTTCCATCAAAGCAGAATCTACTTCTGTAATGGTTGACATCATCCAAATCTTGAACGAGTATCCTAATGCCAAGTTCACTGTAGAAGGTCACACTGATAGCGTTGGTAGTGAGAGCTTGAACCAAAAACTTTCTGAAGAAAGAGCTAATTCAGTAAGAACTTTCTTGATTGACAAAGGAATTGCTTCCAACAGATTGTCTGCAATTGGTTACGGTGAGTCCAAGCCTATTGCAACCAACAATACAGCTGCTGGTAGAACCCAAAACAGACGAGTTGAAATCAACTTGGTAAAATAATAAGGAAACAGTAAGTTTTCTTTTCAAAAGGCTCCCGCAAAACGGGAGCCTTTTTTATTTTTATACATGCAGACTACATTCCTTGAACATGTTCTGGACGACCTGGAAAAAAAGCAATTGGACATTGCTTCATGCACCTTTGTGCTGCCCAGCAAACGTTCGGGGACTTTCTTGAAAAAACATATTTCAAAAAGATTGAACAGGAGTGTGTTCAGTCCCCAGACCCTATCCATACAGGAATTCATAGAAGCCTTGACCGGGCTGTCACAGTCCAGTAATGTGAATCTATTGTTCAACCTATATGCAGTTTATAAAGAGGCTGACATCAATCAACACGAGGATTTCTCCTCCTTTATCAAATGGGGACAAACGCTTCTCCATGATTTCAATGAGATCGATGGTTATCTGATTCCTGCCAAGGATATCCTCAACTACCTTTCCGCTATCAAGGAACTGAACCACTGGTCCCTACAAAAGGAAAAAACGGAGCTCGTTGAGAATTATCTGCAGCTTTGGGGCAAATTGGAGAACATCTACGGAAAATTTACCACTGCACTTTTACACCAAAAAACAGGTTATCAAGGTCTTATCCAAAGGATTGCCGTTCAAAGCTTGTCCGAACAAACAAAAGCGTCAAGCGCGAATCCGGTCATTTTTGTTGGTTTCAATGCGCTCAACAATGCAGAGGCCCAAATCATTCAGCATTATCTCGAACAGGGAAATGCATACATCTATTGGGACATCGACACCTATTTCCTGAACGACCCCATACACGATGCCGGGCTCTTTATCCGAAACTACCAGCGTGAATGGCCCTATCTCAAAAACCAGAGCCGGATAACAACACAGGACAGTTTCCTGTCGCCCAAAAAAATATCCATTACCGGGGTTCCCAAGAACATCTCCCAGACCAAATATGTGGGGCAATTGCTCCAAGAATTGGCCCTAAACAAGGAGATCAGCCTAAAGAACACGGCCCTTGTGCTCGCGGACGAAACCTTGCTGGACCCTATGCTCAAAGCTGTTCCGCCCTCCATTGGTGAGGTGAACATCACTATGGGTTACCCATTGTACAAAACCGTACTGCACTCATTTTTCCTTACCTATTTGGAACTTTGCCTGAACGTTTCCGAAAGGGGATGGTTCTATAAAAACGTACTGGAATTCATTTCCAATCCCTATGTATCGGTGCTTTCGGCTTCCGGAGAAACCGATTTTGCCAAAGCCTTGGCCAAGGACATCAAGGAAGGTAATTGGCTGTATGTGTCGTCTGATATGCTTTCCGCTTATGATGGTTCAAAAGAGCTCTTGGCAATTCTCTTTCCAAAGAAATCCATTTCGCCCAAAGAATGGGTAGAGCATTGCCTGAAGCTGATTCAGCATCTAAAAAATAGCTATCAATCCCAAGAAAATGCTTTGGAGCTGGAATACCTCTACCGTTTCCATACCCTTTTCAATCAATTGGGACAATATTTGGAAAAAGTGGATTTTATGACGGAACTGAAGTCCATCAAAAATCTCTTCAAACAGTTGTCATCCGTGGAAACCTTGGATTTTATTGGCGAGCCGCTTTCCGGGCTTCAGCTCATGGGGATGTTGGAAAGCAGGAACCTCGATTTTGAAACCGTCATCATCACCTCCGTCAATGAGGGCATCCTTCCATCGGGCAAATCCAACAATTCTTTCATTCCTTTTGATGTAAAGCGGGATTATGGGCTGCCCACCTATAAGGAAAAGGACGCTATTTACACCTATCACTTTTATCGGCTCATACAACGGGCAAAGAATGTGCACATCATCTATAATACGGAGCCAGATGTCTTGGAAGGTTGGGAAAAGAGCAGGCTCATCACCCAATTACTGACAGATGCTAACATCCGTCCCTATGTGGAACATGCCATTGCGGCCCCGGAAATCAAAATAGATGCCAAGCCTCTTTTGCATATCGATAAGGATACTGTGTTGGTGGAAGACCTAAAGGCCTTTGCCGCAAAAGGATTTTCTCCGACCTCTTTGACCAATTATATCAAGAATCCAATAGATTTCTACAAAAGAAACATCTTGAAAATTAATGACCTGGAAGAAGTGGAGGAAAATATTGCCGCAAACACCTTCGGCACCATTGTGCACGATAGTTTGGAACAATTATACACCCCACTGATCAATTCCCTCCTGACTTCAGAAAATGTGTCGGCCCTTAAGTCCAAGATTGCAGAAACCGTTTCCCAACACTTTCAAAAAAGCCTTGCGGGCGTGGACATTTCCAAAGGAAAGTTCCTATTGGTGTACAATGTCATCATAAAATATCTGCAGAATTTCATTAACATGGAACTGCAAAACCTGAAAAGGCACAATATCAAAATACTGGCCTTGGAAGAAAAGTATGAAGTACCGCTCAGCATTCCCGGGCTGGACTTTCCCATAGTACTCAAAGGCACTTTGGACCGTGTGGATGAAATCGATGGGACCGTTAGGATCATTGACTACAAAACGGGGAAGGTGGAGCCCAAGAACGTCAAAATAACGGATTGGGAAGAGCTCATCACCGAATATGACAAGAGCAAGGCCTTTCAGCTGCTTTGTTACGCCCACATGTATCGCAAAAAGCACGGCGCGAGTCCGCTATTGGCCGGTATCTATTCCTTTAAAAATCTAGGACAAGGGCTGTTCTCCTTTGTGGATGACAAAAATCCGCTCATTGATGAAAACACACTGGCTTCCTTTGAGGAGAAGCTCCATCAGCTCATACGCGACATTCTAGATCCCAAGATTCCTTTCACCGAAAAGAGGGACTGATCATTTGAGGTCCGGGCGTGTGGGCCTTACTTCAATTTTGCTCGGCAATGTTCGGGGATGCATCAAGAGCAGGTCCACCACCAGTTTTCCAATGTCCTCCGGCTGGATTTTCCAGGCATCCTTTTCCGATGGCTCATGGTCATTGAAATGGGTCGCCACCGAACCGGGCATTATGGTGGTTACCTTAATGTTGTACTGTCTGAGATCCAACATGGCCGCTTGGGTGAAACCGACCACGCCAAACTTGGTGGCATTATAGCCCGCCCCATTGGCAAAAAAGTTGGTGCCGGCCAAACTGGCCAAGGTCATATAATACCCTTCTGATTTTTTCAAGGCCTCCACAGAAGCTTTAAGGGTGTGGAAAACCCCACTGAGATTGATATCGATCATTTGGTGCCAATCTTGTTCCGACATTTCATCGATGGGCGCAAAGTGGCCCACACCTGCATTCGCCATCACCACGTCCAATTGTCCCCAGGCAGCAAGAATGGCCTCCACGGCTTTTTTCTCGTCCTCCAATCGGGACACATCCGACACAACTCCAAGCACTCGGTCCCTATCACCGAGCTTCTTGATGGCCACGTCCACACTTTGGGCACTCCTTCCGCTGATGGCCACTTTCATGCCCTGCGCCAGCAGACTTTCTGCAATTCCGTATCCTATTCCTTTGGTGCCTCCTGTGATGTAGGCCACTTTACCTTTCAATTCCATGATCATTCTTTTTTAATATTCCAAAGTTGGGAAATGAAATGGCCCAAAGCAAGAAAACCATCCTAAAGGATGGTTAATTTTAGTGTATGCACACAGTACATCGGTATACTGTCGAAAAGTGCTACATTTATGAAACTCTCACAGGTTGATAAAATTTGACAAGACACATTGATTTTCAACCTTTCAAGGGAAAACAATTCTAAAATTATGATCAAAAGAATCGGAATATGGGTGCTGTTCGTTTTGATGTCCAACGGGATAGCGGCCCAAGGCGAAAATGAAATCGTC
Source organism: Flagellimonas baculiformis (assembly GCF_033441575.1). Taxonomy (NCBI): domain Bacteria; kingdom Pseudomonadati; phylum Bacteroidota; class Flavobacteriia; order Flavobacteriales; family Flavobacteriaceae; genus Flagellimonas; species Flagellimonas baculiformis. The sequence continues at coordinate 315,534 of NZ_JAUZVW010000003.1, forward strand.
CAGTTTAGCAGCACACTCAACCAATTTCTGAATGTCCGTGATTTTTGCATTTCCGAAAATGGGGACGAAGCCTATTTCACCCTCCAGAGCCCATTCCAGGAAATTTCCCAAATTGCCCGTGTCACAAAGGAGAACAATGAATGGACGGCACCCGAACTATTGCCATTCTCCGATGTTTATATGGATCTCGAACCTTTCTTGTCCAGCGATGGAAAACGACTGTATTTTGTTTCCGATAGGCCTTTGGACGATTCTACCCGAGAGAAAAAAGATTTTGACATTTGGTATGTGGAACGAAATGGCCCAGAGGAGGAATGGTCAAAACCAAAGAACCTGGGGGCTCCCGTCAACTCCAGCCTAGACGAGTTTTATCCAACCCTTAGTGAGAACAACAATCTGTACTTCACCTTGGAATCCCCCAATGGACTGGGGAAAGATGATATTTATTTTTCACGATGGGAAAATGGCACCTATTCCACCCCGATTTTGTTGGATGGAAACATCAATAGCTCTGGATATGAATTCAATGCATTTATTTCGAAAAAGGAAGATTACCTTCTGTTTTCCAAATACAATGAAGAAGGGGGCCTTGGAAGTGGCGACCTGTATATCTCCAGAAAAGATGCCAATGGCAATTGGACAAAAGCGGAAAACATTGGGGCGCCCATCAACACTAAATACATGGAATATTGCCCGTTCTATGATGAGAAAAACCAACTTTTGTACTTTACCAGCAGAAGGAACGATATGGCCCCCAGAACTTTTGGCTCTGTTTCAGAATTCCAGGAATACATCTACGGGAGCAACAATGGCCTGAGCAAAATTTACACGACTACATTGATAATTAAGTAGTTCCGTTTAACCCTGACTACAAAGGCACAAAAAAAGCACCCCGTTTGAGGTGCTTGTTCGTTTTAGTGGAGAATACCGGATTCGAACCGGTGGCCTCTTGCATGCCATGCAAGCGCTCTAGCCAACTGAGCTAATCCCCCAAAGCGTGCGCAAAGGAAACACTTTTTCCAAAAGTATCAAAATTTATGGCCCTTCCTTAGTCTTTTTTAACGCTCAGGACCAATACGGGAATCGGCACGTAAAACTCTGATTTCCGGATGGTGTTCTTTTCCCATAGCTTTTTGAAGAACCCTCTTTTTCTTCGGAACACGCAAAGCACATCGGGATGTTCTTTCTGGAAGTGTTCCATGACACCCAAATAGGTCGTGGCATTCTCTGTGATGGTCAGTTGTTTGCTCAGGTCCATAAGGGCGGTGTTCACCTTCAGATCGGCTTCGGAATAGCCTGGTCTTTTGACCAATAGCAGGCTTACCTCCGACTTGAACTTGTTCTTTATGGTGATCAAGGGGTTCAAAATGCTCCTTCGCTTCAAAATTCCCGATCCAAAAGCGGTCAATATTTTCTTGATGGGTTGGAACTGCGTCCCTTTGGGAACGATCAATGCAGGAATATCGGTCTGTTTGATGATCCTTCCGGAAGTGTTGCCCAAATAAAGTTCTTCCTGGATGTCGTTGCTTTTGGGGGAAATGATGATCAAATCGATCCCAAGTTCCTTGTTGATGCTGTTCAGGCCATCCACAATGTCCCCGTTGTAGGTGGCGATCTTGATGTCGATGCCCTTCGTGTCCACCTTGTCTATCACCTCCTTCAATTGCTCCTTGCTGCTCTTCGCCACCTTCTCCTCCACATTGGCCAAGCTTCCTACCGCGGAAGTGACCGAAAAAACATCCATCACAAAGATCTTGGCCCCAAAATTCGAGGCAAAATCTATGGCATACTGCAGTGTTTGTGATGAATCAGGAGAAGTTCCAATAGGTACAAGGATGTTGTTCATGGTTCGGTGATTATGATTAAACCTTAAATTTACAATTAAATTGAAATCAATCAATGATACGACCCGCAAAGATATCTGAAATCCCTAATATCTTATCCATTACCCGATTATGTGCCCTAAAAATGGAGCAAAATGGCATATATCAATGGAACGAACATTACCCTTCCGAGGCCGCTTTCATAAATGATGTGGAACGGGGAGAACTTTATGTTATTGTGGAAAAGGGTTCTATTTTGGGCACCATTGTGGTTTCCACGTTCATGGACGAGGAATACCGGCCCATCCAATGGCTCACCCCAAATGGCAACAGCACATACATCCACCGGCTTTCCGTACACCCAGCCCATCAGGGCAAAGGCTTGGCGCAACAATTGATGGATTTTGCCGAAACCTATTCCAAGAACCACCAATTTGTGTCCGTTCGGCTGGACACATTTTCACAGAACAAAAGAAACCAAAGGTTTTACGAGCAAAGGGGCTATCAAAAATTGGGCGACATCTTCTTCCCCAAACAAAGCGCCCATCCCTTTCATTGTTACGAATTGGTGCTGTAACTTGCAGCCGATTTGAGTACACAGGTAAACTTCAAGAGCATCAACCGCCTCGCCATCCCAGCGACCATATCCGGCATAGCGGAACCCCTGCTCTCCATCACGGATACGGCCATTGTGGGCAACATCCCAACGGATAGTTTGGAGTCCTTGGCTGCCGCGGGCATCGTGGGTTCCTTTTTATCCATGTTGATTTGGGTCTTGGGACAGACCCGGAGTTCCATTTCGGCCATCATCTCGCAATATTTGGGCGCCGGAAAACTGGAGGAAGTGAAAAACCTGCCCGCCCAGGCCATTTTCTTCAACATTTTGCTCAGCATCGTAGTGTTATTGTCCACCGTTTTTGTGGTCGAGGAAATTTTTACACTGTTCAACGCCTCCGGGAAAATCCTGGACTATTGCATCTCGTACTACTCCATCCGGGTCTGGGGTTTCCCGCTCACCTTGTTCACCTTTGCGGTTTTCGGTATTTTCAGGGGACTACAGAATACCTTTTACCCCATGGTGATTGCCATGCTTGGGGCAGGGCTCAATATTTTGTTCGACTTTGTCCTTGTTTATGGAATTGACGGATGGATTCCCGCTATGTATCTGGAAGGCGCCGCATGGGCCAGTTTGATTTCCCAAGCTATCATGGCCGTTTTGGCCTTCATCCTATTGCTGAAAAAGACAGAAATCAGCATGAAGTTGGTCTTTCCGCTCAACAAAGAACTGAAACGGGTGGTTTTTATGAGCCTCAATCTTTTTGTGCGGGCCATAGCCCTCAATGTGGCCCTGATCCTGGCCGTTCGCGAAGCCACTACCTTGGGCGATCGCTTTATCGGGGCGCACACCATCGCCATCAACCTTTGGTTGTTTGCAGCTTTTTTTATTGATGGCTTTGCCGCAGCAGGTAATAGCATGAGTGGAAAATTATTGGGAGCAGGCGATTATGATGGCCTTTGGAAACTGGCCAAAAAAATAGTGCTATATGGAATGATGGTCAGTTTGGTCTTGATGATGGGTGGTTTTCTGTTCTATCGCCCCATCGGATATCTGTTTTCCAATGACACTTTAGTGTTGGATACCTTTTACGGCATATTCTACATAGTGATTTTGGGACTTCCCATGAATACGTTGGCTTTTGTGTTCGATGGACTGTTCAAGGGGTTGGGCGAAATGAAATATTTACGGAATGTGCTGCTCACCGCAACCTTTTTGGGATTTGTGCCCTGCCTCTATCTCGGCAAGTTCATGGGATGGGGCTTTTATGCCATCTGGGTGGCCTTTGTGGTCTGGATGCTGATCCGTGGATTTGCCCTGCTCTGGAAATTTGATCGAAAATTCAGGCCCTTGGTCCAAAACCCGTAATTTAGCAATATCAGAAGTCGGACATCAGACATCAGATGATTGTAAATTGCTAATTGTTCATTGTAAATTGAAACATGTCCACAGATAGAATCAACGGAAGTTTATATACCAAAATTGAAAACGGGATCGCCACCATTGAGTTTGGCCATCCTGCCAGCAATTCCTTTGTTTCTGAGTTGTTGGAACGTTTGGCCAAAGAGTTTGACCAATTGGCCACGAACCTTAAGGTAGCTGTTGTTGTCCTAAAGTCCGAAGGCGACCGTGCCTTTTGTGCCGGCGCTTCCTTTGATGAATTGGTGGCCATTTCCAATTTGGAAGAAGGCAAACAGTTTTTTAGTGGGTTTGCCAACGTGATCAATGCCATGCGCAATTGCCCCAAACCCATCATCGGGCGGGTACAGGGCAAGACGGTTGGCGGAGGTGTTGGTCTGGCCGCGGCCTGCGATTATGTCCACGCCACCGTGGAGGCCGCCATCAAACTATCGGAGATTTCCATTGGGATCGGTCCTTTTGTGATCGCCCCTGTCGTGGAGCGCAAGATGGGCAAGGCCGCACTGGCCGAGCTCTCCCTCTATCCCACGGAATGGAAAAATGCCTATTGGGCCAAGGAAAAAGGGCTGTATGCCAAGGTCTATGATTCCATCCCCGAAATGGACAAGGAGTTGGACATCCACCTTCAAAAATTGGCCACCTATACCCCTGAGGCCCTATCGCAAATGAAAAAAGTGCTTTGGGAAGGCACGGAACATTGGGACAAGCTCCTTTTGGAACGAGCCGAAGCTTCCGGAAAATTGGCCCTGTCCCCAAACACCAAACAGGCACTGGAAAAGTTCAAAAAATAAATGTCGAAAAGATGAGAAGTATATTCCCCATTTTGGCCTTGGTCGTAGCCGTGATCTACGTGGTCAACAAAATGCGAAACAACAGGAAGTTCAAAAGGTAATATATATTATATATAATATATACCTTATTATATTTCATATATTTGTGGCAATTTAATTTGCTAACCATACCTTACAATGGAACATGTAAAAAAACTTATTGAAGTTGATAAGTCGCTCGTGGTAAAGCTCAAAGTACTCTCTGCTTTTGAGAACATGAGCGTCAAGGCTCTAATGGAAAAGGCCATCATAGAGTATGTGAAGAAAAAAGAACTGGAACGTTTTGAAAAACTTTCAGAGGAGGAGAAAGAGGACCTTGGACTTCTTCTTTTAATGCAGCAGGCTGATAAAGAAGATTTTGTAAGCAAGAGTGACATCTTTAACACCTTGGATGAATGAAAATCAAATATCTTAGGTCTCTCGAAAAAGATGTAAGAAAGGTCACGGATAAAAAAGTAAAGCAAAAATTGAAGCTCATCATCGAGGAAATGGAAAAGGCCGAGGTTTTGGACGACATCCCATCCATCAAAAAACTGGCTGGGCATCCCAACGCTTTCAGAATGAGGGTGGGTCAGTATCGTCTTGGATTTTTCTTTGAAAGCAACACTGTAATATTGTCCCGTTTTGTCAAACGAAACGATATCTATAAACTTTTTCCTTAGATAAATTGAAGAACATTTCCCTTCCAGAAGGCAAAAAAGTCTATTTCGCAAGCGATAACCACCTTGGGGCACCCACCCGAAAGGACAGTCTGCCACGGGAAAAAAAGTTCGTGGCCTGGCTGGATTCCATCAAACACGATGCGCATGCCATTTTCTTGATGGGCGACCTGTTCGACTTTTGGTTCGAATACAGGACCGTTGTGCCCAAAGGATTCACCCGCACCTTGGGCAAATTGGCCGAGCTTTCGGACATGGGTATCCAAATCACTTATTTTGTGGGCAACCACGACCTGTGGATGAACGGCTATTTTGAGGAAGAACTCAATATTCCGGTGTACCACAAACCGCAACAGTTTTTGATCAACGATACTTCCTTCTTCATCGGGCATGGAGATGGACTAGGCCCACACGACAAAGGTTTCAAGCGGATGAAAAAGGTATTTACCAATCCCGTGGCCAAATGGTTCTTTAAATGGCTGCATCCGGATTTGGGGGTTCGTCTGGGACAACACCTGTCCGTGAACAACAAGATCATTTCCGGGGAGGCCGACGCCAAATTCCTGGGAGAGGACAAGGAATGGCTCATCCTATATGCCAAGCGGAAGTTGGAACAGCAACATTACGACCATTTTATCTTCGGGCACAGGCATCTTCCATTGGAGATCCGGCTCAATGAAAAATCCACCTATACCAACCTTGGGGATTGGATTTCCTATTTTACATACGCTGTTTTTGATGGGGAAAAATTGAACTTGGAGAAGTTGGAAGACTAATCCTTTTCGTGCTCATCAATATCTTTCTGAAGGTCCAATTGCCTAAACGTAGGAGACGCAATGGCCGTTGCGCTTACGGTGAGCAAGGTCATACAACCCCCGAACACCACCGCCGTCACGGTTCCCATCAATTTCGCGGCCAGTCCACTTTCAAAAGCGCCCAACTCATTGGAAGAACCCACGAACATGGAATTTACCGAAGCGACCCTGCCCCGCATATTGTCCGGTGTTTTCAATTGCAAAATGGTCTGACGGATGATCATGGAAACCCCATCCACGGCCCCACTGAGAAACAGGGCGACCACCGATAGCCAGAACAGTTCGGAAAGTCCAAACACGATGATGCAGATACCGAAGGCAAACACGGCAAGCAACAGTTTTTTACCCGCATTCTTGTGCAGCGGAAACCTAGTAGAACCCAACATGGTTATGGATGCGCCCACTGCCGGTGCTGCCCTGAGAATACCGAACCCTTCGGAGCCCACATGCAAAATATCCTGGGCATATACGGGCAAAAGGGCCACCGCCCCACCAAAAAGCACCGCGATCATATCCAAAGTGAGTGCCCCGAAAATGGCCTTGCTGCCAAAAACGAACTTGAGGCCATCCTTCAAGCTTTGAAAAACGGGCTCGCCAATTTTCGGGTTCAAAATGGGTTTTTTAGGAATCTGGAGCAGGAAGAGCAGGGCCATCAACGAGAACCCAAAAATGACGCACATGCTCCAGTGTACCCCTATCCAGCTAATGGAAAATCCTGCCAGAGCCGGGCCCAAAACGGCGGCCAATTGCCACGTGGAACTGCTCCATGTGGCCGCATTGGGATAAATTTTCTTGGGCACGATCAAGGCAATCAGCGAAAAAATCGTCGGGCCTAAAAACGAACGGACAAAGCCGCCCAAAAATACTAGGGCATAAATGGAGTACAGGATGGTTTGGGAAGACCAAGAATCTTCAAGCCCCGGCCAGCTCAACAAAAACAGTCCCAAGCTGATCACCGAAAATCCTGCAATGCAGGTAACCAATAGGTTCCGCTTTTCTTTTTGGTCTACAATATGTCCGGCAAAAAGGGCCATTCCCACGGCGGGGATCACCTCCATCAAGCCGATGATTCCCAAGGACAAGGGGTCTTTTGTCAACGAATAGACCTGCCACTCGATCACAATGAACTGCATGGACCAGGCAAATACCATGGCAAACCGAACCAATAAAAAAATGTTGAACTCCCTATATCGGAGTGCAGCGTATGGATCCATAAATGTCTAGCGAATATCTCTTAGTTTCAGTTGAAGGCTCACCGTTCCGTTCCATTCATTTTCATCCAACGAAAATACGGCATCAAAAGGTTTTTTGTCCTTCAGTAGATCTAATTTATTTCCCAAATTAAAGCCAATGGCCCCAATAGGTGTTGAGCCTTTTTGTGAAAGAGATGCTTTCAGGTGTTTTTCATCCTCTCCCACCCCTCTGGCATAGCCAGTGTCTTGTACTGCTTCGGCCATAAAAACCGGGGTCATGTTGCCCGGACCGAATGGTGCGAACTGTTTGAGGATGCGCATCAATTTTGGAGTGATTTCTTCCAAACCGATCTGAGCATCGATACTTATTTCGGGCTGTAAGAGGTCTGGGTCGATGGTCTCCTTGACCACTTTTTCAAATTGCTGTTTGAAGGTTTCGTACTGTTCTTCCAAAAGGGTAAGTCCGGCAGCATACATGTGCCCGCCAAACTGTTCTAAACAATCGGAACAGCCTTCCAGCGCATTGTAGATGTCAAATCCCTTTACCGAACGGGCGGAGGCGGCCAGTTTGTCCCCACTTTTGGTGAAGACCAGTGTGGGTCGGTAATAGGTTTCCGTGAGCCGGGAGGCCACGATACCTATGACGCCCTTGTGCCAATTTTCATTGTACACAACGGAAGTGAACCGATTTTCTTCAGCGTTATCTTGAATCTGAAGTAAAGCCGCTTCGGTAGTTTCTTGGTCCAAATTTCTTCGCTCTGCATTGAAGGACTCAATCTCTTGGGCATACTGCTGTGCCGTGACAAAATCAGTTTCCGTCAGTAGAGCAACAGCATGCTGCCCATGCTTCATCCTGCCCGCCGCATTGATCCGTGGTGCTATGATAAACACCACATCGGTGATGGTGAGTTCACGTTTCTTGGTCTGGTCGATAAGGGCCTGAATCCCTATTCTTGGTGAGGAATTGATCACCTGCAAGCCATAATGGGCAAGCACCCTGTTCTCTCCAGTGATCGGGACAATGTCCGCCGCAATGGCCGTTGCCACCAAATCCAAATACGGGACCAGGCCTTCTATGGTCCTGCCCTGTTTTGAGGCCAAAGCCTGGATCAATTTAAACCCCACGCCACAGCCGCAAAGCTCTTTGTACGGGTAATCACAATCATCTTGTTTGGGGTCCAGAATGGCCACTGCTTCGGGCAAAACTTCTCCTGGTCTGTGGTGGTCACAAACGATGATATCGATACCTTTTTTTTTCGCGTAGGCTACTTTTTCCACCGCCTTTATGCCACAGTCCAGGGCAATGACCAGGGACACATCGTTGTCCTCGGCAAAATCGATTCCCTGAAAGGAAATACCATAACCTTCAGCATAACGATCGGGAATATAGGTGGCCACATTGGGGTAAAACTCCATCAAAAAAGAAGACATGAGGGCCACAGAAGTGGTGCCATCCACATCATAATCGCCATAGACCAAAATATTTTCCCCGTTGGCCATCGCCTGTTCAATCCGCGCCACGGCCTTTTCCATGTCCTTCATCAAAAAAGGGTCGTGCAGATGGTCCAGTTCGGGCCGGAAGAATGCCTTGGCTTCGTCGTAATCGGAAATCCCCCTTTGCAATAGCAACTGGGCAATCAACTTTTCAACATTCAGTTCCGCGGAAAGTCTGTCGGTATCCTCTTGGGTTGGTTTTGGTTTTAGGGTCCAGCGCATAGGTCTTAAAGTTCAAGTGCAAAACTCAAATTCAAGCTCAAGATAAAATCTTGGGGTTACTTCTTGTTTTTGATAATTGTAGCAGTGATTTTGATCAATTGTTCAACTTCATCCAATAAACCTATGCGCATTTCTTTATTGCCATAGTCTATTTTATTCAAGATCTTGAGGTTTACTCTTGATTCTTTAAGTTCTCGTAATGATATAGTCGCCCTGTGCACATAATCTTTGTCTGTATTTGCTCCTTGGGCCTCACCAAAATTCAAAGCCGCCCCTCCTGCAGAGCGAAGCAATTGATTTCCGTAATATTGACCGGTAAAATCGTGGGATAAACCTTGACAAAAAGTAGCAATACTGGCTGCCAATGTTACGAATCTTTCCTCTAAATCAAACTTTTTCTGTGTCATAAACCATTTTGATATGATTTTGAGGTTGACCCAATAAATATAAATGATTTACCTTGAATTTGAGTTTTGCACTTGAACTTTACACTTGGACTTGCTCTTTATTTATGGTGAAAAATAGTCTTAATCTCCAACTTCGCAAACTGTCGGAACATTTCCATCACCCCACAATATTTCTCCACGGAAAGGTCAACGGCCTTTTGGAGCTTGTCCTCATTGAGGTTGGCACCTGAAAAGTGGTACTCGACCACAACGGAATCGTAGTATTTGGGGTGCTCCTCGGTCAGATTGGCAATGGTGTCAATCTTGAAGTCCTCCACATCCAGTTTCATTTTTTTGATGAGCGAGGCCACGTCCAGTCCGGAACATCCGGCCAAAGCGGAAAGCATCAATGCCTTGGGCCGCAATCCGGCTCCTGAACCGCCGTCGTCCAATCCTGCGTCAATCCGCACGGTATGTCCGGAGGGGTTGTTGCTTTCAAAGGCCATTTCGCCCAACCATTTGGTAGTGATATGATTTGTCATGACATCAATTTTTTGTTTCTTGTAGGGTTCAAAAATACGATTTAAATAGCTCTTATTATGGCCCTCGTAGCACCTCTTGATCCCAATCACGACCTTGAAACCAAACAGCTTGCGGAATTCTTCAATGAAACCTTGGGTTTTTGTCCCAACTCTGTCCTCACCATGCAGCACAGACCCGCCATTTCCAAGGCGTTCATCAACCTCAACAAAGCGGTCATGGCCAATGAAGGGAGGGTGACATCCGCCCTGAAGCGTATGATTGCCTGGGTGAGCAGCAATGCCACGGGATGCCGCTATTGCCAAGCCCATGCGATTAGGGCCGCAGAACGCTATGGAGCCGAACAGGAACAGTTGGACAACATTTGGGAGTACCGAACGCATCCCGCTTTTTTCCGAAGCGGAGCGTGCCGCACTCGATTTTTCACTGGCGGCTTCACAGGTGCCCAATGCCGTGGATGCCGAAATCAAGGAACGGCTCTATCGCTATTGGAACGAAGGGGAAATCGTGGAAATGTTGGGGGTGATTTCCCTGTTCGGTTACCTCAACCGATGGAACGATTCCATGGGCACTTCCATTGAAGAAGGGGCCGTGGACAGTGCCGAACAATATTTGGGGAAACATGGTTGGGAAAAAGGCAAACATGATGGATCACAGTACTAGTTTTTTGCCTAAGAAGTAAGACTATTTGAAACCCTTTTCCTCAATTCGGGCAGAACTTCCTCATCAAACCATGGATTCTTGCTCAACCAAAATCGGTTTCTGGGGGACGGATGGGGCAATACAAAGTATTGGGGCAAAAATTCCCTATATTTCTTCACAGTTTCCGTCAGGTTGCTTTTCATGTCATCCCCCAAATAATTTTTTTGGGCATACTGCCCGATCAAAATGGTCAGTTTTAGGTTGGGCATTTGTTCCAGGAGCGGTGCATGCCATTGTGGGGCGCACTCGGGCCTTGGGGGCAAATCGCCAGATTTACCTTTTCCCGGATAGCAGAATCCCATCGGGACCAATGCGAACAAACGGTCGTCATAAAACTGTTCGTCCGAAACACCCAGCCAGTTTCTGAGCTGTCTCCCACTGGGGTCGTCCCACGGAATTCCCGTTTGGTGGACCTTGGTGCCCGGAGCTTGTCCAATGATGGCAATCTTGGATTCCGGATGGGCCGCCACGATGGGCCTTGGTCCCAGAGGCAAATGTTCCTTGCAATGGGTGCAGCTTCGGATTTGGGAAAGCAATTGTTCCATGGTTCTTTTTAGGTCGAAAAACAGAGAGGCAACTAACAGGATTATTTCTTCCCGCCCACGATGACCACAAATTCCCCTTTTGGGGCTTTTTGGTTGAAATGCTCCAAAACTTCAGAAAGCGTGCCGCGAACGGTCTCCTCGTACAGTTTGGTAAGTTCACGCGATACCGAAACCGGTCTGTCCGCTCCAAAATGGTCCACAAACTGCGCCAATGTTTTCAACAGTTTATGGGGAGATTCATAAAAAATCATGGTGCGCGATTCTTCGGCCAGTTCTTGCAGTTTGGTCTGGCGACCCTTTTTTATGGGGAGAAATCCTTCGAACACAAAACGGTCATTGGGCAGGCCACTGTTCACCAAAGCCGGCACAAAAGCGGTGGCACCGGGCAAACATTCCACCTCAACACCATTTTCCACGCAGGCGCGTGTAAGCAAAAATCCAGGATCTGAAATCGCAGGTGTGCCCGCATCCGAAATGAGCGCATAAACGGCCCCTCCTTTTAGCTTTTGCACAAGTGCCTCCACTTGTTTGTGCTCATTGTGCATGTGGTGGCTTTGCAAGGGGGTCGCAATCTCAAAATGCTTGAGGAGTTTGCCACTGGTGCGGGTGTCCTCGGCCAAGACCACATCGACCTCTTTCAGCACTTTTATGGCGCGAAGTGTAATATCTTCAAGATTTCCAATTGGTGTCGGTACCAGATATAACTTTCCCATAGACCAAAGTTACGGTCTTCTCTAGAATTAAAACAAACTCTTTCCTTGGGTTTTGCAGGGCAATAACTGTTATTCCGTTAATGGGTTGTTGAGTTATTGATTGGTACACCCACCCCAATAACTGAGTAACTGAATAACCTAAATTTTGGAGCGTAACCCTGACCCTCGAATCCACCCAATCATATCATCGGGAAATCAATCAAAGGCGATTAGGAGAACCTTCTTCCGATCAAGGTGATCAGACGGGTCTCATACTCCTCCTTGCCCTCCCAATTGTTGTATTCCGGCTTGACCATATTGTTGATGAAAGCGATGGAGCGTTCCTCGGTGTCAATGGTATTGAGCTGTGACAAGACCCGGGTGTAGTCTTCCATACTGTTGTTGAAAAGGTGCTTTACAAAGGCCAATTTATCGTTCAATCCAATCTGAAAGTCCTTGCCCAACCTATCGTTTAACGATTTTGGAAGGTTAGCCTGTCCTTGTTTGATATCTTCTTTCAAAGGAGCAAGGTTTTCCTTGTCGTTCTTCATGAAATCGGGCTTTGCCACGAACTCGGCAAATATTTGGTCCAAGGCGGTTTCAGTGGGCATTTCGGATACAATGTCCTTGATGGTGTCCATTCCGGGCGTCATGATGTCCTCCTCGTGTGGGTTGCTCTCCGGTACCGATGTGTTCCCGCTCAATACGGCGTTTGCCACTTTTTCGAAACGAGATGCCACTACGTTCTTCGATACATCCACCTGGACATCGTTCAGTTTTTCCTCTATGAATTTCAGCACGGCCAATTTCTCATAAATGATCCTGGCCTTGTTGTACAGCTCCACAAGCTCCACATCTTCCTTTGCTGTTATGATCTCCGTGGACAGTTTTACCAGTTCTTCCCTTAGTTTCTTCATCATAGCTATACTCTTTACAATAAAAATAAGGCCATTTTGTAAATTCTACTGCTTACAAAAGGTTAAATTTCAACCCTCGGTCGGAGGCACATTTTTTTAGTAGCTTTGTGCCTTGTCCCAATATAACGGAAAAACACAAAGTTTCGTTCAAAAATACGGTATGTTTCTCGAAAATACGGTCAACCCTAAAGAACAGTTTGGATGGATAGAGGTCATCTGCGGCTCCATGTTTTCGGGAAAGACCGAAGAACTCATCCGAAGGCTGAAACGGGCACAGTTTGCCAAACAGAAGGTTGAGATTTTCAAGCCGATAGTGGACACCCGTTACCATGAGGAAATGGTGGTCTCCCATGATGCCAACGAAATACGTTCCACACCTGTTCCCGCCGCCGCGAACATCCGCCTTTTGGCAGATGACTGTGATGTAGTGGGGATTGATGAGGCACAATTCTTTGATGATGAGATTGTTACCGTTTGCAATGATCTCGCGAACCGAGGTGTGCGCGTGGTGGTGGCCGGACTGGACATGGACTTCAAGGGCAATCCCTTTGGCCCCATGCCCGCCTTGATGGCCACAGCGGAATATGTCACCAAGGTGCATGCCGTCTGTACCCGAACCGGGAACCTCGCCAATTACAGTTTTCGGAAATCCAGCAATGACAAGCTTGTGCTCTTGGGCGAGACCGAGGAATACGAGCCGTTGAGCAGGGCCGCTTTCTACAAGGCCATGTTGCGGGAAAAAATCAACCAGATGGACGTGGAATCCGAAGAAGTGGATACGAAAAAGAAAAATGCAGATGGACAAGGTAGGTGAGACCACTCTGGTGCTGGACCTGTCCGCCATGGAGCACAATTACCGCTATTTACGGTCCAAAATAGCCCCCAGTACCAAGTTTTTGGGTGTTGTAAAGGCGTTTGCCTATGGGAGCGACATGGTCGCCATTGCCAAAAAACTGGAGCTTCTTGGGGCCGATTATCTGGCCGTGGCCTATGTGAGCGAGGGCGTCCTCCTTCGCAATGCGGGCATAAAAACGCCTATTCTCGTCCTTCATCCCTTGGCTTCCAATTTCGAGGAAATGATAGATCGTTGTCTGGAGCCCAGCCTCTATTCCCAGAACATCCTTACCCAGTTTTTGGATGCGGCCCGTGCCAAAAAACAAGTGGCCTACCCGGTGCATATCAAATTCAACACAGGACTCAACCGGCTTGGGTTCAAGGAAAATGAGATCGGGTTCATTGCCGAGCGGTTGAAGGCAAACCCAGAGGCAAAGGTCGTCTCGGTTTTTTCCCACTTGGCCGCCTCGGAAGATCCCAATGAACGCACTTTCAGTTTGGGCCAGATCGATACTTTTAAAAAATGGAGTGCCGACTTGTCCCAAAAGTTGGGATATATCCTCATGAGGCACATGCTGAACACTTCGGGCATCATCAACTACGCCAGCGAGGCACAGTTTGAAATGGTCCGGAGCGGTATCGGACTTTATGGGTATGGGAACGATGCCCTCATCGACCCAAATCTACAGCCAGTGGCCACATTGAAGACCATCATCTCCCAAATCCATGAGATAAGTGACGGAGAAACCGTGGGATACAACAGGGCATTCAAATCTGGCAAAACAACGAAGACGGCGACATTGCCCATTGGCCATGCCGATGGTATCAGCAGACAGTACGGCAAGGGAAAGACCTCGGTGCTCATCAATGGAAAAGAAGCTCCCCTGATCGGGAATGTCTGCATGGACATGATCATGGTAGATGTGACCCGAGTGGACTGCCAGGAAGGGGACGAGGTCCTTGTTTTTGGCCCCCAACGGTCGGCCGAAAGCTTTGCTTCAGGAGCGGGCACCATCTCCTACGAAATCCTCACCGCCATATCACAACGGGTAAAAAGGATTGTCATCGACCATTGATTTTTCTCCTTTTTGATGGAACACTGTCCTTTTTTACTTAATTTGTTACCATTAACCAATACTACACTATAAAAATGGGATTTATAAAAGAGTTTAAGGATTTTGCAATGAAAGGAAACCTGGTGGATATTGCCGTAGGTTTCGTCATGGGTGCCGCTTTCAACAAAGTGGTCTCCTCGTTTACCGGGGGAATTGTTTCCCCTTTGGTGGGACTTTTGTTCAAATCAGATTTCAACGACCTCAAATATACCATCAAGGAAGGCACCGTGAACGATGCCGGAGAAGTCGTGGGAGAAATAACGGTGCTCTACGGGGAATTCCTCACCAATGTCATCGACTTTTTGATCGTTGCCTTTGTGATGTTCATGATCGTTAAAGGAGTGAACCGTATGAAGAAAAAAGAGGAACCTGCTCCAGAAGCTCCAAAGGGCCCTACCCAGGAAGAGCTATTGGCAGAGATCCGCGATTTGTTGAAGAAATAAGAATCGTACGTATCGAAATGATCGGTACGACCGCTATACCACAATAATCAATTAAAACCATCAATCTGTTTCGCTGACAGGTTGATGGTTGTTTTATTTATAACATTTTGTTATTTTTTAATTATCGGCAATGAAAATGCTTGCATAAATCCCTGACTGGAGTACCTTTGCCCCAAGAAATTTTTTTAAAAATGAAAGTAGCAGTTGTTGGAGCCACCGGAATGGTAGGCGAGGTCATGTTGAACGTATTGGAGGAGCGCAACTTCCCCATCACCGAATTGTTGTTGGTCGCCTCGGAGCGTTCCGTGGGCAAAAAGCTCAACTATAAGAACGAGGAACATACGATAATTGGCTTGGCCGATGCCGTGGCTGCCCAACCCGATATTGCCCTTTTTTCGGCAGGAGGCGACACCTCTTTGGAATGGGCCCCCAAATTTGCGGAGGTCGGTACTACTGTCATCGACAATTCATCTGCTTGGCGCATGGACCCCACCAAAAAATTGGTGGTTCCCGAAATCAATGCGGACAGCTTGACTGCAGAGGACAAAATCATTGCCAACCCCAACTGCTCCACCATTCAATTGGTGATGGCACTGAACCCATTGCACAAAAAATACCAAATGAGGAGGGTGATCGTCTCCACCTATCAGTCTGTTTCAGGTACCGGTGTGAAGGCCGTACAGCAAATGGAGAACGAGGCTGCTGGTATTGAGGGTGAAATGGCCTATCCATACCCCATCAACCGTAACGCATTGCCCCATTGCGATGTGTTCCTGGACAATGGCTACACCAAAGAAGAGATGAAATTGGCCCGTGAGCCACAAAAAATATTGGACGACTGTACGTTTTCCGTTACCGCGACCGCAGTACGTATACCAACTGCTGGCGGACACTCAGAATCTGTCAACGTAGAGTTCCACAACGATTTTGACCTGGCCGAGGTGCGTAAATTGCTCAGTGAGACCCCTGGCGTAGTGGTGCAGGACAATCCACAAACCAACACCTACCCCATGCCGATGTTCGCCAATGGCAAGGATGAAGTATTCGTGGGACGCATCAGACGGGACGAGACCCAACCCAATAGCCTGAATATGTGGATCGTGGCGGACAACCTACGGAAAGGGGCCGCTACCAATGCGGTACAGATTGCGGAGTATTTGGTCGAGAACCAACTGGTTTCCAATACTTCCGAAGCGATTTCATAAAATACGTTAAAGCTTGGGCCACAGCCAAGAGATTGTCAGTTTTTATGGTATTTTTATCAGAATCAATCTGAAAAAAAATGAAAAACGTAAGTCTTTTGGCTGCTGCCATTTTATTCGCAGCCTGCCAAGAAACACCAAAAAGAGAACCTATTGTGGTGAACTATCCCACTACCAAAAAAGTCGATACCGTGACCAACTACTTCGGTACCGATGTGCCAGACCCTTACCGTTGGCTGGAAGATGACCGAAGCGCCGAGACCGAGGCCTGGGTAAAACAACAAAATGCCGCCACTTTTGGGTATTTTGATAAGATTCCATTTCGGGAAGACCTGAAAAATCGTTTGGAAAAACTATGGAACTACGAAAAAGTGGGTTCCCCGTTCAAGGAAGGTGACTACACCTATTACTACAAGAACGATGGACTGCAGAACCAATATGTGGTCTATCGGAAAAAGGGTGAAGACAAGGAAGAGGTCTTTTTGGATCCCAATACCTTCTCCGAGGACGGTACCACTTCGTTGATGGGCCTCAGCTTTACCAAAGATGGTTCCTTGGCCGCCTACCTCATCTCCGAAGGGGGAAGTGATTGGAGGAAAGGAATCGTGATCAATGCCGAAACCAAGGAGATTGTGGAAGACACCTTGGTCGATATCAAGTTCAGTGGCATTTCCTGGAAAGGCAACGAAGGGTTCTTCTATTCGAGCTACGACAAGCCCGAAGGAAGCGAACTTTCCGCAAAAACGGATCAGCATAAACTCTACTATCATAAAGTGGGAACCCCACAATCCGAGGACAAGATCATTTTTGGTGGGACTCCAGAAGAAAAGCACCGCTATGTGGGCGGTTCTGTTTCCGAAGATGAAAAATACCTGTTCATTTCGGCCTCCGTATCCACTTCGGGCAACAAATTGTACCTGATGGACCTTACCGACCCGAATGCCAAATTGGTCACCATTTTGGATGATACGGATTCCGACACCTATGTGATCGACAACGTGGGCTCCAAACTATATCTGGTCACCGACAGGGATGCCCCCAACAAAAAAGTGGTGGTTGTGGATGCCGCCAACCCTACTCCCGATAATTGGAAAGATTTAATTCCAGAGACCAAAAATGTGTTGACCGCAGGTACAGGTGGAGGCTATTTCTTCACCGAATACATGGTGGATGCCATTTCGAAGGTCATGCAGTACGACTATGACGGAAAACTGGTCCGCGAAGTACAACTTCCCGGCGTGGGAAGTGCCGGTGGCTTCGGCGGTAAAAAAGAGGACAAGGAATTCTACTTCTCCTTCACCAATTACAATACGCCCGGCTCCCTCTACAAGTACAATGTGGAAACGGGCGAATACGAACTGTATTGGAAGCCACAAATCGATTTCAACCCAGACGATTATGAGTCCAAACAAGTGTTCTACAACTCCAAGGACGGCACAAAAGTACCCATGATCATTACTTATAAGAAAGGATTGGAACTCAACGGTAAAAATCCCACCATGTTGTACGGCTATGGCGGGTTCAACATTAGCCTTACCCCTTCTTTCAGCATCGTGAATGCCGTTTGGATGGAACAGGGCGGTGTATATGCCGTTCCCAATCTAAGAGGTGGGGGCGAATATGGCAAGGAATGGCACATAGCGGGTACCAAACTCCAAAAACAGAACGTTTTTGACGATTTTATCGCCGCTGCCGAATATTTGATCGCGAACAACTACACCTCCAAGGAATACCTCGCCATCCGTGGTGGGTCCAACGGGGGGCTGTTGGTGGGTGCCACCATGACCCAACGTCCTGATTTGATGCAGGTGGCCCTGCCCGCTGTGGGCGTAATGGACATGCTCCGCTACCACACCTTTACAGCCGGTGCAGGTTGGGCCTACGATTATGGTACCTCTGAGGACAATGCCGAAATGTTCAACTATTTGAAGGGCTACTCCCCCGTGCACAATGTGAAGGAAGGAACGGAATATCCGGCCACTTTGGTCACCACGGGCGACCATGATGACAGGGTAGTGCCCGCGCACAGCTTCAAATTTGCCGCGGAACTCCAGGAAAAACAGGCTGGGACCAACCCGACCTTGATCCGCATCGAGACAAACGCTGGCCACGGAGCGGGAACCCCTGTGAGCAAGACCATTGAACAGTATGCCGATATTTACGGCTTTACCTTCTTCAACATGGGGTATGATGAGCTACCCAACCAAGCTGTGCTCAAGGAATTTAAGGATTAGAGAATTGATAAAGAGGCTGTCCAATATATTCTTGGACAAAATGTTGGACGGCCTCCATTACATGTATGCTGAAAGTCCATATCGGGTCCTTTGGTTATAACGACCGGGACATTTTAAAGAACATTTTTTTTGAAGTCGCCAAAGGCGAGCATCTGGCATTGATGGGCGAAAGCGGCTCAGGCAAGAGCACCTTGCTGAAGGTCATCTATGGAATGCTGCACGTGGAGGATGGTTCCATTTTTTGGGGAGACCAGCAAGCGCTTGGGCCCAACTTCAATCTGGTTCCGGGCGAGCCTTACATGAAATACCTGGCCCAGGATTTTGACCTGATGCCCTACATTACCGTGGAGGAGAACATTGGGCAGTTCCTGTCCGTTTTTGAAAGGGAGACACACCGACAACGTATCGATGCACTTTTGGACCTCATCGAAATGGAAGCTTTTGCCAAGACCAAGGTGCAACAGCTCAGTGGCGGACAACAGCAGCGGGTGGCCCTTGCCAGGGTATTGGCACAGGAACCCGAAGTACTTTTACTGGACGAACCCTTCGGCCATATCGACAATTTCAAGCGAAACGCACTGCGTAGAAAATTGTTCCCCTATCTCAAGAAAAAAGAGATCACGGTGCTCACGGCCAGCCACGATCCCAACGATGTGCTTCCTTATGCCGAAAGGACCATTGTTCTGGAAAAGGGGGAGATCATTGCCAACCAAAAGACCAGAAAACTGTACAAAAACCCTCCCAACCATTATACAGCCTCTCTTTTTGGCGAAGTGAGCGAGGTGCCCATCAAGCTTTTGAAATCCTACGCCAAAATAGAACGGTCGGTGTTGGTCTACCCCCACGAGTTCAAGGTCTCAAGTACGAGCGGGGTACGGGCGGAGGTGCAACATTCGTTCTTTAGGGGAGAACATTACCTCAATGAAGGCAGGGCGGACGATGGTACCCTTCTTTATTTCAACACGCCAAAAAAACAGAATAAGGGACAATTTGTTTTCCTTAACATATCTTTGAAGACCATCAACAAGCGCCTTCAGGTTGAACAAACAGCAAGTACATAGCGAACTGGCCTTCAAGGCCGTTCGGAGTGGCGGAGCTGGCGGACAGCACGTGAACAAGGTTTCTTCCAAAGTGGAGCTTACCTTTAACATCCCCTCCTCCGAAGGACTCTCCGATGCCGAAAAGGAACGCTTGCTGCTCAAACTTTCCTCCCGATTGACCAACGATGGCACCCTATTGCTGCAATGTGACGAGGCACGAAGCCAGCACAAGAACAAGGAGTTGGTGGTGAAGCGTTTTTTCGAAGTGCTGAAAAAAGCCTTGGAGGTACCCAAAAAGCGGAAACCTACCCAGCCCACCAAATCTTCCATTGAAAAACGGTTGCAGTCCAAAAAGAAGGCCTCGGAAAAAAAGGAGGGACGGAAACCGCCTGATTTGGGGTGATTATCCCTCCCGTTTATCCCCGATCTTCCCTATGAGTTCTCGCATATGGTCCAAAATCTCCGCTTCCTCGAAAGGAATGAGCTGGGCCGCTATTTCCAACACGGTCTGGACGTGTACATGAGGCTCCCTTATATTTTTATGCTCTTCCGCATTAGGATTTCCCAAAGCCAAAATGCAGACATTGATCATCGCCTCTATATGAAATAGGAGATCTTGATAACCATTTACCTGAAATTGTCCCACATCAAAACCCATTTTTTTTGGTTGTAAGGCTTGGCCGTGTTCTTTGGTCAAAAGCTCTAGATTTTTCAAAAAAGCCGCATTGATGTTTTTCATTAGTAAAGATTTGGGTGCTGTCAAATGTAATCAAAACAACCCATAATGCGGATTATCGTCCGCATTATTTAATAAAAGAACCTATTCCTTTGTTTCTAGATGGATATAAATCGAACCATTTGCAATTATATTTCCAAGGAATGGATTGCCAAGGCAAAATCTAAAAGAACATTTGCCTTAGATCATAATATTGATGAAAAAATCGTTCGTAAAATATCACAAAAACAAGGTTATAACATCCCGATAAAAACCCTTCACAAAATTTGTGAAGCAAGGGGCGTTAAACTCTCTCAACTTTTCAAGTCCCTTGATATTTAGATTATACCCTGACTTTTTTCAATTCAAAGGGAACTTTCTTCCATACCACTAGAATTGCGTTGAAATTGTTTGCTCTTCAATATTTTCTTTTCAATGAAACCGGCAAAAAATAATATCACAGGCTAGATTTCAATCATATGTGTTAAAAAAACACTTATATTGTATGTTCCAAAAAGTCTTCATCATGTCCTTAACGTTAATTCGCTGGAATCGGATGGATTCCTTTCTCCAAGCAGCTCCCAAAAAAGGGGCGATGACCTTTATTTTAATGCTCTTCATCCATTGTTGGGGGAGCGCGCAGAACAAGAATGCTCAGAACCCTATCATTTTCGCGGATGTACCGGATATGTCCATGGTACGCGTCGGGAACAACTACTATATGAGCAGTACCACCATGCACATGAGCCCCGGCGTTCCCATTATGAAATCCACAGATTTGGTCAATTGGAAATTGGTGAACTATGCCTACGATACCTTGGCCGATGTGGACGCCCTTACTTTGGAAAACGGAAAAAATGCGTATGGGAGAGGGTCTTGGGCCAGTTGTATCCGGTATCACAAGGGCACTTTTTATGTGTTCACCTTTGCTGCAACCACAGGAAAAACCTACGTGTATTCCACAAAAGATATCGAAAAGGGTCCGTGGGAGGTGAAATCCTTTGAACCCTCTTACCATGATCTTACAGTACATTTTGATGATGATGGTAAGGTTTATATGATCTGGGGCAATGGAAAGCTGATGATGGCCGAGCTAGAACCTGATCTGTCGGGCGTAAAGGAAGGCACGGAAAGGGTGCTCATTGAGAATGCCAGTGCCCCGGCAGGTGACGATATCATGTTGGGTGCGGAAGGTTCACAGTTGTTCAAGGTCAATGGTACATATTACCTGTTCAACATCACCTGGCCCCGCAACGGCATGCGCACCGTTTTGGTCCATAGGGCCAATGCCATTACCGGCCCGTATGAAGGCAAAGTGGCACTACAGGACAGGGGGATTGCCCAGGGTGGGTTGATAGAAACCCCTGATGGCGACTGGTACGCCTATCTTTTCCGGGATTATGGTTCCGTGGGACGAATACCATATCTCGCTCCGGTGACATGGGAGGATAGCTGGCCTATTTTGGGTGTTGAGGGCAAGGTCCCCGACACTCTGGATCTCCCTGCGGGCAAGGGACCCATTCCCCATATTGTGGCCAGTGATGAGTTCAACAGATCCAAAAACGACCTTGAATTGCCCTTGGTCTGGCAATGGAACCATAACCCTGTGGACAGTCTGTGGTCCTTGACTGATAGGAAAGGATATCTAAGATTGACCACGGGGCGCATCGATGAAGATTTTGTACAGGCAAGAAACACCTTGACCCAAAGAACCATTGGCCCGGTCTGTTCAGGAACAACCGCTTTGGATGTATCAAACATGAAAGAGGGCGATTTTGCCGGATTGGCATTGCTTCAAAAGAAATACGGACAGATTGGGGTGAAAATTGAAAATGGGACAAAAAAATTGGTGATGGTAAGTGTCGAGAACGATCAACCCAAAGAAATGAAAAGCCTGACCCTACAGCAGAATATAGTCTATCTAAGGGCCGAATGCGATTTCACCGACCTCAAGGACACGGCCAAGTTCTACTACAGTTTGGATGGAAAACAGTGGTCCCAACTGGGAAGCCAACTGAACATGTCCTACACCTTGCCCCATTTTATGGGGTATCGTTTTGGTCTCTTCAATTATGCAACAGCGCAAATAGGCGGGTATGCCGATTTCGATTATTTTAAAATAATGGATGCATATTGAGTTGGAGCTGGTCCGAAAAAAAGATTTTGGGCATTTAAAAACCTCTCTTAACCCACTTCCAAAACGGTATGGGAATTGCCATTGAACACAAAGGTTTCGCCTTTTTTCTTGCCCATCAACAGTTGCGCAATGGGCGCTTCCTGGGAAATGCAGTAAATGGGCTTCCCCTCTTGCTTGAAAGCTCCCGCTGATATGGCAATGAAATAATCGGCCGCATTGGTCCTTACCAAACTGCCCAAGCCAATGGTCGCTGATTTTATCCTGACATCCACGCGTTGCAGAATGTTCTTGGTCTTTTCCAGTTCCATGAACTGCTGGGCCAGTTTTTCCTGTTCCAACTGCACCATGGCCCTGCCTGTCTCATGCTTGTCCCCCGTGGAGTTCTTGGTCTCGGAGTCCAAGGATTCCTGAAGGTCCGCATTGCTGTTCTTTAATCTTTGGGCCTTTTCACCAACGTAGTCCCAACAGAATTTCAAAAGTTGTTCCTTTATCACAATCTGCAAATATGATCACACAAATGTCAATCTAAAAATAGTTTCTTGATTTTGTAAAGAACGTACTTGTATGCCGCCTCCATGCAATTGCACCACCCTTTTGGAAAGGCTCAGCCCAATGCCCGTTCCCTCACTTTTGGTGGTAAAGAAAGGCACAAAGATCTCGTCCATCATCTCGGGCGGGATGCCCGGTCCATTGTCCTGTACCTCTATAAATTTGGTGCCGTTGCCATCCTGCCCTGCCACGATGCGCACCTTTCCTTTTTCAATACCCTCCACAGATTGTAGGGCGTTCTTGGCGAGGTTGATCAGCACTTGGGCAATCTGCTTTTCATCAATAAAGAACTCCAGGTCCTCTGGATGGCAACCCACTTGAAAATCCACTTCGGTATCGTGCAGCCTTGCGGACATGAGCACATCTATCTTGTCCAAAAGCTCCCTGCCCTTCACAATGGTCTTATTGGGTTCCGGCACGTGCAGCAGGCTTCGGTACGATTGCACAAAATCCATCAAATTGCCCCCTTGTTCCTTGATCACCTCCAACCCTTTGAGGGTATTCTTGATCTGGCTTTCCTCCAATTCTTCCAATGGGGTTATCCTGCCATGGTTCCGGTAATACCTGATGATGGAATCCGAAATGGAGGCAATGGGCGTGATGGTGTTCATGATCTCGTGGGTAAGCACCCGTATCAACCGTACCCAGGATTCCGTTTCCTTTTCGTCCAGTTCCTTGTGGATGTCCTGCACCACCACCAACAGCAGCGACTTTCCGTCCAGCGTCAGAGGTGTCGATTTCAATGCCAGTTGGGTCTGTTCACGTTCATTGGAAAGCTGGAACAGTTTCCGCTCAAAAGGCTGGAAGTCCTTGAAAACGTGGTACAGTTTTTCGTCCACCTGCATCAATTGTTTGATGTGGTTCAATGGCGAATGGTCCAAAAGTTTTTCCAGCGTGGGGTTGGAGAAAAGGATGTGCCCCTTTTCATTATAGGTCATGATCCCAATACTGGCCTGTTTTAATATTTCTTGATAGTACTGTTCCCTGATCTGAAGCTGCAAGTGCACTTCTTGGATAAGCCCGTTCACCCGGTTCAGGCTCTGGTTGAGCTCTTTGAAGGACTTTATGGTCACACTTTCCGGAAAACGGAGTGTAAAATCCTCGTTTCGTATGGCGTCAAAAAAATAAGCGATCTTCCTGTTGGTGCTGTTGATGAATGTGATCAATGCATAGACCTGTGCCCCAAAAAGGATGGCACAGAACGATAGGCCAAGATACTTCTGCCATGCCACCGAAAAAGCCAATCCGATAGCGGTCAGTGCAATCAAGGCAACCCTGATGATAAGCTGGAAATAAAAGTTGCGGCTGGCCATTAGGGGTTCTTTTTCTTCAACTTGTTGTAGAGCGTCTGTCGCGAAATGCCCAATTGCTCGGCGGCTGCGCTATAGTTTCCCTCGTTCTGGTCCAACGCCCTGGAGATCATCTGCTGCTCCATCTCATTTAAGGTCAATGGTTGCCCGTCAAAAGACTGTGAAGGTTTGGCATGCAATAGAAAATCCGTGGGTTTGAGCACATTGCCATCGGACAAGATCACGGCCCGTTCCATGGTGTGTTGCAGTTCACGCACATTGCCCGGCCAAAGGTATTCCATCAATTTTTCCTGGGCCAGGTTGTTCATCTTCAACCCAGGTTTATCGTATTTGTGGGCAAATTTTTTGAGGAAAAATTCGGCCAGTACCAAAATATCTTCACCGCGCTCCCTTAAGGGAGGCACCTCTATGTGGATGGTGTTGATCCTGTAAAGCAAATCTTCCCTAAAAAGTCCGTCCACCACCATTTGCTCCAAGTTGCAGTTTGTGGCACATATCAATCGGATGTCCACATTGATGGGTTTGTTGGAACCCACCCTGACCACTGATCTGTTCTGAATGGACGACAGGAGTTTTGCCTGCATCTGCAAGGAAAGATTGCCTATCTCGTCCAGAAAAAGAGTGCCCTGGTGGGCCGCCTCGAACTTGCCCGCACGGTCTTCCTTGGCATCGGTGAACGAGCCCTTGGTGTGTCCGAACAATTCACTTTCAAAAAGATTTTCCGCAATGGAGCCCATGTCCACCCCAATGAACACCTCATCCTTTCTGGCGGACAAACGGTGCAGTTCGCGGGCGATGAGCTCTTTCCCGGTTCCGTTTTCCCCCGTGATCAATACGTTGACGTCCGTTTTGGCCACTTTGGCCGCAAGGTTCAACACAGAGGTGAGGGCCTTGGATTGGCCTATGATGAAATTTTTTCCTTCATTGATCACCTGCTTCAGGTTGTTCTCCTTCTTTTTGAGATTATGGATTTCCTGTTTCGACCTCCTGAGTTCGTAGGCCGATCTCACCGTGGTCATCAACCTTTCGTTGTTCCACGGTTTCAGCACAAAGTCAGAGGCTCCTTGCTTTATGGCCGTCACGGCCAAATCCACTGCTCCGTAGGCGGTCATCATGATGACGGAGGTGTTCGGGGATTTCTTTTTGATCTCGTTAAGCCAGAACAACCCTTCGTTGCCCGTGTTCACCCCGGCCGAAAAATTCATGTCCAGCAGCACAATGTCTATCTCTTCCATGTTGGGGAACGAGGAAATCTGGTTCGGGTTGAAAAGTGTCTGGACGCTTTTGTACTCAAACTGTAGCAAAATCTCCAAAGCGCTCAACACGCTCCTGTTATCGTCTATGACCAAGATCTTGGCGTCAACCATTGGATTCTTATCTATCGTCCAAAGCTACAAATTGGAACCATATCCTCCGGCGATGTGTAAAATATTTGGACGTTTTTTGTACAATTTTTTTACACCAAATTTTAAATAAGTACTTTTAAATAAATTTATATTATTGATTTTCAGATGTTTAAATATTTGGCATAAGAATGGTCTCTATTTTTGGCACAGGATAAAACTATGAACCTTAAAACATACATTGTCAGTCTGTTCTTCTTGGCCTCCCTGGTCGGGTTTTCGCAAGAAACCTGGACCTTGGATGAATGCGTGGCCTACGCCATTGAGCACAATCTTCAGGTGAAGAACACCAATTATGACAAAGATTCGAGCAAAGAGAGCTATCGGCAATCCATTAGGGACCTGCTCCCATCGGTAAGTGGATCCACTGACTATTCAATCAGTTATGGTAGGGCCGAAGATCCCAACACCAACGATTATATAAACACAGAGTTTTTTAGCAACAATTATTCGCTAAATGCGAATTTGGATCTGTTCCAGGGTTTTCAAAAAATGAACACCATCAGGGCGTCCAAATTTATCTACAAAGCCACCCAAGAAGATGTGCTCCAACAAAAGTTCCTTTTGGCCTTTAGGGTAATGAACGCTTTTTATGACATCAAGTTTAACGAGGGCCTTGTGGCCAACAGCCTGGAGCAGTTGGAAATATCGCAGGCCAACTACGATCTCGTCAAAAAACAGGTGGATCTGGGAATGATGGCCGGTGCCGATCTCTATGAAGCCGAGTCCGTTTTGTTGGCCGACAAATTACTGGTGACCCAGAACAGGAACCAATTGGCCAATGCCAAACTGGTCCTGTTGCAGGAAATGAACCTAATCGACCAAAACGACATTGTGCTCCAAGAAACGCTGGACCCCATTTCTGTAGAGGCCAACAGCACTATTTCCCTCGACTCACTCTATCAAACGGCAAGGGGTTTTGTGCCGCTTGTAAAATCGCAGGAATATCGGGTGACTGCTGCAAAAAAGCAGCTGCAGGCCACTCAAGGTTTGTTATTCCCTTCCCTATCCTTGATTGCAGGGTATCGAACCAGTTATTTCGAGACCAATACGGATGAAAATGGAAACATTATTCCATTCAAGACACAATTTACGGACAACCAATCCAAATTTGTGGGGGCCCAGCTGAACATTCCCATCAGCAACGGATGGTCTGCCCACTCCAGGGTAAAGCAGCAAAAAATTGCCTACTTGCAGGAAAAGAACAACCTTGAGATACAAGAGCAGGAACTGTTCCGATTGTTGCAACAGCTTGTACAGGACAACCTTTCGTTCACTGTGGAATACGAACAGAGCAATCAAAAGGTGAAGGCACAGCAACTGGCCTTTGACATTGCACAAAAAAGGTATGAGAAGGGATTGATCAATGCCTTGGACCTTTTTCAGGCCAAAAACCTTTATGCCGTTGCACAAAATGAAAACCTACAGGTGGGGCTGAAATTGAAAGTCAACCAAAGTACCATAGACTTCTACAGCGGACTGCCCATTTTTAATATCAACTAAAACGAACCATGGATATACAATTAGAAAAAAAGAAAGGACTTAAACCAAAACATTACGGGTACATTGCCTTGGGCGTGCTCCTATTGTTCGTGGGCTGGAAATTGATCTTTGCCAGCTCCATGTCCACCTTCAGGACGGAGAAGGAACGTCTTTCCATCTCCGCGGTGACCGCGGGCAAGTTCGATGACTACATTACCATCAACGGGAATGTCGCGCCCATTGCCACCATCTATATGGATGCCTACGAGGGCGGCCGGGTCTCCGAAAAATTGATAGAGGAAGGATCCATGGTGAAAAAGGGGGACATCATCCTCAAATTGGAGAACATGAACCTGTATGAGCAGATCTTGGCCAGCGAAAGTAACCTGGCATTGAAACAGAACGACCTCCGTTCCACCAAACTTACCTTTGATTCCAGACAGGTCGAAGGGAAAAAGTCCCTTGCCAATGCGGAATATGACCTTGAGCGCCTCAAGCGTAATTATGAGCAGAACAAGGCCCTTTATGAAGATGAGTTGATCTCCAAGGAAACCTACCTCCTCTCCAAGGCAGATTTTGAACTGGCCCAAAAACAGTTCGAGATCGTAAAGTTGCAAACAGAGCAGGACGACCAGCTGCGTGAGACTTCCCTCAAAGGATTGGATGCCGATTTGGCTCGGATGCACCAGACCCTTTCCATGGTCTATGAGCGATTGGACCATCTTAACGTGCGTGCCCCGGCGGATGGCCAATTGGGCTTTCTGGACGCAGAGATCGGACAAAACATCGCACAGGGGCAACGGATCGGGCAGATCAATGTCCTCACCGATTTTAAGATCGAAGCCGACATCGACGAGCACTACATCGACCGTGTAAAGCGAGATCTTTCGGCAACATTGGAACGCAACGGGAACGAATTTGGTCTCCGCTTGCGCAAGGTGTACCCCGAAGTACGCAATGGAAGGTTCCGGGTGGACTTGGTGTTCACTGGAGAAAAACCGGAGACCATCCGTGCCGGACAGAGCTATAACATCCGATTGCAATTGGGCGAATCCAACGACGCCCTGTTATTGCCCAAGGGCGGATTTTTCCAGAGCACCGGCGGACAATGGGTGTTTGTGGTGTCCCCCAATGGAGAGGAAGCCATCAGACGGAACGTTCGGTTGGGCAAACAAAATTCAAGATATTATGAGGTTCTGGAAGGGCTTCAACCCGGGGAGCAGGTCATTACCAGCAACTATGACAGTTTTGGCGATGCGGAACGGATCGTTTTAAAATAAACGCAAAGTGTAACACCGATCAAATTTTATCAGTCTTTAAAAAACAACCATCTAAAAATGATACAGATACAGAACCTTAAAAAGAGCTTCAGAACAGAAGAAGTGGAAACCCTGGCCCTGAACGGGGTCAACCTAAAAGTGGCCGAGGGGGAATTTGTGGCCATCATGGGTCCTTCCGGATGTGGAAAGTCCACTTTGCTCAACATCATTGGCATGTTGGACAACCCCACCGATGGCAGCTACAAGTTTGCGGGCCACGAAGTGGGCGGACTGAAGGAAAGCCAACGGACCCAACTGAGAAAGGGGAACCTGGGCTTTGTGTTCCAGAGCTTCAACCTTATTGACGAGCTCACCGTTTTTGAAAATGTGGAGCTTCCACTTATCTACCTCAAGATGAGCAAGTCGGAGCGCAAGGAAAAAGTGCAAAAAGTGCTCGAACGGATGAAGATCGCGCACAGGGAAAAGCATTTCCCACAGCAACTTTCGGGAGGGCAGCAACAAAGGGTCGCCATTGCCCGCGCCGTCGTCACCAATCCAAAACTCATTCTGGCGGATGAGCCTACGGGAAACCTGGATTCCAAGAACGGCATCGAGGTGATGAACCTGTTGACGGAACTCAACCAAGAGGGCACCACCATTGTGATGGTAACGCACTCCGATCGTGATTCACACTATGCGCACAGGGTCATCAACCTGTTTGACGGGCAAATTGTGACCGAAAGCCAAAACAAACCCATGAAAGCCATGGTCTAGGAGTTTATTCATCAATCAAAACAATCAAAAAACACCATTATGTTCAGGAACCACCTAAAAGTCGCATGGCGTAACCTAAAGTCCAACAGACTGTTTTCCATGATAAACATTGTTGGGCTTTCCATGGGTCTGACCATTGTTATTTTACTCTTCCTGTACATTTCACACGAAAGGAGCTTTGATTCCTCCTTTCCCAAAAAAGACAGGATCCATAGGGTCCTGCTAAAAACCAATGGAGACTTTGGTTTTGAGACTTGGGCAACGGCTCCTCCGGTCACAGCATTGGCCATGCAGGAAGAGGTCACCAATGTGGAGAGTGCGGCAAGGTTGCTGAAACATAATTTTGGAAGGCCTGCCTCCATGCGGATCAGCGATCGGAATTTTACGGAAACCCTGTTCTATTGGGTCGATAAGGAACTGTTGACCATTTTCGATGTTGAATTGGTAAAAGGAGATGCGACGAGTCCTTTGGACAGACCCGGAACAGTGATCATCTCCGAGACCGCGGCCAAAACCTATTTCAACAATGAAAACCCTTTGGGCCAGACCATTTTGGTGGACAATAACATCGCCCTAGAGGTGACCGGGGTTTATAAAGATTTTCCCGAGAACAGCACCTTGGATGCAGAGATCATGGCCTCAAGTAATGGATATTGGTTTCATAACAGCAAGTCTTGGTCCAATGCCAGTTTTGAAACCTATTGCCTGTTCAAGAAAAATGTTTTATTGGATGCTACCCAGAAACAGATGGACCAAATGCTGGATGCCAACCTTCCCAAAGACGAGCAATGGTATTCATTTGGTTTACAGCCTTTGGATAAAGTCCACTTGCATTCGGCTTCCTATGGAAACTCCTACTCCTCAAGGATCGGTGACATCAATGAAGTGCGCAACCTCACCTATCTGGCCATTTTGATCCTTCTCATCGCCTGTGTAAACTATATGAACCTGACCACGGCCCGGTCCCAAAAACGCTCAAAGGAAGTGGGCATCAGCAAGACCTTGGGCGCATCCTCCGAATCATTGATCGGTAGGTTCTATGTGGAAACCGGACTCATCACAGCCATATCCATCGTTTTGGGCATTGTTCTGGCCATATTCTTACTTCCCAGCTTCAATGGGTTAACCAACCAGAACCTCAACATTGGCCTCTTGTTCAACAGCTCCTTTGGCTTGGTAGTCTTGGGCATGTGGGTGGTCACTACCTTCTTTTCAGGGCTGTATCCTTCTCTGTATCTGTCTCGGTTCATGCCGAAAGAAATTTTATCCCCCTCGCTCACCCGGGGAAAAGGGAACGTGCTTATCAGAAAAGGGTTGGTGGTGATGCAATTTGCCGCTTCCACCGCACTTATTGTGGGGGTCATGGTCATTTACCAACAAACCAAATACATCCAAAACAAAAATCTTGGTTTTGCCGCAGATAACGTGATGGCCATTTCCGTAGGCGGTTTGCGGGAAGGGGAAAACAAGAGGGCCTTGGTACAAGAGTTCGAAAACCTTTCGGAAGTAACCGCGGTGTCCATGGTACAGGGTTATCCCGGAATGGATGTCAGTGGGCGTACCCTTCGGAAAAAGGAAACGGACGAACAGGGCATGAACATCCAGACCAACGTGACGGATGCAGGCATTGTGGACGCATTGAAACTCCATCTTCTGGCCGGTAGCAGTCTTCCCAAATCCAAAAGTGAGAAGGACACTTTGGTAGAAGTGGTATTGAACAAAAAAGCCATTGATTATCTTGGGTTTACCCCTGAAGAGGCCATTGGTAAAGAAGTTTATATCGGTGTTCCCAATACCATTGTCGGGGTGGTCGAGGATTTCAACTACGAATCACTGCACCAACCCATCGGGGCCTATGCTTTTCACAACAGCCCAAGCGAAGGGAAATCCTTCATGCTGGTGCGTTTCAAATCTAGGGACTTGCTCAATACCGTTGCCGCTCTCAAAAACACATTCACGAGGGTAGTCCCCAACTTGGATTTCAATTATTCCTTCTTGGACCAGACCATTGCTAGAATGTATGCCCGGGAAAAAAGGGCGGGAAACATCAGCATTGTGTTCTGTCTTCTGGCCATTTTCGTCGCGGCCTTGGGCCTATTTGGCTTGGCGGCCTATACGGCGGAGCAGCGCAGAAAGGAAATAGGCATCCGAAAAGTATTGGGGGCATCGGTAGGTAAGATCAGTCAAATGCTTTCCAAGGATTTTGCCCAATTGGTGCTTATTGGCCTGCTGATCGGATTTCCAGTGGCCTACTTCTCCATGGAAAATTGGTTGGAGGGTTTTGCCTATCGCATCGATATACAATGGTGGGTGTTCCTTCTAGCGGGAACCATTGCATTGGGCATCGCTTTGCTGACCGTGAGTTTTCAATCCATCAGGGCGGCATTGACCAACCCCGTAAAAAGTTTGCGGACCGAATGAACTGACATCATCAAAAACAACCATCATGATCAAAAACCATTTCAAAATCGCCTGGAGAAGCCTTACCAAAAGGAAGGGCTTTGCCTTTATCAACATTTTTGGCCTATCCCTCGGCTTTGGTTGCAGCATTTTGGTTTTTCTTTTCGTGAGCCACCATTTACGGTACGATAATTTCCATGCCAACGCTGAGCGCATCTACAGGGTAAATACGGAGGAGCACAGGGACATCATCGATTACGAGGCGGCCGTGCCCCCTGGCTTTGCCAATGCATTCAAGCAAGATTACGATTATGCCGAAATCGTGGCCAAGAACGTGACCAGGGATGATTGGTTGGTGACCACTGAAAATGGAACTGGGAAAAAACAGTTCAAAGTCGATGTGGCCTTCACCGAAACTGGATTTTTTGAAATATTCAACTATCCTTTGATAGATGGCACCAATGGAGCGCCCATATCGGAACCCAACACGGCCTTGATCACTGAACAGCTGGCCAACACAATTTTCGGCGATACCGATCCCATCAACCAGACTTTTGTTTTGGAGAACAGTGAGACCATCCGTGTTACCGGTGTGTTGAAGGACCTACCCAAAACAACATTGACCCAATCCCAAATTTTCGTGTCCTTCGAGACATTGAAAAGCTATGATGAATTTACGTCATCCGAAAACTGGGGAGGGATCAACTCTTCACTGCACTGTTATGTGCTCATGCGCCCAAACCAAGATATTGCGCAGATCGAGGAACAACTCAAAGGGTATGTGCAAAAATTTAGGCCCGTACACAAAAATGTGCACCGCTATAAATTGCAGCAACTATCGGACGTCCATTTCGACAAACGCTATGAGGGCGGTATGGATGCCAAAACGCTTTGGATATTTTCCTTTGTGGGCCTTTTTATCCTTATCGTGGCCAGCATCAACTTTATCAACATATCCACCGCACAATCCACCTATCGTTCCAAGGAAGTCGGGGTGCGCAAGGTGCTGGGCAGTTTTAAGGGACAGTTGTTCTGGCAGTTCATGGCCGAAACCTTCATCATTTGCATTTCCGCCTTGGTGTTGGGCGCTGGCCTATGTCTTTTGGCACTGCCTTCCTTCAATGCTGTTTTTGACCTGGAACTTTCTTTCAAGGAACTCTTGAATGTCCAATTCTTTGCCTTTGTACTTTCCATTTTGACATTGGTCACCATATTGGCCGGAAGTTATCCTGGAGCGGTCTTGACGCGCATAGCTCCCGTTTTGGCCCTAAAAAGAAAGATTTCCCACAACGATACGGGTGGATATCTCACCCGAAAAACATTGGTGGTCACCCAATTTACCATTTCCATTGTACTGATCATTGGTACCATAGTGGTAGGAAAACAATTGAAATATGCCATCAATTCCGACCTCGGCTTTGAAAAAGAGAGTATTGTCATGGTGGAAATACCTGATGATATTGAATCCATTAAACTTCAAGGCCTTAAAGATCGAATGACAAAAAATTCTGGTGTGGAAATTGTTACGGCCTGCTTTGCGTCCCCAGGAGCTGGTAACAACTCATGGGGGACCAGTGTAAAGTTCAACAATAACCCTGAATCGGAAGAATTTAATCTTTTGGTAAAGGCAGGTGACAAAAATTATTTGGATGTCTTCAACCTGAAATTGGTGGCTGGCAGGGAATTTTATGAAAAGGATTCTGTGGACGAAGTCATCGTCAATGAAGATTTTGTGCGGAAGGTTGGCCTTTCCAATCCACAAGAAGCCCTGGACAAGTCAATCATCATCAATGGTGATTTGGTCAAGGGAAGGATTGTAGGGGTAGTCGCTGATTTTCATGATGAAGATTTTCATTCCAAAATCAATCCCATTTTTATTGCTCCACATCCAATGCTTTATACAGATTTGGCGATAAAAATCAATTTGGCAAACGCTAAAGGTGCCTTGCAACATATTGAAAGGGAATGGTCTGCCGCCTTTCCCGATTATATTTTTGAGTATGCCTTTTTAGATGACCGTGTCGCACAGCTTTATGAATCGGAACAACGGTTTTTATCACTGATCGGCGTTTTCTCGGGACTTGCCATTTTCATCGGTTGTTTGGGTATTTATGGTCTTATCCTATTTTTCATAGTTCAAAAGACCAAGGAAATAGGCATCCGGAAAGTTTTGGGGGGCAGCATACAGCATTTGGTGGGCATTGTGGTCCAGGATTTTTTCAAGCTGATCATCATTGCTGGGCTCATCGCAGCACCAGTGGCTTGGTATTTTATGGACAGATGGCTGGAAAACTTTGAGTACCGCACCAATATCAGTTGGTGGATTTTTATTGTGGCGGTCGCCGTTGTGATGGCCATCACCCTGATCACCATTCTCTATCAAGCATTGAAGGCCGCATTGACCAACCCCGTAAAAAGTTTGCGGACCGAATGAACTGACATCATCAACATCATCAAAAAACAATCATCATGTTTAAAAACCACTTACGAATCGCTTGGCGCAACATCAAAAAGGATAAGCTTTTTACCACCATTAAAATTGGTGGTTTTGCCGTAGGTATAGCCGCTTGTCTTCTGATTGCCCTTTTTATTGGGAATGAGCTGAGCTACGACACCCATTACCAGAACAAAAACCGGATTTACCGTGTGGTGATGCAGGGCGTTATGGGGGGCGAGCAGTTGAAGAGCGTCCATTTTCAACTCCCGTTCGCTGAGACCTTGGAAGCCACCTTCCCCGAAGTGCTGAAGGCGGGCAAAATAAACACAAGTGAGCTTTTTGGTGCGGGAAGAAGACCATTGCGGGCCGCTGGGACTTCCCAGAACAATTTTGAGGACGGTTTCATCTATGCGGACCAACAGGTCTTCGACATTTTGGAACTTGAGTTGGTGGAAGGCACACCGGAGAACCTCTTGACCAATCCTGGCAGCGTGGTGATGACGGCCCAAAAGGCCGCCAAATATTTCCCGGAAGGCAATGCCGTCGGAAAAACGGTCTATCTGGATGATAACTCCGCCAGACCCTACACCGTGACCGGGGTCATAAAGGAAGATCTTTCAAAGAAATCACACCTCGATTTCGATTTTCTTCTGGCCATCGAGGACACCAATATGAGCTGGTCCAACAACAATTATTTCACCTATCTGTTGCTGGACGACAAAGCGGATGTGGCGGCCCTGGAGAAGAAAATGGCTTCCATTCTCGAGCAATATGTCATCCCGGCCTATAAGGAACGAATGAGGGGAGAGGAATTCATGGAAGTTTTAAAAACGTTGGAATACAAACTACAACCTGTTGGGGACATCCACCTAAGATCTGATGCGAAAATGGGCGATGGCCTTCAACATGGCGACATCCGTTTTGTTTGGTTGTTTGCCGCTATTGCCGGGTTTGTACTCTTGTTGGCGGTGATCAATTTCATCAATCTGTCCACTGCAAAATCCGCCAATAGGGCCAAAGAGGTGGGCTTGAAAAAAACCGTTGGTGCCTTTAAAAGCCATTTGATAAGCCAGTTCCTCACGGAGTCTGTCATCTATAGCCTCATTTCCTTTGTCATCGGGGTTTTTCTGGCTTGGCTGTTACTTCCCACCTTCAATACCATTGCGGCCAAAAGCATTATCATGCCGTGGTCGGTCTGGTGGTTCCTGCCCATCATTATAGTGGCGGCCTTGTTTGTTGGGATCATTGCCGGTCTTTACCCCGCCTTTTATCTATCTGCCTTCAAACCGGTGAACGTGCTGAAGGGCACCCTGAGCACCGGGAGCAAAAGTGGAAAACTTCGCAGTGGTCTGGTCGTTGTCCAATTTACCACCTCTGTGGTGTTGATCATCGGCACCTTGATCATCTACAACCAAATGAATTTCATTTTGGACAAGAAATTGGGCTTCAACAAAGATCAAGTACTGGTCATAAAGGGGACCAATCTTCTAAAGGACAACTCGCAGTCCTTCAAAGAAAGGCTTCTTGGGCTGTCCGATGTGAAGGCGGTTTCCATTAGCGATTACCTTCCCATTGAGGGCACCATGCGAAACGGTAACACTTTCGGGGCGATTGCCAACGGAAGTCAGGAAATATCCGTACCGGCACAGATATGGCGTGTGGACCATGATTACATCAATACGCTTGGGTTACAATTAAAGGAAGGCCGTGGCTTTTCGAAGGATTTTGCCAGCGATTCATCCGCCATTGTGATCAATTCCACCATGGCCAAGGAACTGGGTTTTGAGGACCCGATAGGAAAACGCATCAACAACGGTGAGGACTGGACCATCATCGGGGTGGTGGAGGATTTCCATTTCAAGAACCTAAAAGAGGATATTGCGCCTGTTTCCTTGGTCATTGGCGACAGCCCCAGCATGGTGTCCGTCAAACTGAGCAGCAGCGAGGCAGCGAACGCCATCCGTGACATACAGACCATCTGGCAACAATATGTGCCACAACAGGCCTTTGAATATACCTTTCTGGACCAAGAGTTTGCCCACATGCACGACGATGTCCAGCGTATGGGCAAAATATTCAACAGCTTTGCCCTGTTTGCCATTTTTGTGGCCTGTTTGGGACTCTTTGCCCTTTCCGCGTTCTTGGTGGAGCAACGGAAAAAGGAAATCAGTATCCGTTTGGTCCTTGGGGCTCCGTTCAAAAGCATTTATCAGCTGCTCACCATGGATTTCATGAAATTGATCCTACTGTCCATCATCATCGCCATCCCTATCGGTTGGTACATGATGGACCGATGGTTGGAGGACTTTGCCTACAGGATCCATATCTCATGGGGAACTTTTATGCTGGCCGGGCTTTTGGCCCTGATGATCGCATTGTTGACGGTAAGCTTTCAATCCATACGAGCCGCATTGACCAATCCTGCCAAAACATTGAGGACGGAATAAACTAGCAACCAAAAAACGAGCGCCATGTTCAAGAACAATCTGAAAATAGCCTGGAGAAGCCTGAAGAAACAACCTTTTTTCACTTTCCTGAACACATTTGGGCTGGCCATAGGCATGGCCGGTGGACTTTTGTTGGGCCTTTATATCTATGACGAACTCAGCCACGATACCATGTTTGCCGATTCGGAGCGCATCTATCGGCTCAATGCCGATATGAAATTTGGCGGTAAGGAAGAAACCCTTGCCGAAGTTTCCGCGCCCATGGCCCAAGCTGTGCTGAACGATATTCCTGAAGTGGAGCTCACCACCCGGTTCAGGGGCATTGGCAGTACATTCATCCGCACCCAAGAAGCCCTCAGCAATGTACGCGAAGCTTCGGTGACCTATGCCGACTCCACTTTTTTTAAGATGCTGGGGCTGGAATTGTTGTATGGGGATGAAGAGACCGCTTTGACGGAGCCCAACACCTTGGTGATGACGAGGACCGCCGCCGAAAAACATTTCCCAATTGATCAGGCCATTGGAAAGACCGTGCTGCTGAACGATAATACAACCTACACGGTGACAGGGGTTATGGAAGATCTGCCCAACAACTCATTTCTCAAAGACAGGAGCCTTTTTCTTTCCTTGGCCGGATATGAGGATGCCCAACTGGCCGAATGGGGAAGCCACAACTATTACACCCTCATCAAAATGATTCCAGGGACCAGGGCCGAGGCTATCCATGACCGGTTGCAGGAAATGGTGGGCAAATATGTCATCCCCTACGCCCAGGCATTTTTCCCGGGCATCACGGAGCAGCAGTTCATAGATTCGGGAAATTACATGCGCTACTCCACGATCCCATTGGAGGACATCCATTTGTATTCCAGAAGAGGTCCTGAGTTCAGCGCCGTGAGCGACATCAAGAATGTTTACATCCTTGGGGCCATTGCCCTTATCCTTTTGGTTCTGGCAAGCGTCAACTTTATGAACCTTTCCACGGCACATTCCCTCAAAAGGGCAAAGGAGGTGGGTATCCGAAAAACCTTGGGGTCCCAACGGAAGAGCCTGATCGGACAATTTTTGACGGAATCGGCATTGATTGCCCTGGGATCGCTGGTGTTCGCTGTGATCATCGCGACAGCCGTTCTCCCCTTATATAATGACTTGAGCGGAAAGGACCTTTCCCTGCCCATATCCAATCCCCTGTTTTGGTTGACCCTCTTATTGGCGGCTTTGGCATTGGGGTTCCTGTCCGGAAGCTATCCCGCACTTTTCATGTCCCGCTTTGTGGCCGCCAAGGTGCTCAAGGGACAGGGAGACCAATCTGTGGGTGGCGGACGCGTGCGGAATGTTCTCGTCATCCTGCAGTTTTCCATTTCCGTGTTTTTGATCATGGGGACCCTCACGGTTTTCCAACAATTGCGATTTATTCAAGGTAAGGACTTGGGATACGCCAAAAACCAAGTGCTGATTGTTCAAGGTGTCAATGCCCTTGAAGGAAAAAAACAAGCTTTCAAGGATGCAGTCTCCCAACTCAGCCAGGTCAACACGGCCACTTTGAGCAGCTTTTTGCCTACCCCTTCGGCAAGGAGCAGCGGCACTTTTTTGCGCGCAGAGGACCAAAGCATGGAAAAAGCGCTGAACATGCAGCAATGGCAAGTGGACGAGGATTACCTGACCACTATTGGGCTGGACATGGTTGCCGGAAGAAATTTTGACATTGACCATTTTGCCACCGATTCCTCTGCCATCTTGCTCAATGAAAAAGCCGTTGCTACTTTGGGGAAGACCCCCGAAGAAGTGCTGGGCTCACAATTTGTGGATGAATTCGATAATGGTTCGGTGGTAACGATCATTGGCGTTGTGAAGGATTTCCATTTCGAGAGCCTAAGGGACGAAGTAAGTTCCCTAGGCCTGTTCTACGGTACTGATTTTGCCAGCAATTTGGCCATAAAGCTGAATGGTGGGGATGTTTCCCGGACCCTTTCGGAAATAGAGGGGATTTGGAACGATTTGGCCCCTGCGCAGCCTTTTGAACATTATTTTATGGACGAT
The DNA here is from genome assembly GCF_033441575.1 of Flagellimonas baculiformis. Taxonomy (NCBI): domain Bacteria; kingdom Pseudomonadati; phylum Bacteroidota; class Flavobacteriia; order Flavobacteriales; family Flavobacteriaceae; genus Flagellimonas; species Flagellimonas baculiformis. The sequence continues at coordinate 354,148 of NZ_JAUZVW010000003.1, forward strand.
TCCTTCAACACCAGTTATGATGCGGAACAGCGTTTGGGCCAGATATTCATGATCTTCACGGTGCTTTCCATCATCATTGCCTGTTTGGGTCTTCTTGGTCTGGCCGCCTTCAACGCACAAAAAAGAGTGAAGGAAATCGGGGTACGGAAAGTATTGGGCGCCGGTGTGGGGCAAATCGTTTACCGACTTTCCATGGATTTCCTAAGGCTTGTGGGGCTATCGGTCATCATCGCCCTGCCCTTGGGTTGGTATGCCATGGACCACTGGCTACAGGATTTCTCGTACCGCATCGACATCCCTTGGTGGATCTTTGCCCTATCGGCCCTCATGGCCGTGGGCGTTGCACTCTTGACGGTCAGTTACCAAAGTATAAAAGCAGCCGTGGCCAACCCTATCAAAAGCCTAAGGACCGAATAAACCATCAATCAAAAGTGAAAAATCATGTTTAAGAACTATCTAAAAATTGCGTGGAGGAACCTTACCAAGAACAAGGCCTATACCGTCATCAATGTAGGCGGGCTTGCACTGGGCATGGCTGTGACCCTCATTATCGGGCTATGGGTGAGGGACGAATTGAGCCATAACAACTATTTTTCCCACAAGGACCAGATTGCACAAATCTTCCAGTCGCAAACCTTTAATGGAGAGACCGGGACCGGGCCGGCCATTCCCCGGCCATTGGAAAAAGCTTTCAGGGACGGATATATGGACAATTTCAAGCATCTGGTGATGTCCTCATGGAACTCGTCCCAATACTTGAAATATAAGGAAACGAGCATATCACGTGATGGCAACTTTATGCAGCGCGAAGCACCTGAAATGCTCGACCTCAACATCCTCAAAGGTGAAAAGGACGGTGTAAGGGAGATCAACTCCATCATGCTGAACGAATCGACCGCCAATGCCCTTTTTGGAAACGAAGACCCCATTGGGAAAACCATAGAGGTCAATAGCCAATATGACATGATGGTAACGGCCGTGTATGAGGACATTCCCTTCAACAACTCTTTTAACGATGCCGAGTTCATCATGCCCTGGGACAAATATGTCTCGGTGAACGAATGGATCAAAAATGCCGAGGACCAATGGGGGAACAACTCCTTCCAAATGTTTGTGCAGATCGCCGACAATACCACCATGGAACGGGTAACATCCACCATAAAAGATGTAAAGAAGACGCTCAACAAAAATACGGAGGAATTCAACCCACAATTGTTTCTCTTCCCCATGAAGGATTGGTATCTCCGCAGCAATTTTGAAAACGGGAAACAGGTTGGTGGCCGCATCAAATATGTATGGCTTTTTGCCATCATCGGTGCTTTTGTACTCCTATTGGCCTGCATCAACTTCATGAACCTCAGCACGGCCCGTTCCGAGAAAAGGGCCAAGGAAGTGGGCATCCGAAAATCCATTGGTTCCCAGCGCCGTCAATTGATCAATCAGTTCTTGGGCGAATCCTTTTTAGTGGTGCTCTTCGCTTTTGGCATCGCCGTGCTCATTGTTATCCTGTCCTTGAACGGGTTCAACAACCTCGCCAAGAAAGAAATGACGTTCCCTTGGAGCTCCGCAGGTTTTTGGGGAATATCCTTGGTCTTTATCCTGTTCACGGCCATGCTTGCAGGCAGTTATCCCGCCCTTTATCTGTCGTCCTTCAGGCCCGTGGATGTGCTGAAAGGCACCTTCAAGGCCGGGAAGCATTCCGGATTGCCCAGAAAAATCCTTGTGGTAGTCCAATTTACGGTATCGGTGGCCTTTATCATCGGCACCGTGATCGTGATGCAACAGATCAATTACGCCAAGAACAGACCCATTGGATATGATAAGGAAGGTCTGATCCAGATTCCGACCATGAGCCAAGATTTCACGGGCAAATTCGAACTGATGCGGGATGAGTTCATCGCTTCGGGTGCGGTGATGGAGATGTCCACGTCCAGTGCCCCGACCACCAATATTTGGTCCAACCGAAGTGGCTTTGTCTGGGAAGGCAAACCGGAGGGTTTCCAAGAGGACCTTGCGTGGACCGAGGTCTCCCCTGAATATGCCAAAAGCCTTAACTTGAAGATTGTTCAGGGAAGGGATTTCTCCAGGGAGTTCCCATCTGACTCCAATGCTGTATTGATCAATGAGACCGCGGTCAAATATATGGGGCTGAAAAATCCTGTGGGCCAATTCATCAAAGATGACGATGAAGAGGATCCCAACCCGCCCATGAAGATCATCGGAGTGGTGCAGGACATGATCGCCCAATCGCCCTACGAACCCGTAAAGCAGGGCATGTACGTTTTCGATAAATATGGCAATGGCTCCTATTACAACCTAAGGTTGAACCCTAACCAAAGTGCCAGCCAGAACATTGCTGTCATTGAACGTGTGTTCAAGGAACATTTTCCCAACATTCCCTTCCAATATGATTTTGTGGACGAGGAGTATGGAGAGAAGTTTGCTTCGGAAGTGCGTATCGGTACGCTTTCCGGCATCTTTACGGCCCTTGCCATATTGATCAGTTGTCTGGGCCTTTTCGGTCTTACTTCCTTTGTGGCAGAGCAGCGTACCAAGGAAATCGGTGTCCGAAAAGTGCTGGGCGCTACCGTGTTCAATGTCTGGAACATGCTTTCCAAAGACTTTCTGAAACTGGTGATCATCTCCTGTTTCATTGCCGTGCCCATTGCCTATTACATTATGAACGGATGGTTACAGGAGTATCCCTATCGCGTGATCTTGAAGTGGTGGATCTTTGGCCTTGCCATGCTCGGGGCCATGCTCGTCACGGTCATTACCGTAAGTTTTCAGGCCATAAAGGCCGCAAGGTCCAACCCCGTAAAAAGTCTGCGGACGGAGTAAAAAAGAAAAGATATGTTCAAGAACCATCTAAAACTCGCCTGGAGAAGCATCCTCAAGAACAAGCTCTTCTCGACCATCAATGTGATAGGGCTTTCCATTGGACTTTGTGCCGCCATGGTCATTGGGGCCATTGTGCACTATGATTTTTCCTTTGATCGGTTCCACCCCGACAGTGAACGGATCTATAGGGTCACCTCGTTGTTCAAATCCAACGACGCTGAGTTTTCCAACCGTGGGGTGTCCGTTCCTTTGATGCGCACCTTTCAAGAGGGGGTACCCGGGGTGGAATTGACGGCCCCTTTCTTCAACACTTCTTTTTATAAGGTGGAGAACAGGGAGGCCGAACTGAGTTTTAGTAACGCTGAAAATGCCATACTGGCCGATGATGCCTATTTTGAATTGTTCCAATACGAATGGCTGGCCGGGGAAAGCGAATCCGCCCTTTCGGAACCGGGTCAAGTGGTCCTCTCCCGAGAAAAGGCCGAAAGATACTTTCCGCATACCCAAATGGCAAACATTGTGGGGCGCACCCTCATCTACAATGATTCCATTCCCGTAAAAGTCACTGGTGTGGTCGCCGACTTCGAGAAGAAAAGCGATTTGGGGTTTAACGAATTCGTTTCCCTGGCTTCGGCCAAAATGTTCGATAGAAAAGATGTGGCCACCAACGATGAGTGGAACAACACAAGTTCTGGAGACCAGCTTTTTATTAAAATAAAGGATATGGCCAGCATCCCCGCCATCCAATCCAGACTGGATGCTTTGGCATTGGAACACAAAAACACGGAGCCTTGGGCCATCAACGATGAGCGGTTGTTCGTTCTCCAGCCCTTGGCCGATATCCATTTTGGCGGAAAACATGGGGACTATCCTTTCAACAATTCAGATTATGTGGCCAGCATGACCGTTCTGAAAAGCCTTGCCTTTGTGGCCCTCTTCCTGCTCTTGTTGGGTTGTGCCAACTTCATCAATTTGACCTCTGCCCAGGCCTTGACCCGGGCCAAGGAAATCGGGATACGCAAAACCTTGGGAAGTTCCAAGAAACAGGTGGTGCGCCAGTTCTTAGTGGAGACTTTTATCTTGACATTGTTGGCCGCAGTGTTGTCCTTGGTCTTGGCACCCCTTCTTTTACGACAGTTCATGGACTTTCTGCCAGGGGATATTGACCTTTCGGTGCTCTACAGTGCCAAAGGTGCAGTGAGTATATTGGCATTGGTCGTTGTGGTCAGTCTTCTTTCTGGCTTTTATCCTGCCTTTGTGTTGTCCAAGTTCAGGCCTGTTTTGGTCTTGAAAGGTCAGTTCAGCAAGGGGGACAAAGGGGTTCGTCTTAGAAAAACATTGACCGTTTTCCAATTTGTCGTGGCACAGGTCTTTGTCATCGCCACCGTATTGGTAGGCAAACAGATTTACTTTGTAATGAACAAGGACATGGGCCTTAAAACCGATGCCGTGGCTTATGTGTACTTGCCTTGGAACGATAATTCCGAGGTGAAAAAAGAGCGCCTGTTCCATCAAATAAAGGAAGTAGAAGGTGTTTCCAATGTTAGTTGGGGAAACAATCCGCCCACCTCCAATAACACCTCTTCCACCATATTGACCTATTTCAAGGACGGTTCGGAGATGCACCAAGAGACAGAGCTCTTGTGGGGAGATCTTTCCTATTTAAAAACATACCAAATTCCCTTATTGGCAGGAAGGGACCGTTTAAATGACAGTATCAGGGAATATGTGGTGAACGAAGCCTTTGCCAAGGCCATAGGGTTCCAAAATGCTCCTGATGTAGTCGGGGCCACGGTAAAGTTGGATACCATGAACATCCCTGTTGTGGGCCTGATGAGGGATTTTAACCAACGTTCCCTACGGTCCACCATCAATCCCATGGCCCTTACTGGTGATTGGGGCGACGAAGATTATTCCAGTTTCCGAAGCATCCATTTTGATCTGGGCAACAATACGGAACAGTGGGCAACATCCATCGCAGAGATTGAAAGGACATGGGCCGCTGTGTTCCCCGATGAAGAGGTGAACGTACAATTCATGGACGAGACCGTGGAAGGTTTTTACAGAAGGGAGCGTAGCACCATGCAACTGCTTAAGTGGGCCACTGGCCTGGCCATTATCATCAGTTGTCTCGGTCTTTTGGGACTGGCGGTCTATACCACCGAACGAAGGGTAAAGGAAATTGGGGTTCGCAAGGTGCTTGGGGCCAATTTGGCACAACTGAACCTTTTGCTTTGCAAGGAATTCTTGCTGTTGGTAGGTATCGCCTTCGTTATTTCAGTGCCCATTTCTTGGTACCTCATCCATGAATGGATGCAGAGTTTTGCCTACAAGACCTCCATGAGTTGGTGGGTCTTCCTTTCCAGTGGACTGGGAATGGTAGTAGTGGCCTTGGCCGTCATTGGCTCTAGGACCTACAGAGCCGCCAACATCAATCCGGTGGAAAGTTTGAGAACGGAATGATCACAACCCATCAATCAAAAAACAAAAAATCATGTTGAAGAACTATTTCAAGATCGCTTGGCGAAACCTTATCAAAAACAAGGTGTACTCCTTCATTAATATTTCCGGGCTCAGCTTGGGCCTGGCCTGTGCGATGTTGATCATTCTCTATGTCAAGGATGAGGTGAGTTATGACAGGTTCCATGAAGGTGGCGAACATATTTATCGTATTGTAAGCCAAAACTATAACGAAAGTGGTGTCCCAGAAGGCAAGAACTCCAGTACCGGCTTCCTGCAAGGGCCAAGGTTTACTGAGGACATTCCTGACATCAAGGAATTTGTGAGGATACAAAGCGGTAGAAACGATGTAAAAATCGGAGGCGAGGTCGTTTCCCGAGATCTGCACTATGTTGATCCCAATTTCTTTTCCATGTTCACCTTCCCCATCATCTCAGGAAATCCCAAGACCTGCTTGTCCGAACCCTTTTCGGTGGTCATTTCGGAAGAGCTCGCCCTTACGCAGTTTGGTACTACCAATGCGGTGGGCAAGACCATGATGTTCCGTGACAATGAGGATTTTGTTCCCTATACCGTGACGGCCGTATCCCGCAAAAGTCCGCAAAACTCCTCCATAAAATTTGACATGCTCCTGCCCTTGGAGGTTCCCAAAGAAGATCTTGCCAACAATTTCAACTGGTTCAATTTCTTCCTGAACACCTTTGTTTCCCTGAAACCAGGGACCAATGTGGACGTGGTCAATGACAAGATGCAGGATCTTTATCTGGCACAATCTGCCGACGCGGCAAAAATCATCAAAGAACAATATGGGGACGATGGGCTCCCACCAAAATATTTCCTCCAGCCTTTTACGGACATGCACCTCAACAAGGAACTCCCAGCCCAAAATGGGTTGACGGATGCTAGCAATCCCACTTTTTCCTATATTTTGTCCGGCATTGCACTGTTCATCCTTTTGATTGCCTGCATCAATTTTGTGAACCTCACTGTGGCCCGTTCCGTAAGGCGGTCACAAGAAATCGGTATCCGAAAAGTGGTCGGAGGGAAAAGAAAACAACTTGTCTTTCAGTTCTTGGGAGAATCCTTCTTGCTGTGCTTTTTTGCTTTTACAATGGCCATTCTTTTGGTGCAATTGGCCTTGCCCATTTTTAATGGATTGGCCAACAAACAATTGTCCCTCTCCTTTTTGTTCGATGTCAAACTGGTATTGGGGTATGTGTCACTCTTTGCCATTACAGGCATATTGGCCGGGTTCTACCCCGCTCTCGTTCTTTCCAGGTACAGCCCTGTGGACACTTTGTACAGTCGTTTTGTCCTCTCTGGAAAAAATTACCTTCAAAAATCCTTGGTGGTGCTTCAATTTACCTTGGCCTCCTTGTTGATCATATGCACTTTTGTCATTTACAAACAATTCGATTTTTTGACCACCCAAGAATTGGGTTACGATGACTCTGATCTGGTACTGTTGCAGAAAAATCGTTTGACAGACGATGAATTTGATGCCTTCAAAGGCCGCCTTGCTTCCTATGGAAACATCGTGGAGGTGGCAGGCAAGAATGGTGGCGGCTGGACCACCATTGCGAAAGTGGAAGGCGACAAACAAGTACAGTTTGCCTATGAAACGGTAAACCAGTCCTATATTCCTGCTTTGGGCATACAACTAAAGGAAGGTAGGAACTTTTCCGAGGACCATCCTTCGGATGCCGCCCAATCCGTTTTGGTGAACGAGGCCTTTGTGAAGGAAGCCGGTTGGAGCGATCCGATTGGTCAAACGGTGGATTTCTGGTACAATGGCGAAAAATACACCGTGATCGGTGTGGTAAAGGATTACCATTACGACTCTCTTGGCCAGACCATCCGGCCGCAGCTCTTTACCATGAAACCAACCAATGAATTGGGGATGCTGTACGTGAAAATAGCCCCGGGAAGCGCCACATCATCCATAGCGAACATTGAAAAAGTGTTCAGGGACATGTTCCCCTTTGACCCATACAGTTACCAATTTCTGGAAGACCAGAATTATCAAAGCTACGAAGCCGAGGCCAAGTGGAAACAAATCATGCTGTTCAGTGCCATTCTCACCATTTTCATTTCCTGCATCGGCCTGTTCGGTCTATCTGTGCTCTCTGCGGAGAAACGGACCAGGGAAATTGGGATCCGAAAAATTTTGGGGGCCTCCATAAACAATGTGGTAGCTATCCTTTCCAAGGATTTTATAAAATTGGTGTTGGTCGCCCTGTTGATCTCCATACCTGTCGCATGGGCCATCGCCCATAAATGGCTGGAAAACTATCCCTATCGGATTCAATTGGGCTGGCAGGTGTTTGCCATTGCCTCCCTATTGGTCATTCTGATAGCGTTATCCACCATTAGTTTTCAGTCCATCAAGGCGGCAGTGGCCAATCCATCGGACTCTTTAAAAGCACAATAAGTTTGTCCGAAGGACAGTATAAACCAAAAAAAACGGAAATCATGTTGAAGAACTATTTTAAGATCGCTTGGCGAAACCTTGTCAAAAACAAGGTCTTTTCCCTTGCCAACATCGTAGGCCTTAGCTGTGCCTTTGCCGTGGCCATTCTATTGACCATGACAGCTCTTTTTGAGCTTTCCTTTGACCAATTCCACGAAAACAAGGATTCTGCGTACCAACTTTACCTTTCCAACCAAACCCCGAGAGGTACGGAAATCAGCACCTCCAATCCAGTGCCCCTGGCCCCTGCCCTTTTGGAAGAGGTATCGGGCATCAAGCATATTGCGCGGGCGGTGAGCGAAGATGTGTTGGTGACCTACAATGCCAAGGAGTTGAGTTTGGATGCGGAATATCTAGACCCCGCGTACTTTGACATTTTCACTTATCCGACCCTTTGGGGAAACACCGAGAACCCCTTGCCGGAAAAGAACTCCGTGGGAATTACCGAAGAAACGGCCAAAAAAATATTTGGAACCACCGACAATGTGGTAGGCAAGACCATTTCCCTTAAAATGGGAAGGGACGAACAGCCCTTCACCATTGCCTCCATACTGGCCGAGACCCCAAAGAACAGCAGTGTTGACTTTGAAATTGTGGTGCCCTTCGAGAGCCATCCCGATTACCTGTCCAACAAAGACGTGTGGGACTCCCAGTTCCATCCGATATACCTCCAACTGGAAAAAGGGGTCTCTGTGGCGCAGTTTGAACAAAACACAGCTCACTTTACCGCCCTCCACTACAGGGGAAGTATAGAAAGTGAGATCCGTGATGGTGCCGTTCCGGATGCCAATGGCAGGTACAAACAGTTCCATTTGATGCCCATTGCCGATAGACATTTTGCATCCTACACATCTGGTGTCGCAAAAGTGGACCGCATTTTCCCCTATATGATTTTGGGGATTGCCTTCGTCATCATTTTCATTGTAAGTGCCAATTTCATCAACATGAGCATAGCACTCAGTGAAAAACGCTTGAAGGAAATCGGGATGCGAAAGACCTTGGGCGCCATAAAAAAACAACTCTTCTTCCAGTTTTGGATGGAAAGTGTCTTGGTCTTTGCCGTATCCGTGGGATTGGGATTGGTGGCGAGCAATCTGCTCTTGAATCCGTTCAAGACGCTTTTTAATACCAAGGCCTCATTTTCAGATGTTACCCAACCCAGTGTGATCATCCTGTTTGTGCTTGCGCTATGTATCATTACGTTGATTGCAGGAGGTTATCCTGCCCTGTTGATGAGCAAATTGGGCACGCTAAAAGCACTTCGCGGGAAATTGGAGGTGGGCAAGAACCGTCTGCGCAACAGCTTGATCGTTCTTCAATTTGTAATTGCCATCATCCTCATCAGTGGAACCTTGGTGCTGCATGGCCAGATAGAATTTATGCGGAATAAGGACCTAGGGTACAATAAGGAACAGGTGGTCTCCATCCCGTTGAACGGAAAAAAGAACAGCTACAGTGTGGTGAACCTCCTTCGTGACGAGCTAGAGGGCAATCCGGACATCTTGGGCGTTTCGGGTGCCGACAACAATCTAGGCCGTGGACGGGACGGCAGCCAATCCAGTAGCATGATGGGCTTTGATTACAAGGGAAGGGGAGTCATCACCAATGCCTTGACCGTGGACTATGACTATGTAAAGACTTTGGACCTACAATTGGTTGCCGGGCGTGCATTCGATAGGGATTTTGCCATGGACAGCCTCAGTTTGGTCATCAACGAAACCATGGCAAAACAACTTGGGGAGGAGGACCCGCTCTCCACCCGCATTCCCATGGATGATGGCGCAGTGACCTATTCGGTGATCGGTGTCATCAAAGATTATCATTTTCAAGAAATCAGCAAGCAGATAGAGCCCTTGACCCTGTTCATGAACAAGGATTGGGACCTGTATTATGCCTATGTAAAAGTTTCACCAAAAAACGTGGCCAAATCCTTTGATGCCATAAAGGCCGCTTGGGAAAAAATAGAGCCCCAGGCCGAATTTTTGGGATCTTTTCTGGATGAGAACGTGGACCGTACCTTCAGACGTGAAAAAACCATGGCAACCATTGTCTCCAGTGGAAGCGTGCTGGGCATTTTATTGAGCTGCATCGGGCTTTTTGCCATTTCCATGTTGGTGGTGGCGCAGCGCACCAAGGAAATCGGGGTGCGAAAAGTGGTAGGAGCCAGTGTTTCCTCCGTGGCCCTATTGCTCACCAAGGATTTTTTAAAGTTGGTGGGCATTGCCTTTGTGATCGCCACGCCCATTGCTTGGTACTTTTTGAATGAATGGTTGCAGAACTATGCTTTCCATGTTACATTGAGCCCATTGTTCTTTCTGGGGGCCGGATTTTTGGCTACCCTTATTGCATTCATCACGGTGGGTACCCGAACCGTGAAGGCCGCATCGGCCAATCCCGTAAAAAGTTTACGAACCGAATAGGTCAAACTGAACTGAAGATATACCAACAAATCAAAAAAAGAAAATCATGCTTAAGAACTATCTGAAAATTGCCGTAAGGTATCTTCTTAAGAACAAACTGTATTCCATCATCAATGTCTTTGGTCTGGCCGTGGGTATAGCTTCATTTGTTCTTATAATGCTCTATGTGAATTATGAAAAGAGCTATGATACATTTGAAGGTTCGGAAAATGTGTACAGGACCTACATGGATTACCTTGAAGGGGACACCTATGTGCCGGGTGATGCAGCAACTTACAATGCATCCGGTCCCGCTTTAAAGGAAATGTTTCCTGAAGTAGTGGACTATGTACGGTTTTACTATTTTGAAAAATTGACGTTCAAAGTAGGAGAAAAGATCTTGGAGCAGCCATTGGGGTCTTTGGTGGACCCTTCCTATTTCGAGATATTTAATTATCCGTTGTTAAAAGGGAATACTAAAACAGTTTTGGCAGAGCCCAATTCCATTGTGCTTTCAAAATCATTTGCCCAAAAACTTTTTGGAAATGAAAACCCCTTGAGAAGAACAGTTTCTGTCTTTGAGGATGGCAAAGAGAGCCAACTTACGGTGACAGGTGTTATGGAAGATGTTCCCGAGACCACGCATTATAGAAATTCATTCCTCATTTCTTTTGAGACCGAAAAAACATTGACCGATTTTGGTCCAACGGCCCATGAACTAAATTGGAACATGAACAACTATTATACGTATCTGAAGTTGGCCCCAAATACCAATATTGATGTGCTACGTCAGAAAATAATGGATAGTGATATTGAGAAAAATGAAACTGAGAGACACAATATAGAACCTATCGAAGATATTCATTTGTATTCCGATAAGCCCTATGAAGTCGCTGTCAACGGTAGTATTCTTAGAATAAAGTTCTTAACGGCCATCGCCTTTATAATCCTTGTTCTTTCTTGGTTGAACTATGTCAATCTTTCGACGACAAAGTCTATGGAAAGGGCAAAGGAAGCGGGTATTCGAAAAGTTGCAGGCGCAAAAAAATCGCAGCTCATCGTCCAATCTTTAATGGAATCCATACTGCTCAACTTTTTCGCCATGACCATTGCCCTATCATTGGTTTTTGGTTCACTGCCCCTATATAACAGCATTACCGGAAATGAACTCAACCTTGATTGGGAAGCTCTCCTGAAATTTGCCCCCTATTTTATTTTTATTTTGGGCGGCATAATCCTAGCAGGACTTTACCCTGCCTTCTTGCTCAGTAGATATTCGCCGGCCAAAGCGTTGAAAGGGAAGGTGAAGGCTTCGACAGAGGGCATTGGGTTGCGGAAAGGACTTATCGTAACGCAGTTTTTTGCTACCATCGTCCTATTGACAGGGACATTCATTATCACCAAACAAATCAATTTTTTGGACAATCAGCCCATTGGTGCCGAGGTTGGCCAAGTCATGGCCCTGCACGGGACAGTGGTTTCGACCAAGTCGGATTCTTTGGTCAACAATGATTTTAGGGTTTTGAAAGAGCAGTTGGAAGGTTTTCCTTTTATTGAGAAGACGGCCATTGCCCAGACGTATCCCGGGGACAGTTTTGACAATCTGTCCTCGACCCGTGGGGTTTTTTTGCCCGACGGAAAAAATGACAGATCAAATATTTTCTATACCTATCATGCCCAACCGGATTATTTTGACTTAATGGACATTGAGTTTTTGGCGGGGGGTACCTTTGTGCGGAATTCTGGTTTCGAGGGAAATCAGATTGTAGTAAACGAGACCTTTTTAAAAACCATGGGGATTTCATCTCCAGAGGAACTACTGAATAAAACGGTGAGTTTCTGGGGGAACAATGAATGGAAAGTTGTGGGGATTATCAAGGACTATTATCATTTCGGGTTGAAAAGCCCGATATTGCCAATGATCATCAGATATCAGGACAACATGAGCAACCTATTGATAAAACTTGATAAATCCGCGACATCAGTTGCCGGTGTTTCATCAGCTCTAAGTCAAGTTGAAAATAAATGGCGTGAGGTTTTTCCAAAGAGCACATTTGATTATACGTTCTTGGACGAAAAGTTTGAGGCCCAATATGAGCAGGACAAAGCTTTTGGAAACGCCTTTCAGATTTTCACGGTTCTCTCCATTCTTATAGCATCATTGGGGCTTTTTGGTCTTACGGCATATACCGTAGTGCTGCGAAAAAAGGAGATTGGAATAAGAAAGGTCAATGGTGCAACTATAACGCAAGTACTAACCTTGCTGAACAAAGACTTTGTAAAATTGTTAGGTTTGGCCTTTGTTATGGCCATACCATGCTCATTATATGTGATGAACCAATGGTTGGAAGGATTTACCTATAGAACAAATTTCAGTTGGTGGATATTCGCCTTAGCGGGAACGACTGCACTTCTGATCACTTTTCTGACCGTAAGCTGGCAAAGCTTTAAAGCTGCTATCGCCAATCCGGTGGAATCATTAAAAGATGAATAAATACAACATACTATGCTTTTACAACTCAACAACTTGTTCAAATGGGTCAACTCCGGTGGCCAACGTATTTTTTTATTGAAGGACATCAACCTCGAAGTGGAGGAAGGGGAGTTCATTTCCATCATGGGCCCTTCGGGTTCCGGAAAATCCACCTTGCTCAACGTCATTGGGATGCTGGATGCCTTTGATGAGGGGGAGTACCACTTTTTGGACGAGTCTGTCCACACACTCAAAGAAAAGCATAGGTCCAATCTGTACAAGGAATACATTGGATTTGTGTTCCAATCCTATCACCTTTTGGACGAGCTTACGGTGAAGGAAAACCTCGAAATGCCCTTGATCTACAAAAATTTCAAGGGTTCGGAGCGAAAGGCCATGGTGGCCGATATGCTGGACCGTTTCAGCATTGTGGGCAAGAAAGACCTTTTCCCCTCACAATTGAGTGGTGGCCAGCAACAATTGGTGGGTATTGCACGGGCGCTCATTTCCAATCCAAAGTTGATTTTGGCCGATGAACCAACCGGAAACCTCAACTCCAAACAAGGAGAGGAAATCATGGACATCTTCAAGCAACTGAACGATGACGGGGTGACCATCATCCAAGTGACCCACTCGGAGAAAAATGCAGAATATGGCAGCAGGGTCATCAATCTTTTGGATGGAAGGATGATCTGAGTAAAAAAGTTCAAGTTCAAGCGTAAGTGTCAAGTTCAAGGAATTTCTCTTGTTTTTGAACTTGATACTTGTGCTTGCTACTTTAGCCAGCTAGTTCGGCCAATTCCTTACCCACAAGGCTGCCCAGGGCCACGCCCATGCCGCCAAGACGCACCCCGCAGAAAACGGAATTGGAAACTTGTTTTACTATTGGGGTCTTGTGGCCCCCAACCCCCATAATGCCGCTCCACCTTCGGTCTATTTTTACCTGCTGATGGGGCAAAATGATGTTGTGGAGCAGTTCCTCCAGTTTGGCCTGAATGGTCTGGGTCTGTCCAAATTCCATGGTTTCTTCCGTTTTGAAATCGAGGTTACGGCCCCCGCCAAAAAGAATGCGATCGTCAATGTTCCTAAAGTAGTAGTACCCCTCCTCAAAATGGAACGTACCCTTGATCTTTAGGCCTTTGATGGGTTCTGTGATCAAAACTTGGGCGCGTGCCGGCCTTACGGTTTCGGTCTTCAGCAATTTGGCCGCAAAGCCATTGGTGGCCACAAAAACCTTCTTGGTCTCAAACTGAAAATTGGGGGTGACAAGGGTGGCTCCATTGCTCTGCTCCAATAACTCTTCCACTTGTATCCCATTTAAAATGGGAATCCCTTTGGAAAGGCACTTTTGGATAAGTGCGTGCATCATCTTGCCCGTATCCAGTTGTCCTTCAAATTGATGGGTGATATATTTCTCACGAATATGCCCAAATCCAAAGGTGTTTTCAGTAGTAACGAACGGGTCTTTTCCAAAAATGGGCCGGAGCAGTCGGTTCAAATGCTCCATTTGGTCCAAACAGTTGTCGTAGAGATCGGGGTTGTGTTCCGCAAAAAGTTCATGCCCTCCCCTTTGCTCAAAACCGATGGTCTTGTCCCCCAAAAGTTGCCGAAGGTTATGAATGCCCTCCCAGCGTTTCTGTACAAGGTTCACCACCTCTTCCTCGGAATGCGACCTAAGGTCGGACAACACTTCGGAAATACTACCGAAACAGGCAAAACCAGCATTTTTGGTGCTTGCTCCTTGGGGCAAACTGCCTTTTTCCAAAACCAGGATCTTGCTCTTGGGGTATTGTTCCTTAAGTTGAAGGGCACAGTTCAGACCAACGATGCCACTGCCAATGACGGTAAAATCCACATTGGAGAACCAGGTTTTATATTCCCAATAGCTCAGTTGCATAAAATAAAAACCCCGACTTTCATCGGGGTCTCAAATTAATGTTCGTCTTGATATTTTGGATCCATCTTGAACCCTTCCATAAATTTGGTGGTGTAATTGCCCGCCAAATAATCGGGGTGGTCCATCAACTGGCGATGGAATGGAATCGTGGTCTTAATCCCTTCGATCACAAACTCGTCCAAAGCCCTTCGCATCTTATTGATGGCCTCTTCCCTGGTCTGGGCCGTGGTGATCAACTTGGCGATCATGGAATCGTAGTTGGGCGGGATCATATAACCGCTGTACACGTGGGTGTCCAAACGTACCCCATGCCCACCAGGAGTGTGCAGGGTCGTGATTTTTCCTGGGGATGGCCTAAAATCGTTATAGGGATCCTCGGCATTGATCCTACACTCGATGGAATGCAATTTTGGATAGTAGTTTTTCCCTGAAATCGGCACACCACCAGCCACCAAGATCTGTTCTCGGATCAAATCGTAGTCCACCACCTGCTCAGTAATGGGGTGTTCCACTTGGATACGGGTGTTCATCTCCATAAAATAGAAGTTTCGGTGTTTGTCCACCAAAAACTCTATGGTTCCCGCGCCTTCATATTTGATGTATTCCGCGGCCTTTACAGCTGCTTTTCCCATTTCTTCCCTTAGGGAATCGGTCATGAATGGTGAAGGGGTTTCTTCGGTCAATTTTTGGTGCCTACGCTGCACGGAACAGTCCCTTTCGGACAAGTGACATGCTTTTCCGTACTGGTCTCCCACCACTTGAATTTCGATGTGTCTGGGCTCTTCGATGAGTTTTTCCATGTACATCCCCCCGTTGCCAAAGGCAGCAGTGGCTTCTTTAACGGCACTCTCAAAGTTTTTCTCTATTTCTTCCTCGGACCAAATGGCGCGCATTCCTTTTCCCCCACCACCGGCAGTGGCCTTGATCATGACGGGGTAGCCCATTTTTTTGGCCTCCTTCTTGGCATGGTCCACATCTTTCAAAAGTCCTTGGGAACCGGGCACGGTAGGTACACCGGCCTTCTTCATGGTTTCCTTGGCCGTGGCCTTGTCACCCATTTTGTCTATCTGCTCCCCAGAAGCTCCTATGAACTTGATGTCGTGCTCGGCACAGATCTTGGAAAACTTGGAGTTTTCGGAAAGGAAGCCATATCCGGGGTGGATGGCATCTGCATTGGTGATTTCCGCAGCAGCTATAATGTTGGGGATCTTCAAATAGGACTCACTACTTGGCGCGGGACCGATGCATACGGCCTCGTCCGCAAAACGCACGTGAAGGCTCTCCTCATCGGCCTTGGAATATACGGCCACGGTCTTGATGCCCATTTCCTTGCAGGTACGTATGATCCGTAGTGCTATTTCCCCCCTGTTTGCAATCAATATTTTCTTGAACATAGAATACAATTTTAAATTCTGGATTCTAAATTTTAAATGGTTTTAAATAACTAACAATTAGTCACTTAAAATTTAGCATTTAAAATTATCTATGATGGGTCCACTAGGAACAATGGTTGGTCGAACTCCACTGGGGAAGAATCATCTACCAATATTTTGACAATCTTACCGGAAACCTCGGATTCAATATCGTTGAAGAGTTTCATGGCCTCGATCACACAAAGCACATCTCCCTTTTTAATGGATGTCCCTACCTCAACAAAAGCAGGTTTGTCCGGCGATGGTTTTCTGTAGAAGGTCCCTATGATGGGGGATTTTATGGTAATGTATTTTGAATCATCCGTCTTGGGCGCGGCTTCCGTAGCGGGGGCCGCGGGAGTGCTTGCTGCTGGGGCTGCCGCCATGGGGGCTGCTGCTGGAGCCTGGGCCATTGGAATTTGCTGCACAATGGTGGTCTCGGGGTAATTTGAGTCTCCTCCGGTGCGGATGGTGATCTTGAAATCATCCATTTCCAACTTTACCTCACTGGCACCCGATTTGGCCACAAACTTGATTAAATTCTGAATTTCCTTAATGTCCATCGAATATGAATTTGTTAGTTGCGTGATTTATAAATTATAGGCCCATTTCAAATAAATGGATCCCCAAGTGAATCCTCCCCCAAAAGCTGCAAATATAAGGTTGTCCCCTTTTTTCAATTGCTTTTCGTAGTCATACAACAACAAGGGCAGTGTGGCCGATGTCGTGTTTCCATATCGGTCGATGTTAATCATGACCTTGCCGGGCTCCACACCCATCCTATTGGCCGTGGCATCGATGATCCTTTTATTGGCCTGGTGCGGCACCAACCATTGCACATCTTCATGGGTAAGGTTGTTGCGTTCCATGATTAATGCGGAAACATCGGCCATATTGGAAACAGCAAACTTGAAAACGGACTTGCCGTCCTGGTACACATAATGTTGTTTGTTTTTCACGGTTTCTTCGGAAGCGGGCAATATGGAGCCGCCTGCGTCTATCTTCAAAAACTGTCGTCCTATCCCATCCGAGCGAAGGTATTCGTCCTGAAGGCCCAGACCTTCCTCATTGGGTTCAAAAAGTGCTGCGCCCGCACCGTCCCCAAAAATGATACAGGTGGTACGGTCGGTATAGTCAATGATGGAGGACATTTTGTCCGCCCCGATTACCAATACTTTTTTATATCTGCCGGATTCGATATAGCTGGCCGCTGTTGACATTCCGTACAAAAAACTGGAGCAGGCCGCTTGCAGGTCGTAGGCGAAGGCGTTTACCGCACCTATCTCCGAGGCCACATATGCTGCCGTGGACGCTACGGGAAGGTCGGGTGTTGCCGTGGCCACCAGCACAAAATCAATCTCGGCCGCATCTATCCCTCTTTTTTGGAGCAGGTCTTCCGCTGCCTTGATGGCCATGAACGACGTGCCGGCATTCTCCTCTTTTAAGATTCTCCGCTCTTTGATTCCTGTTCTCGTAGTGATCCATTCATCGTTGGTATCTACCATGGTTTCCAACACTTTATTGGAAAGAACGAATTCTGGAACATATCCTCCTACAGCTGTGATCGCTGCTGTTGTTTTTTTCATTTTAGCCTCTCTTTTTTTGTCAAAAACAATGGTATTTGACCCAAAAGCGGTGAAAATTAGTCATTTTATATGACTTTCCCGTCAAAAACGCCCCGTTTTTGGTGTTAATAATGGACCATAAAAAAACTCCCGCTGTCGTGAAACGGGAGTTGGTTTATTTAGTGGAGTTTGCGATTAGGCCGCAGTTTCTTCCTCTGTTTTGTCGATCAATACCTGACCTCTGTAGTACAATTTGCCCTCATGCCAGTGAGCTCTGTGGTACAAGTGCATTTCACCTGTTACAGAATCTTTGGCGATGGTCGGTGCCACTGCTTTGTAGTGGGTTCTTCTCTTGTCCCTTCTGGTCTTCGATGTTTTTCTTTTAGGATGTGCCATTATAAACCTATTTGTCCGTTAGTAACTTTTTTAAATCGTCCCATCTGGGATCTGTTTTGTCCGTTTGTTCCTTTTTCTCTTTTGGCTGTAGCTCTTCGAGCTTTTCCAAGATGTCCGACTTCAACGTTCCGTCCGCAACACCGGGATGCACCCGTTTTTGTGGAACGGCCAACACCAACATTTCATATATATATTGTGCGATGTTGAATTGGTGTTCTCCGTGGGGTATGATCAGGATCTCATCGTCCTCATCATTGTATTCTTCCCCAAACTTGACCACGAGGTGCAGATCTGAACTGATGGGCTGGTCATAGGGCTCTCCCGTCAGGTCGCAATCCACATTCACCGTTCCCTTGGCCTTGATCTTGAGCTCCATCATGGTGTTCATCTTTTCCAAGATGGCTTTCACCTGGATTGAAGCTCCGTTAAACTCTTGATAGTCAAAAGATTCAAAGAACGCATTTTCAATCTCGTACACAAATTCATGTTTTCCCAGCTTCAGACCTGAAAAAGGGATATTAAACTCTTTCAGCTTCATCATTTCTACACTTAAGGTTTGTGTACCAGCCTCTAAAGGCGGGTGCAAAGATACTACTTATTTGCAAAACTGCAATTCCACAGCAAACAAATATCACTTCAGGGCCAACTTTTTAGCTTGCCCGTCGTGTCTTTTGCTTTTGCAATGGGTTTTTGGTCAATTCCAGATACTCGGTCCTGTTCCTGAATACCTGTATGGCGGTGAACACAGCCTCCTTGAACGAGCTCTCGTCTGCCTGTCCTTTTCCTGCAATTTCATAGGCGGTCCCATGGTCGGGCGATGTACGCACCTTATCAAGTCCTGCCGTGTAATTCACCCCTTTTCCAAAGGAAAGGGTCTTGAACGGGATCAGCCCCTGATCGTGGTACGCGGCCAAGATCGCATCAAAGTTCTTATGGGTGTTGGAGCCAAAAAAACTGTCCGCGGAATAAGGTCCATAGACCAACGTGCCTTTGTTGAACAGTTCTTGGATGGCCGGTTTCAGGATCTTATCGTCCTCCTCGCCAATGGTGCCATTGTCCCCGCTGTGCGGGTTGATGCCCAACAGCGCGATCTTGGGCCTTCGGATGCCAAAATCCATCTTTAGGGATTTTTCCATGGTCACCACTTTGTTGCGGATCAACTTTGGGGTTATGGCCTGCGCCACATCCTTCACTGCAATATGGTCCGTCAACAATCCCACGCGCAGCGAATCGGCCACCATGAACATCAGGCTTTCGCCTTTGAGCTCTTGGGCCAGAAAATCGGTATGGCCGGGAAACTTGAAGTCTTCTGCCTGTATGTTGTTCTTGTTGATGGGGGCCGTCACCAAAACATCAATGGCGTCTTCTTTCAGTGCTTGCACGGCGGCCCTCAACGATTTTATGGCATAGGCACCTCCTTCTTTGGTGGCTTGGCCATATTCAATCTGGGGGACTTCCTTCCACACGTTCACGATGTTGATCTTGCCCTCAACGGCCTGCGAGGCCTCCCTTACCCCGTTGAAGGTAAGGTCTATCCCCAAATCGTTCTTTTGCTGTGTTATGGTCTTGTTCGATGCGAAAATGACCGGGGTACAAAAATCCAACATCCTTGCATCCTCAAAGGTTTTCAACACCACTTCGCATCCAATTCCGTTGATGTCCCCAATGGAGATCCCCAACCGTATTTTTTGACTTTCTTCCATAAAATCATTGCCGTTATGGCTACTTTTGCATTACAAAACTAGTCAATTAATAAGACACATGTTCACAGGGATCATAGAGACTTTGGGGAAAGTGGAAAAGCTTGAAAAAGAAGGGGGCAATCTGCACCTCACCGTTTCTTCGGATATTACATCGGAACTGAAAATAGACCAGAGCGTATCGCACAATGGCGTTTGCCTGACCGTGGTTTCCTTAAACAACGACCAATACAAGGTGACTGCTATTGAAGAGACGCTGAACAAGACGAACCTGGACCAACTTAAGGTCGGGGATGAGGTGAATCTGGAGCGCGCCATGGTGCTCGGAGCGCGGTTGGATGGCCATATCGTCCAAGGCCATGTGGACCAGACGGCTGTGTGCACTTTCATTGCGCAGAAGGATGGCAGCTGGGTCTTCACCTTTGAATACAATCCCAAATTGAACAACGTCACCATTGAAAAAGGATCCATCACCGTGGATGGCGTGAGCCTGACCGTTGTGGATTCCCAAAAAGACCATTTCAGCGTGGCCATCATTCCTTATACATTTGAGCACACCCGGTTCCATACCTACAAAGTAGGTACTAAGGTGAACCTGGAGTTTGATGTAGTGGGCAAATATGTGGCGAGGCTTCTGGAACTTCGGAATTGATTGGGGGTTCTTTTCCCGATTCCATAACCTATTATTCCCAGATTGATCAGATGGGATTTCAGATAACTTGTTGTTCATTCTGATTGGAATAGGTCAGTTTGAGTGAAATTCCAGCGGAATTTTGTATCGAGAACAGGTCCTAGGCTCAAACTGACAGGTTCCGACCTAATTCACACCGGGTTATGGGTCATTTTTTTGGGTTACTTTTGTGAACGAGCAAAAATTCTGCATGTTTCTTCCCACTTTCACCGAAATTTCAGTTGCCGCATGGGTCATGGCCGCCACAGCCGTTTTTCTGATGGGCGTTTCCAAGGCGGGACTCAAGGGTATGTCCATCTTCAATGTGACCCTCATGGCCCTTGCCTTCGGATCTAGGGCTTCAACGGGTCTTTTTATCCCCTTGCTCATCGTGGGCGATATTTTTGCCGTGATCTATTACAATCGGCACACCCAATGGAAATACATCTTCAAGTTCATTCCCTGGATGATTGCGGGCATCCTCATCGGGGTGCTTATCGGAAAGGATTTGCCCGAACGGGAGTTCAAATGGGGCATGGTGGTGGTCATCTTTCTCAGCTTGGGCCTACTGTTGTGGTGGGAGAGGCGAAAATCTGAAAGTGTGCCCTCCCACTGGATGTTTGCGGGTTCCATGGGGATCTTGGCGGGCATTTGCACCATGATCGGAAACCTTGCAGGGGCCTTTACCAATATTTTCTTTTTGGCGATGCGCCTGCCCAAGAACGAATTTGTGGGCACCGCAGCCTGGTTGTTCTTCATCACCAACGTGTTCAAGTTGCCCTTCCATGTTTTTGTGTGGAACACCATTTCCGCGGAAAGTCTATTGATCAACCTAAAATTGCTCCCTGCCATTTTTGTTGGGCTTTTTCTAGGTGTTTTCCTCGTAAAAAAAATCAACGAAAAGAATTACAAGCGTTTTATTTTGGTGGTGACGGCAATCGGTGCCGTGGCGATTCTTTTTAGGTAATGGCCATTCGAAGGTCATTTACTTTGGGGTGCTTCGACCCTAAGGTATTCTGGTTGTAGCCCTATGATAGTCCAGTGGGCAGATAGGTTCCCAAAACATGAATTTATAACTATTACTTCAAAAAAGAATGCTTTGAGATTGGCATAAAAAAGGCCATGGCCTATGTTTGGTTGCAAAATTTGTTATTTTAGGAAAAAACGAACTTATTCAAAACCCTTTTCCAAATTATGGCAAAATTCTACGACACTAAATATTTAAAAGGAGACATTACAGGTGGGCTTGTGGCAGGAATCGTTGCGCTGCCGCTGGCATTGGCTTTTGGTGTGCAATCTGGTCTTGGAGCAATTTCGGGACTATATGGCGCAATCGCAATTGGTATCCTTGCCGCCTTGTTCGGTGGTACAAAAACCCAAGCCAGTGGACCTACAGGTCCCATGACCGTGGTTTCGGCAACCTTGGTGGCCAGTGCCATTGACTTGACAGGCAGTCTGGAAAGTGCAATGGGCATCATTATCTTAAGTTTTTTGGTAGGCGGCTTATTACAGATAATTTTCGGATTCATCAACATTGCCGGGTACATCAAATATTTTCCATATCCTGTAATTTCAGGTTTTATGAGCGGTGTGGGACTCATTATCATCATCTTGCAAATATTTCCGTTCGTTGGTTTGGATTCGGCAAAATCCACTATAAAGGTGATGTCGGATTTGCCCAGATTGTTCTCTGACTTTAATTGGCAGGCCTTGGTGTTGGGAGCAATGACGGTGATCATTTATTACGTATTTCCCAAAATCAATAAGACCATCCCCAGTGCGCTTGTGGCCCTGATTGCCGTTTCCATTTTTTCCTACTTTATAAATTGGGATGTTCCGATCATTGGCGAAATTCCATCGGGTCTGCCATCCCTGCAAATAGAGGGTCTTTTCAGCATTGACAGCGATGCCTATTTTATGGTTTTGGAATACGGACTGGTCTTGGCGGTTTTGGGTTCAATCGACTCGTTGCTGACCTCGGTAATTGCAGATAACATGACCAAGACCAAGCACAATAGCAATCGAGAGCTGATTGGCCAAGGTATTGGCAATATGGTCGCAGCCTTGATTGGCGGCATACCTGGCGCTGGGGCCACAAAGGGTACTGTCGTGAACATCAATAATGGAGGTAAAACCAGGCTTTCAGGAGCCTTGCACGGAACGTTTCTCTTAGCAGTTTTATTGGGATTGAGTTCACTCGCAGCCTATATTCCCTTGGCCGTGCTTGCAGGCATATTGATTCCCATTGGGTTTAAAATCATAGATACACGCGGTCTTAAGCACATCAAGGTAATGCCCAAGGCAGATTCTGTGGTATTGATCATTGTTTTGTTATGGACCACATTTGGCAGTTTGATCCAAGCCGTTGGCATTGGGGTAACCCTTGCAGCATTGTTGTTTATGAAACGTGCCAGCGATATTGGCGAAAAAGGAATGGAAGTGGGCACCCTTGCGGGTTTTTCTGGCGAAAGGCCATGGCTCGATGAGGAGAGTTTCTACGAGAGATTCAAGGACCAAGTATTTATCAAGCATTTAAATGGTCCGTTGTTTTTTGGTTTTACGTCCTACTTTCAGGATCAGGTAAAAAATATTGGTGAAAACATAAAAATACTGGTTATCCGAATGGATCGCGTACCACATATTGACCAGTCTGGTGTCTACGCTCTTGAAACCATTATTTTTGATTTATCCCAGAAAAACGTGAAGACCGTTTTAACCGGCCTGAGGGAACAACCTAAACAACTTATTGAAAGTATTGATATTATTCCCGATTTGGTTCCGGAAGAACAGGTTTTTCCAAAGGTCGAGGACAGCTTTTTGTGGATTGCGAGGGAACTGGAAGGACAAAACCACACTTAACTTGCCCAAGCATTGGTCTTTGAGAAAAATTACAAATGCCTGTTTTGATTGTAAATGCCATTGCAGCGATTGCGATTCTTTTTAGGTAAACGACCTATATTTTTCATAAAAACCGCTCTCCCATATGGCTCAATCCTTTCATCCGTCAAATGAAAAGGGGCATCCATCAATTTTGGGAAACAGTTCCGTTTCTTTTGGATTAGGTTTGGTGTATTATCAATACAATTTATTATGAATGGACATGAAAAGATTGTGAACATCGACCTCGAAATTCACAAAACCGCCAACACCAACGATTGGGAAAGATACGATGCAGCCTTGCCCATAATTTCACTTCGGCTTTTCCAGAACAACCTTGGTGCTTGGGGAGGTAGGGAAACCTATTTCGGCGAATCTGAGGATGGTTATGTCAAAACAAATTATTGGTTCGTGCTTGAGTCCGGCGTTGAAAAAGCTAAGGAACAGATTGAGGGAATCATCAAAAATTTCAACTTGGGCAGTTTTACAAGACTAATCATTGGCGATGCCGTTCCCTCTGAAAATGATTTTAAACAAGAACTGGAGGAAACCGAAAGTTTGGAGTGGGTTTGGGTAAGGGATTAAATCTACATTGCAAAAGCATCACGGGTTATTGGTTCTTCGAAAACAAAAAAGCCCATCAAGGTTGATGGGCTTTTATACAACTATTTACTGTTGTTTATTTTGAAGAAAAACTTGTTCTCGATACTCATTTTCTGCACGTTGCTACGAAAATGAACTCGAACTGACAAAATTCCACTGGAATTACCGTCTTATTCCGAAGCGCCTTCGTAAATCGCATTGAAGATGAGCTTGTATGTGCCGCGGGGCTGTGCCCTGAACTGCGGCCTGAAGGCAAACAGCACACAGGAACCCTTGCCGTATTTCGTTTTGACCAATGCAGGTTTTTTTGCAATGTACCTTTGTTCTCCCAAGGCCCATCCGCTCATGAGCAGGTCCTTGGCGGCATAGGTGGCAATCACCTCTACCTCGGGGGCCGGGGCATCCTTGATGTCCTCTTTCCCCCCCTCACCGGTCTTGCTTTGCTTGTCTATGGTGAATGACCTGCTCCTGTTAAAGGAAACGGCAACAGTGTCCTTCATGCCAAAAGCAATAGGGTGTGAGGTGTCTATCCCTGTTTTGATGAGCGATCCTGGAATGAAAAAATCCTTGCTGTCCGCACCTTCCGTCGCATCACTCAATGGCAGTCCGAACTGCTCGATGACGAAATTACTGGCTTCGTCAAAAGCAATCAAGGTACCACCATCCTTTACATATTTGCTGAGGGCCACGGAACCGTCCAGGCCAATTCCCCCAGTGAACTTTTCGGGCATGTCCAAAATACTGTTTCCGTGGAGTATGGATTTGGGTCGTTGGGAGGGCAAAATGATGGCGTCATATTTGGACAGATCCACGGTTTTGATGTCAGCATCGTGCAAAGTGTCCATGGCAAAGGCGTACTCGTCCATTACAAATCGTGTCCACCCCTCATCCATATTGGGCACCCACGATTTATAGAGTCCTACTTTGGGCAGATGGATCTTGGTTAGCTGGACTTCTGGTTTAGCGGCCAATCCGGTAAATTCCAGGCCGTATTCTTTGGCAAGGGACTCCACTAGGGCATCATCCCCGGAAACGACAAAAGACCCTGCTGGAAAAGTTGATTTCCCCGCCTTGAACTCGGTCATCGCCTTGAAGGCCGTTCCGCCAGCTTTCAAAATCTTGTTGGTAGCGGCCACCGAGGCGTTGGTGTTCACGCTAAGGGCATATCCGAAGGAACCGTTTTTGGCAGTATTTCCTTCGTAGTAACCCACCTGTGGGGTCGATACTTTTTCCGTTGGGGCCTTGAAGGTTTCCTTGATCTTGTCCACATCGACCCCCATCTGCATGGGCAAGGTCCATCCGGCCAAATCGTAAGGGGTATCCGGAGGGCCACCAGGATATTGGAAACGTGTCGGATAGTCCTGTTTTTCCATAAGGTCCAAAAGATAGGGCCTGAAGGCTTGGCCTGCATAGATCACATAGGTCCCCCTCTCATATTTTTTGCCGTTCACGGTAAAGTCCTTGGTCGCCTGTTCCACCTCAATGCCTCCGCGAAGGAGTACGTTTACCAAATTCACGGCCTCAAAGGAGTCCCATTGGTTCTTGTCGATGATATAGGCAAATGGGCCTTCGGTCTTGTTCTTTTCAATGGCCGATTTCCCCATTTTATAGATGTTGTGAAGGTAGTTCTCTTTTCTATCCGCAGCCAGGTCCAATGTGGCCCAAGTGGCCGTCAACATATAGTCCACGGCATCCCTGAAGTGCGACTCTCCGCCTTTCCATGGGTCTGGGTACATAATGTCCGTACCATCCGTGGGGGTTCCTCCGGCAACGGTCTTGGGCAATTTTTCGGGATCGTAAAACCTTGGAGTCGGTGTGGTATGTCCTGTTTCGGTAAGGATACCGATCATGTTGTGGTAA
Organism: Flagellimonas baculiformis; assembly: GCF_033441575.1. Lineage (NCBI taxonomy): Bacteria > Pseudomonadati > Bacteroidota > Flavobacteriia > Flavobacteriales > Flavobacteriaceae > Flagellimonas > Flagellimonas baculiformis. The sequence continues at coordinate 379,771 of NZ_JAUZVW010000003.1, forward strand.
TAGGGAACGGTTCGCCCGCCACCGTTCCAGAACATGGTGTAGAAGTTATCCGCAATGGCGCCGGGCATGTTTTCCAATGAAAAACGCTTGGTCATGGCCGAGCCCACCTCGCTTACTGCCGCAGTGACCGCTGGGTGTATCTTGGGGTTCACCGGATCGGCGTAGGGCGGTAGGGAAATCTTGGTCCAAGCAGGGGAAGATTGGTGGTGGTTGTACACAATCTGCGGGTACCATTCGTTGTAGAGAATTTTGGTGACGTTGTACGTTTCCGGCATGTTGTTCATGAACCAATCCCTGTTGTTGTCGTGCCCCATATAGTAATGGTAGAGTACCGGGGGACGTGAGGTTTCATAGGGCGTGCCCATGTTCTTTCGGTACCAGTCCACCACAATGTCCAGCCCATCGGGGTTCATTACGGGCATGAGCAGGGTGATCACATTTTCACGGATTTTCTTCATTTCCGCCGTTTCGGAAGTGGCCAAGGTGTAGGCCAGCTCGGACGTCATCTGCCCGTGTGCCAGTTCGGTGGAGTGCATCCCCCCATCGACCCAAACAATGGCCTTTCCCTCTTGTGACAGTTGCACGGCCTCTTGGTCACTCACCGTTGCCCGCGCCAATTTGGTGCTGATGTCCTTCCATTTGTCCAATTGGGCCAGATTGTTCTCCGAGGAAATGAACAGCAAATACATTTTTCGGCCCAGAACGGTTTCCCCCAATTCAATTTTCTTCACCCTATTGGATGCATTGTCCAATTGGGTCAGGTAATCTTCAATCTGGGCATAGTCCGCCAGTTTGTAATCGTCTCCCACCCTAAATCCATAGACATCTTTAGGGGATGGGACTTTCTGCGCCACGGCCAAAGAAGCACAGGCTAGAAAAAACACTGTGGCCAGCAGTGCTTTTGGTGTGTTGGTTTTTGAGATCATTTTTTGAATTAGTTTGAATTATGTTGAAAATTAAGGATTTCTGAGTAGGAAATTAAACAGTCGCAGCATGAACTTACCATCCCATTGCTTTTTTTGGGTTTGATGGGTTAAACACAAAGGGCCTCCCGAAATGGGAAGCCCTTTTAGTGTGGTATGATCAGGTCTATTCGGACCAAGTCTTTCCCCCCGTGAGTTCTTGCACATCTCCACAGGCAACATATTCCCCTGGGATGGGCAGGTAGGCCAGTACTTCTTCGCCGACCATCTCGGAGGATTTGTAAACCCATATGGACAAATCCCTAAGCTCGTTGGCGAAAGTGTAGCAAGCCACTTCTGGATCCAGGGTGGCCTCACCCCCCTGCTGTTTGGTCTGAAAATAGCCCATCACAGCCATCATGTGCGCTTCCTCTTCTTCATCGGTACGCTTCCTAAGATAGGTCGTCAGTACGGAATCGATATCCTCCGCCTCCAGGTCCGAGAGATTTTCCTTGCCAGAATTCTCCAGTACCTTATCGTAGAACATCTCCATCTTCATCATGGTGAAATCCCTTTGTTCCAAAGGCATCACCTCATTCAAGTAAGAATCGATAAAGGTATGCACGTTCACTTCGGTGGCCGATGGGGTATCGGTCTTCGGAAGGATAACGTCCACGGTCAGGGCCAAGGCCTGGCCCTGTTCCTTGCTCAGGAAGCTGGGGGTCCATTCGGCGTAGGACGGCTTGTCCTTACAGCTCTGGAGCAGGCTTAACAGTGTAGGGGTCGCCACGGCGTAGCCGAAGGCCATCCCCATGTTCTTGAGTGCTGATCTTCTTTCCATTAGATGTTTCCTTTTTTAAGTTCTTGGGCGGCATGATCGGCAGCCCTTGCGGTGAATGCCATGTAGGTGAGCGAAGGGTTCACACAACTGGCCGAGGTCATAAAGGCCCCATCGGTCACGTACACGTTCTTGCAGGTGTGTACCTGATTGTTCCCGTTGACCACGGAGGTCTTAGGGTCAAGGCCCATACGTGCCGTACCCATCTCGTGGATACCCAACCCGAGGGCCCCTGGGTTATCAAACGGTTGGACATCCCTCAACCCTGCTTTGGTAAGCATTTCAACGGCCTGTTCCTTCATATCTTCCCTCATCTTCCATTCGTTGTCCTTGAATTCGGCATCGAACGTGACGGTGGGAAGGCCCCATTGGTCTTTTTTGTCATAATCAAGGGTCATTCGGTTGTCCTCGTAAGGAAGTACCTCGCCGAAACCTCCCATTCCAAAGGTCCAACCACCGGCATTCAGCATGGCGTCCTTATACTCTTTGCCATGGGAAAGCTCTGCTACGGCTTCCTCCCAGTTGCCTCTTCCGGCACCGCCTTGGTAGCCATATCCGCGGATGAATTTGTCGGAATTGGAACCATCGCCCAAATTCCTGAACCTTGGGATATAGATGCCGTTCGGCTTTCTTCCCTTATAGTATTTGTCCTCGTAACCGTCGAACTTTCCACTGGCACCCACACCGAGGTGGTGGTCCATGATGTTTCTTCCCAATTGGTCCGAATCATTTCCAAGACCATTGGGGAACCTGTCGGATTTGGATTGCATCAAAATAGAGGTCGATGCTATCGCCGAGGCACAAAGGAAGATGACCTTGGCCTTGAACTCGAACTGCTCTTTGGTTTCCCTATCGATGACCTTCACACCCGTTGCCTTTTGGGTGTTCGGGTCGTAAATGACCTCGTGAACGATGCTGTCCGGTCTTAGGGTAAGATTTCCTGTTTTCTCCGCTGCGGGCAGGGTAGATGACAAACTGCTGAAATAGGCCCCGAAAGGACACCCTCGGATACAACGGTTCCTGTATTGGCAACGGACACGGCCGTCACCCTCAAATTTTTTATCACTGTTGATGTGTGCCGTACGCCCTGCAGTGACCACCCGGCCATCAAAATTTTCGGCCACTTTTTCGCGGAAATGCTGCTCCACGCAGTTGAGCTCCATCATAGGCTCAAAAATACCGTCCGGCAATTGGGGCAGTCCCAAGGCTTCCCCGGAAACACCGATATAGCTTTCCACCTTGTCATACCAAGGGGCAATATCTTTATAGCGCACGGGCCAGTCCACCGCAATACCATCATTTTTGTTGGCACTGAAGTCGATGTCGCTCCAGCGGTAACTTTGGCGGCCCCACATAATGGAGCGGCCTCCTACGTGATAACCCCGCTGCCAATCGAAACGCTTGGTTTCGTTATAGGGATGGTCCACATCATCCACGAACCAAAAGTTATGGGCGGAGTTGCCCAAATAGCCAGTCCGCAATTGTTTTTCCTGTCTGGCTTTTTGTTCTCTGGTCAATTGTCCGCGATGGGGAAGGTCCCAGGGGTCCAAATTGGCCGTGGGGTAGTCCTCACGGTGTTTTTTCATGGGGCCACGTTCCAAGACCAAGGTCTTGAGACCTTTTTCGCACAGTTCCTTGGCCGCCCAACCGCCGCTGATGCCCGTGCCCACCACGATGGCATCGTAGGATTCCTGTTCCTCGTTGAAATAAAATTTGCTCATTTAGTATATTCTTAGTTGGCTCAATTTAACAATTATTATGAATGCTTGGACGATGTTTCGCTGAACGACAACCCTTTATCCGCAACAATCAAAAAAGAAGGAGGCGAACAGAATGTATGAAAGCCTAGATAAAACTTGGGGTTTGCAGGGGATATAAATGTTGAAATCACGCTTTTGGCGCTTTTTGTTAAAATTAAAAACCCTTTCAAATCTTTGACTTGAAAGGGTTTTCCGTGGTCCCACCTGGAGTAATTTTTTTCTACACTATTTTATAATCGCCTAACATTCCGTATCTTATGCTATATAAGGGCTGGGAAGAATGAAGGTAAACCAATTTTAGCATTCAAATTGTATTTATTTGCCCCCTGTTTTGCCCCCCTTTTTATCCATTTTAATCTAAATGAATTCAAATCATATTAATCTGCATTAAATGCAACTAACGTTCTCGACCCGTAACGATAAGCAAAAAAAAGATGGAACTTTGCCCGTCAGGGCAACAATTACCTTTAAAGGGATAAGAATCAGAAAAAATATTACAGGGGTAAAAGTATTGCCACGACATTGGAAGAATCAAAGAATCAAACCCAATACACAAAAAGAAGATTACAACAACCATATCGAATTCAATCTTAAGCTCGATGAGTTTAGGGAAAAGGTATTTACCGTTTTTCGTTACTTCCATCTGAACAATATCCCTTTCAGCGCAGAATTGATAGAAGAGAAGCTAGATGATAGATCCTTCGGAGAAAATTCATTGGCTCCCAAATTTTTTGAAAGTTTCGATGAGTTCATTGAAACCAGCCGAACCATAAAAGCCCATGGCACCATAAAAAAATACAACACCGTCTCAGGGTTTCTAAAGGATTTTCAAAACGAGGTTTCCTACCAACTGCGTTTTGATAATATCAATATGGATTTCTATGAGAAATTTAGGGACTATTGTTTCAAGAATCGTAAAACCCTGAACAATTACTTCGGAAAACTGGTCTCTATCCTTAAGACCTTTATGAATTGGGCCTATGAGCGGGGTTATCACGATAATCTAGAGTTTAAAAAATTTCGAAGGACCGAAGACAGTATTGAGGTAATCTATCTGACGATGGATGAATTGATGGCTTTGTACCGATTCGATTTTAAATCCAAAAAATATGCTCAGATAAGGGACATTTATTGCTTTGGGTGCTTTACCGGGTTACGCTTTAGTGACATCATGAACCTTAAATCTTCAAATGTCTTTTCAGATCATTTGAAAATCACTATTGTAAAAACGAAGACCATTGACCAAAAAATCCCCTTGAACAAATATGCCTTAGAAATTTTAGAACGCTACAAGGGAACAATATATGAGCCTCTTCCCACTATTTCAAATCAGAAATTCAATGAGTATATAAAAGAGTGTTGTTCAAAAGCCAAAATAAATACCCAAATCACTATTACTAGATACATAGGGCAGAAACGAATCGATAAAACCATGGCCAAACATGACCTGATTACCAGCCACACGGCCAGAAAGACATTTGTTACCAATAGTTTGGTCCTTGGCATGAAGGAAATGGTGGTCAGAAACATTACTGGACACAAGGATGAAGCTTCCTTTAAACGCTATGTCGATATAGCCGAAGACTTTAAACAGAAGGAAATGGACAACACTTGGAATCTTGTGAAATAAGAAAACATTAAATGATATGACATCTTCCTATGACTATATTGCCCATAAAATACTTGCCAAGAACAAGTATACCTTGTTCTTGACCCTGCCGATAGTTTTTATAGCCCTATTGCTCTATTTGGGCATTTCGCTCTGGGAATTGGTAACTTTCCCCGGGGCCAATCTGGAAAAATTCATAGTGGCCTTCCTTTTCATAAGCTTTGGTTGGGTTCTTTTTATTTATTTCAGCGGTATCCTTAAAGCTCCAAAAGATTTTAATGTCGTCAAATACTCCAATTGTTCAATGTCCCTTTATCAAGCTTTGGACGAAACAGAAAAAAGGATGTTTCACAAATACCTGATCAAATCCATAAGGGAGAACGATATGGGCTTTGATAGCTTTATGTGCGCATTTGAAACTTACCCAAAAATCACAAGAACACTCATCCAAAATCTTTCCTCCAAAAAGTTCAAAATCCGGTTGTTATCGGAACTCACTTTTGAAAGACTAAACAGTGAAATCAAAAATCAAAAAAATAAATCACAATGGGTCCGTTCATTTTTCAGTTATAAGATTGCCGTGGAAAGAGCATTGGCCATAACGATGGAGAATGCGAGCGATGCTTCGGTTCTAAATTCCATGAATGAGATACACAAAGCGTTGGCTATAAACATCAATATTGGCAGCAATGGTGTAACCTTGGATGCCAAAGGTTTGAAGGCAATGTTAATCGATATAAATCAAAATGTCACTTCTGTTAATCTGGAAAATAGGATTATCCTGAACGGTAGAATCACCCAAAAGCAGTTTGCCCTTGTTCTTGATTCTTATTGTAAAAGATACTTACCAAATTTAAACGCCAAAAAATTTACGGCCTGTTATACTGGATTTTCAGATTACTACCCTTGCAAATATAATTTGAGGAATATCTTTCATCCTTACTATACCGAATTGTCCCAAGATGAAGTTTTAACCTTCATTGCCTTACTAAGGTACTTGATTATCAAAGGCGTTATCATAAGTTCTACAACAGAGAATTCACACCACAAATTGACTAGAATCTTGGAAATATTCACTGAAAGTAATGGATTTTCCCGGCAAACATGGAGAAAGAACTTTTCGGAAGAGTATCAATTTAAAAGAACATTGCCCAAAAATGTGCAAATAGAGGTCAACTCTTCCATCAATAGGCTCCTCCCTCCCTTAAAAAGTTAAATAAAAACTTGTGTGATGTTTTCAGTTTTAATTTCAGCATCATTCAACGCCTGATGCTTGATAAAACGATCAACCCCCACCTCTTAATAAAACTAGACTCTGTCCCAAAATTCTGGTGATTGTTGATCCATGTCTAAAGAATCATTGTAGAAATCACTTGTGTTGTTAATGTTAAAATCACCGTCATGGTCAACATTGTGTTCCTCCCAATAATTATCAGGTTTCCGATTATAGTAAAACTGGGACTTTAATAAATTGTTCAAAACTGCTTCTTCGAGTAAAGAATTGTTTTCATTAATGCTTGCAAACAATCGTATCAAGGTTTTATTATACAGGAAAAAATGGTCCAAATTGATAATACACCAGAGGATATATTCAGCATCCTTGTATATTATTTCCTCTAATATTTCTCCTTTATATTTCCCGAATTTTATTAAATCATCTTCATAGTACTCTTTAATATTTTTTACACTTCTATATTCTTGGGTGTAAAAAGAAAGTTTAGGGTCGTATTTAGTAGATGACGCCAATTCCATAAGCTCCTCTAATCTCTTATAAATAGGATGTATTGTGTCAATCTGAATTTCTCCATGCTTTAATTTAACTTTAGCAGACAGGTATTTTCTGATATGAGATTTCTCAATTTCAGAAATCACTTGTTCATACCATTCTATTGATTTTTTATAATCCTTTAAATCATAAAAATCGCTGGCCTTTTGGAGTTTTCTCGCTATTTCTATTTTATTTATTCTTTTTATTTGATTTCTGGCATATTCTGACTCCTCAATCTTAGAAGAGGAAACAATTTCATACATGTGTAGCGATTCTTTAATTTCTCCCATATGCTCTAGGATTTCAGCTATCAAAAGATTAAACAACCTTTCTGAAGGAAAGAGATTTAACCCTTTTTTTGAGTATTTTAAGGCTGCTTTATAATCCTGGAGACCTATCAGTATTTTAGAATAATAATAATATGACCACTTATCATTAAATCTTGAAATCGCAAGTTGGGCATATTCTTTTGCTCGTTCATACTCCCTGGTCCATAGATATATTCTATAAATGTATCTATAGGCATGGGGAAAATTATTGTTTAAATCAATTGCTGCTAAAAAGCTATGAATTGCCTCATTAAATTTATTGCAATTGCCTTGTGCTTGCCCCAAAGCAAAATAATTATTAGCGCTTGGGTTCATATTCACTGCCTTATGAGCATACTCTAAACAAGACTGCTTGTTCAATTTAGATTTGCTTTTGAACTCTGCTTTAGATGCTAAAGAATAACACAAATCATCATTATCCTTTAAATCTATTGCCTTTTTTAAATGATAAATAGCTGAAGTTTTATCCTCGTTCGCTCTAAACAAAACAATCTTTGGAGCAGGTTCATATATGTCCGAATACAATTTTAAAAATCCACAAGCAAGATTGTATTCGAAACTATTCCCGTCAAAAAATAGAGAATTAATTATTTTTAGATGTTTTTCTAGAGTTTCCTGGTGTCCTTCTATAAAACAGTCACAAGATATTTTCTTAAAAAGTAAGCGTATATTAAACAAGTAGGTTTCCAAATCTCCCTTGTTTATAGCTATATCTGCCTCGGCCAGTATTTGATTCATTATTTTTTCCACCCTTGGAACTTCCATTTGTCTATCAATCAATTAAGGTATAAAATAATTTTGTTGCATTATGCCAATTAAAGCTCCCTAGCCCTTCAAATAATTAATGTATCATGATAAAAATGACCGTCAAAATCTCCACAGTATGGTTCAGTCCAAATTGACAAGAATATTTGGAAATTTTCACCGAAGCCAACGGATTTTCTCAGGAAACCAGGAGGTAACTTTTACTGTAGGGTGTCAATTTAAAAGAACATTACCCAAAAATGTTCAAATAGTGGTCAACTCTTCCATCAATAGTCCCCACTCTCCCCTACAAACGTAAATCAAAACTTATATGGCTGATTTTCAATACACAAAAACCGCTTACCCGGTTCATCAGGCAATCTGATTTAGCCTAATGTTACACCTAGTTTAGCCGATGAATTGATTGTTTCATTAAAATCTTCTAAACTATGTCAAATCCCATTCTATACGGCTTTACAAAAAAAGACCTTGAAAACACCATCGAATTGGTAATCAAAAGGCTCCAAAGAACAAACCTCGCCAATGAATCGGTGATCCATTCAGAGGAGGACCGTCTAACCCAAAAGGAAGCTGCTAAATTCTTGGGGCGATCTGAACAGTGCCTTATCAAATGGAAGAAAAAGAATTTGATTCCCTATTACCAAATTGGGAATTCAATTTTCTATTCCAAAAAGGAACTGTTGGAATGCGCGAGAAAAAATGGAAAGTTCCGACGTGTATCAACAAAATGAGAGAGCCATGTCGAAAAATATCCCATATGTCCGCATTGGCACGTCTTTCTATAAAATCGTGAAGTATCCCACCATATCCGGACATTTCAACGAGCAGTTGGTGCCATGGAACGAGCACATCATCAAGCAGGACCATGGCAAGGACTATTTGGGAAAGGTGCCCAAATATGACGGGTTCGCCTGTATTCCCTGTCATGTAGATTTCAAAAAGGAGCACCATGGTTTCTACAATACCTATTCCCCTTTAACGCACGAACCGAAAGAGGGAACCATAAAAAGGACACAGGCCTTTTTGAGGCATATCTTCGGAAACCAGCTGGAATTGGGACTGGACTATTTGAAGCTTCTTTACCAAAGACCAGTGCAGGTGCTCCCCATCCTCTGTCTGGTCTCCACCGAAAGGAACACTGGGAAAAGCACATTTCTCAAATGGTTAAAGGAAATCTTCGGAAACAACCTGACCTATCTGACCAATGACAGCTTTGCAAGCCAGTTCAATGCGGACTGGGCCAACAAGCTGCTGATATGCGTTGACGAGGTACTGTTCAACAAAGAGGAGCTTACTGAGCGCATCAAATACCTGAGCACCACCAACCGGAACAAACTGGAGGCCAAGGGCAAGGATAAACGGGAAGTGGAGTTTTTCGGCAAGTTCATCCTTTGCAGTAACAACGAGGACAGTTTTATCAAGATCGATGCCCATGAAACGAGATTCTGGGTACGGAAGATCCCATCCCTTAAAAAAGAGGACACCGATTTCTTGGACCAGTTGGCCCAGGAAGTGCCCGCTTTTTTGCATTTCCTTTCAAAAAGGGAGTTTAGTTCAAAGCAAAGAACACGGATGTGGTTCACGCCAAAACAGGTCCATACACCAGCGTTGAAGAAACTGGTGAACAATAACCGGAACAGGGTGGAGAAGGAACTGGCCAGCCTATTGCTCAGTGCCATGGAAAAGTTCGAGATGGACTCGGTTGACCTTTGTCCCATCGATGCCCTGCACATGCTCAACCGCACAAGGGTCAAGACCGACCTTACCCAATTGAGACGGTTGCTGAAAAAGGATTGGAAACTGGACAACCAGCCCAATTCCAACAAGTACCAAAAGATCACCATCTGGAACACCGGCGAGATAAACACCGAGGACGCCAAGGGAAGGTACTTTACCATAAAAAAGAAATTTTTGGTCCAAAATTTTGATGATTTGATGACAGATTGATATAAGCCCAGTGTTCATAAGGGTTTGGGCTGTCATCACTTTGTCATCATTCTGTCATCAAAATAAAAAATGATGACAGGTACCATGAAGAAAAAAACAAAAGTGATGAAACGATGACAAAATGATGACGGGGAAACGACCAGTATTTATGGGGTCTCCCAGAGGTTTGTCATCAAATCATCAAAAATCGATTAAAAACAGAACCATGAGAGAAAAAAGAATGGACTGCGAAAAAGCCCGCAACATTGACATTGTATCCACGCTGGCCAAGTCGGGGCACTTTCCAGTCCGGAAAACGGAAAAAGAAGCTTGGTTCCTCAGCCCGTTCCGGACCGAGACCCAAGCCTCTTTCAAAGTATCATTGAAGAAAAACTACTGGATAGACTTCGGGACCTTCGAAGGGGGCAGTACCATAGACCTGGTAATGAAAATGGAGAACTGTTCGATAAAGGAGGCATTGGAACGATTGTCCGGGAACATGGACCATTTTTCTTTTCATCGGCGGCCGATTCCAACCAAAACGGAACATAGCACCAATCCGATTGAAATCATTGAGGAAAAAGAAATCGAGCACAGGGCCCTGCAGACCTATCTGCGGTCCAGAAAGATATCGACCAAGACCGCAAGAAAACTTTGCAAGGAAATCCATTATCGAATAGGTGGCCGGAAATATTTTGCCATAGGACTCCAGAACAGGTCGGGAGGCTGGGAACTGAGGAACAGATATTGGAAAGGGTCCACATCGCCAAAGGATGTTTCGATGATAGAGAGCAGCTTCAAGAAATTGGCCATTACCGAAGGCATGTTCGATATGCTCACCCTATTGGAACTAATGCCAGAAATCGGGAACGGCCATGAACTTTTGATATTGAACACCACGGCCTTTGTAAAAAGGATGATCACCGAAATAGTGGAATACGAGGATGTAAAGCTATTTCTAGATAGGGATGGAACAGGATTGGGAATGACGGAACTGTTATTGGAAAAGTGTCCGAACAGCAGGGATTTGTCCTCTCTCTATGAAGGTTTCAAGGATATGAACGAATGGATGGTAAAAAGCTCTGAAGATGAAGTCCGGCAACGAATTCAAGATGTGTCATTGTCATGACAAATCTTGCTTTTACTCCCGAAGGTCGCAAAAGATGATGCGAAAATGAAGAAAGAGTTCGTCCAGTTCCGGTGCTCGGTCTACGAGAAGAAACTGCTGAAGGTCAAGGCCCGGAAGAGTGGTCTTTCCATCAGTGAGTACTGTCGACGTGCCGCCTTCGAAGACCGGATCGTGGAGCGGATGACGGACGAACAGATCGAGGCCTATAAGCTATTGGTCAAATACCAGCGAAACTTTAAACTGATCACCAACATGTTCCGGAAGCGGAACCCAAAGTTGGCAGAGGAAACTGCCCAACTGGCCAAGGAGATACGGCAACACCTTTTAAATTTCAAGAAATGATAGGAATGGGAAAATCCATATCGCATACAGCTGCTTCCATGAGCTACGGGATGAATGAGGAGAAGGAAGCCGAGATCATCCACAGCCAATATCTAGCTGGGGAGACCCCAAGGGAGATCACCGAGGAGTTCAGGATCATCCAAGAGCAGAACGAACTATGCAGGAAGAATACGCTGAGCTTTGTGCTGAGTCCCACAATTGAGGACGGCAAAAAATTGGAAAGCGAACAGCTCAAGGAAATGACCGAACGGTTCCTCAAGGAAATGAAGCTGAGGGAACATCAGGCCGTTGCATTTGTCCATAGGGACAAGGAGCATCTACATGTCCACCTGTATGCCAACCGTATAAGTTTTGAGGGCAAGGCCTACAATGACAGTTTCATCGGAAAGCGAAGCCAACAGATGGCCGAGCGGGTGGCCAGACAGATGGAACTTACCACGGTAAGGGAGGCACAGCAGGAAAAACTGTACCGGATGCAGGAGTTCCGATCTGAAATACAGCGGATCCATGAAAAGGTCATGGCCCAGGAACGGCCAAGGGATTTTGACCATTACATCAAATCCATGGAGCAGAACAATGTAAAGGTCATCCCGAGCATCAATAGGCAGAACCAGTTACAGGGCTTCCGTTTTGAGTACAAGGGAACCAACCTAAAGGGAAGCGAGGTCCACCGTTCCATGTCCATGGGAAGGATAGCGGGCCAAATGAACTTTGAAAAGGAAAGGGCACAGCGAATTGCCAAGGACAAGAGCATGGAACTTTTGGGTAGGACAGTGAATGTCCCAACAAGTCTAACCAAGACCATCATAAAGAAGACCATCAAGCTGGCCATAAAAGTGGTCAGGGACACTGGAATAGGAATCTAAACAGAATATCATGGCAAAACTGGATGAAATAGCGGAACTGTTGACCGAGGAGATCAACGGGTTTGAGAAGAGCATTGGCCGTTTGGAAAAGGTGCACGAAAACATCCGGAACCTTCCATTGAGGCCGGATACCACTGAGATCAATGCACTTTTAAAGGATTACAGTAACAATCAAAAGAAGACCATTGAGGAACAGCAAAAATTGATGCAAAGGATCCTTGGCAAAGTGGAGAAATCAATTCAATTGCCCAGTTGGGCCATAAAACTGTCCTGGGGATTGTTGGTCTGTATTCTATTGGTTCTTGGTTTTTCAATCTATCAGGTATCAAGGATATCCAAGAAAGAAGAGGCAGCATTTATCAAAGGATGGGACAGTGCCATGGGACATTATGGGACATTCCTTGATGAGAGCCCGCAGGCAAAGGAACTGTACCAAAAATGGCTGGAGGAAAATGGCAAAAAGTAGGACAGCGCCCTATCCTATTTTTGTTCAACGCTTATCTTCCCGAACGCTACAAAAATAGTCCAGGATCCATGCGCTGAAGTTAGAGGTAAGTATTTGGGACTCTTGTAACTCTCTAGCCACGGTCTGCTTCATAATGAATCAGCAACTAAGATTAACCATCCTTATTCTAAATATTTGATTTTTAGCAAACTAAAAAACACTATATTAGTATTACCACATATATTAATACCAAACCAAAACCAATGAATTTCACTAAAGCTTTTATACTAACCACCATTTTTTTTGTTAATAGTCCAATTAGTGCACAAGAGATCAAAATGTGCGCATATAGAGAATACTTGACAGAGAGTCAAATAAAATTGGCTTGTAATAGCAATAGTTATATGTCCAATCAACAGGCAGAAATGGCTGTAGATAAGATACTCAGCAATGTAGGGCTATTCAGAAACTTCATTATAAAAGAATGCCCCAATATAGAGAATGCAATAGCAGCGACAGTAATGTCTTCACTTGGTAGTTTGGAGAGATACATTATTTATGATAAAGCATTTTTACAAAGGGTTATTGGTGCCACAAATAGTGATTGGAGTGCAACAAGTATTTTAGCTCATGAAATTGGTCATCATTTGAATGGCCATACCTTAATTTCCGGTATTGACAATCATGATTCCGAGCTACAGGCCGATGAATTCTCAGGGTTTGTGTTGGCTAAAATGGGAGCCACATTGGATGAAAGTCTTAGGGCAATGAATAAATTAGGCAGTGAATATTCTTCAAGCTCTCACCCAAGTAAATCGAAAAGAATCAAAGCAATTAGCGATGGATGGAAAAAAGCCAATGGTGGTAAAATTGAAGTTGATTATGAAGATGGTATAGAACTATATCTTTATAATGAAACCTTAATGGCAGAATATGTCAATAAAGCTGTTGACGAGAATAAGCGAGGAAATTATGAATACGCGGCAGGGCTTTTGGTTAAAGCATTTCAGTTTTCAGCAGGGCTTGAAAAAATCTATTTATATTATGCTGCTTCAAGTTATGTGAATGCTGGCAATTACGAAAAGGCCCTTAAATATTACCTATTATTATTGAAGAATGGGATTGTAACATTGGAAAAACAACAACAGAATGAGATTTATAAGAATATTGCATTAATTTACCAACAGCTTGGTGAAACAGACAAAGCTATTGCATCATATGATGAGGCAATATTGGCTAACCCAAGAGATGTGAACCTCATTTTAGGAAAAGCTAACCTTTATTACTCTTTGGGTGATAAGGACAAGTTTAAACAATTAATGAAAAAAGCTTCTGGAATTGATTCCAACAATCCAGACCTTGCATACAATATTGGAGTAATAAATTCAGAACAAGGAAATTATCAGGAAGCAAAAGACGCATACAAAAAGGCAATTAGAATTGCCCCTGATTACATCAATGCTTACCTTAACCTATCCACAGTTTATGTTAATCAGGGTAATTTATTGGTTGACGAAATGAACAAGCTCGGCAATTCAAAAGCAGACATTGCTCAATATGACGAATTTAAAACCCAAAAAGATGCTTTCTTCAAACTAGGAGCAAAAGTTTTGGAGGATTGTCTGATAGCCAATCCCAATAATTCAAGTAGGCATAATGTAATTACCCAGTTAAAATATATATATGGTGCATTGGGAGACAAAAAAAACTACGACAGAGTAAAAAAAATGTAACGGAAGAAAAAGGCCAACATTAAAAACAACCATATTCAAAACAGCCTCGTCCAATATTGTTTTACAAAATCGAAATAGAACAACTAATTTTTGTCATTGAGTTTTTCTAAGTAAACAACTTTGTCTTTTTCAGCTTGAACAAGACGCTCGTAAAGTTTTTTATTCTCCTCGTAAGCTTCAATAAGTTTATCTAAGGGATTGAAAGTGCAGTTATAGTTTAGTGAAGATGAATTATCTGTACTAGCCACTACTTAACCTGACAGTTGTGGTTAATCTGACACTTGAAAAGAACCTTTAAGCTCATTGTGATCGA